>CABSFY010000018.1 GCA_902477055.1 uncultured Eubacteriales bacterium
TTTCACACTTTTCCTCCCTCCGAAACCTTTCGTTGGGCAGTTCTTTGACAGTCTGAGCGGCTTCCGAATCCGGAAGCCGCTTTTACTATCGCTTTCAGGCGGCCCCGACCGAAGCCGCCTGTATGTTATGTTGCTTAGAAGCACGTCCAGCCGCCGTCGCATTTCAGCTCTTCGCCGTTGACGTAGCGGGACTGGTCGCTGGCGAGGAACAGAATCGCGTCGGCAAGGTCCTCCGGCATGGCAAGCTCGCCGGAGAACTCCAGCAGCTTGCTCGTCCGGCCAAAGCCGAACTCGTCAGAGGGCGGCATGACCAGCGGAATGTCGGTCACGACGCCGCCGGGAGACACCGCGTTGCAGCGAATGCCCTGCTCCATGTACATGAACGCCGTGTTTTTTGTCGCTGCAAGTACAGCGCCCTTGCTGGCGCAATAAGCCGCGCCGGAGGTCTGGTGCGTCGCGCCGACGGAGCAGATGTTGACAATCACGCCGCCGTCGCCCTGCGCGAGATACTGCTTGCATTCCTCGCGCATTGCGTACATGAGACCGAATGTGTTGACGCGGAACGTCTCGTGCAGCATTTCGTCGGACACGTCCGCGATGGCGGTATTGTCATCCATGATACCGGCATCATTGACGGCAACGTCCAGCTTGCCGAACGTTTCAACGGCTTTTTTGACCATGCCGACGGCTGTTGCCGGGTCGCCGACATCACCCGCGTACCACGTCATTTCACCGGGCGCGTCCTTACATTCCTCGGCCAGTTCCTTCAGGCGCTCTTCGCGGCGGGCGACTGCCACGACCTTCGCGCCCTCGCGGCAGAACAGCTCCGCTGTGGCCCGGCCGATGCCGGCAGACGCACCGGTCACAATACAGACTTTCCCTTCTAATTTTCCCATGATGTCCTCCTCAGCAGAAAATCTTCTTCACGACGACGGCGGGCGAATCATTGCAGCCGACGGTCAACTCTGCGCCGTCGGGCACGTCCGCGCGGACGGTGGCAAAGCCGATGTTTTTATCAACCGTGTAGCCGTAGATGGTCTGTGCGCAGCGGCCAACCTCCACGCCGTACCAGTACACGCGCTCCCAGATGGAGATATCCTCCGTCGATTCACGGGAGAATTCCAAACCAACCATGCGGTATTTCGGATGCTCCTTCCGCGCCAGCGCCGCTTCCTTGCCGATAAAGTCCTTGTCGGCGGCGACCGCCCAGCCAAGGCCGCACTCATACGGGCTTAAATGCTTGAAGTCCTGCTTCAGCGGGAAGCCCTTTTCCATCGGGACGGAGCGGACATAAACCTCCAACGTCTGAAGCTCACGGCCGCCGACCGCCTCGACACTCTTCAGGGCAAGCTCGTGAACTTCTGCGCTCTTATCGAAGGCAGAATAAATTTCATAGCCGTTTTCGCCGGTAAAGCCGGAGCGGTGGATGTAAACGGGGATGTCGCCCAGCTTGCGCTCACAGATACTGAAGCGCTTCAGCTCGTCCACCGGCTCGTTCAGCATGGCGTTCATCGCCTTGAGGCTTTCGGGACCTTGTACGGCGTACATATCCCAATCATACGTAATGATTTTTGCATGAACGTCCGCCTCACCCTTGTGTTTTTCGATCCAAGGCAGCAGGCGCGGGCCGTAGAGGTCGGAGACCCAGTACAGGCCGTCGGCCATGTGCATGACAATCACGTCGTCGATGATCTCGCCGTTTTCGTCCAGTGAGGCGGTGTATTTCGAGCGCCCGACGGCGACCTTTGAAATGTCGCTGATATAAATCTTTTGCAGCATCTCCAGCGCGTCCTTGCCCGTGATCTCCACAAGATCGTGCGTCCAGCGGTAGAAGCCTACGCCCTTGCGGATGGCCTCAGCATCGGCGCGGGCAACCTTATCTTCCTTAAACAGCATATTCCAGCACCTCCTTACAGCATCCGCAGGTCTTCCTTGCGGATGACCTTGATGTACATCTCTTCCTCGTCTCGGTCCTCAATCACGCAGGACCATTCCGGGCTGACCAGCGTTTTCGCCGCGCCGTTCCATTGCGCCTCGTAGGCATCGATCAGCTCATCCAGCGGCGCCATTTCATAGCGGGCGGTGAAGTCCTCGCTCTTGACCTTGATCCACGTTTCGTCCTTTGTCCAGCGGACCATTTCATACGGCACCTGCTGTACGTCCAGCATATAGCGGATATAGCCGCCCAGAATTCTGCCGTCGTTTTCGTCCATCTCATGCGGCACACCCAAGTAGCTCCGCAGGCCCTCCTTTGCAAACGGGTCGATGAACTGGTTCTTGCCCGCCGTGGCGAACACGATGCGGAACACGCGCAAAAATTCGTCCTCGTCCGGCGCCATGTCCTTGATGGCCATCATCGGGAACTGGATGGACCAAACCCAGCCCATCTGCGCGACCCAGTGATAGGCCTTTTCCAGCGACGTTTCCTCACCGAAGTTTTGCGTATACTGGCCGTTACGCAAGCACTGGCCCTCCTTGACCATGCGTTCGCGCGGGGTGTCGTGGATGGGATCGACGGGCTGCTGCATATGGTCGAGCCAGCCCTGCTTGGGGAGGCCATACACATCGCGCCGCTCCGCAACGACGCGGCAGTGCTTGTTGCCGCAGCCGCGGGCCTGACACATATTGAGCGCGACCTCGTTTTCTGTGCCGTTGGAGGACGCGAGGTCAAAGTTCGCCGTGAACATACTGGTCGTCATGTTGCAAAGTTCACTGCCGACGATGTCCCACGGGCAGGTGTCCAGCTCCTTTTCCACGCGGTTGCGCGTGAACTGTACGACGCGTCCGGCCATATTCTCCCACTCGTCACCGGAGTCGCCGGTGATGCCGCCGAGCCAGCTCGATTTTTCGCACAGCTCCGGAATATTGAACGCTTCATAGAGCGACGCGTTCACGTAATCCTTCTGTTCCTCTGGGGTCCCAGCGACGGCCATGTTCATCATGTTGGCGATGTCACAGATGGCTTCCGTGCGCTTTTCCCAGCTCGGCTCAAAGATGCGCATAACCTGAAACAGGTTCGCGGTCATCGCAGCGATCTGGCGGTTGAGCTGCCGGTAGGCTTCCTCCTCCGTGATGAGCTTGCCCCACGCGGTGGCGAAGCATTTTCTGGAATCCAGTTTTTCTTTCAGCATGGTATTCCTCCTATTTTGTTTTGACGATACACTTATTATAAGCAGCCGGTCCCGCTGCGAAAATTCTACAAAAGGTCCGGTTTTTACCGCGCGGAGTCGTTCAGTTTGTATGCTGGCAAATGATACAATTTGTACGGGTTATTTTTGTGCAAAATGGCAATTTGCATCAAAAAATAAACGCACGGCCATACAAATTGTATGGTCATGCGTTGACAGGTATGGCTTCGCGGAATATAATGAAGTACAGAACTGCGAAATGAGGGACTGCCTATGAAGCTGTGCGCGGATATTCTCTATTGGAAGCTGAAGGAGGAGCTGAAGGCCGTCGAGCTGCGCGGTGCGGGCAGCTTGGAGCTGGCGCTCTGCCGCCCGAAATTCTATCTCGACCGGACGCAGACCTTTGAGAAAAACCATGTCTACGTCTGCTCCGCCGACCATTTGCCCGCGCGGCCGTCGCTCAGCGAAAACGTGTGCCTTGTCTGCCTCGGACAGCACTGGAATCTGACGGCGTTTTATGGCCGATGCAGCGTGATCACGATTGGCACCGATACGGATATTTTCCGTGTGTTCAATCTGGTGCAGCAAATCTTCGACCGCTACGAGGCATGGGAGGAGCGGCTTTGGCACATCCTTCGCCACGGCGCAAGCCTGCCGCGAATGCTGGAGGCCAGCCGGGACATTTTCTCCAACCCGATGCTGCTGATCGGCTCCGATTTTCGCTATCTCGCCGTGACCGACGAGGAATACTTCCAAAACAATCTCGGTATCCGGCTGGATACCGAAACCTTCGATGCAGAAAAAATGGCGACATTCCTATCGTTGCACGACCTTTCGACGCACGTCCATGAGCCGCTCCTGCTGGAACTGCAAAATATGCGAACGCTTTCGGTCAATGTGTTCGATCAAGAGGAGTACCTCGGCTGTCTGACCGTGTTTGAGGCGTTCCGGCCGCTCCGGGATTCCGACCGGTCGCTTGCAATCTTCCTCGTAAAGCTCCTGCGGCAGGCGATTCAGCAGAATCCGCTGCTGGCCAGCACCCGTTCCGCCGTCCGCCGCGCATTGCGCAGTGTGATCGCCGGACAGCCGGTCGATTTTGAGCTGCGGCGCGCGTTGAGTCAGGAAAACGGAAAAACTGATTGGGTCTGCGTTCGGCTCCAGCCAAAAACCGGCGCAGCCCCCCTGCCCGGCGCTTATCTCTCCGCCGCCCTGGAGGAACGCCATCCCGGCGCGATGGCATTTGAATATGAACGCGCCGTTGCCGCGTTTTTGCCCGCTGCACAGGCAGAGCGCAAAACAACGACGCAGCTTCTGCCGCTGTTGGGCCGGCTTGGCCTAATCTGCGGCGTATCCGATGTGTTTTCCAATCTGTACGAGGCAAATCAGGCATGGTTTCAGGCATCGAGTGCTTTACAAAACGGGCTTTTGCGGGACGGAAGCGACACGGTCTTTTATTTTCAGGACTACTTGCTGCCCCAGCTCCTGTCCGGCGCGCTGGCCGGGCGGCCCTCGTGGGTCTATTACCCGGACGGGCTGAAAAAGCTCAAGGCGCACGACGACAACTCGCAGGTTTCCTATCTGAAAACGCTTCGCGTCTATCTCGACAATCATCTCTCCGTGACAAAAACGGCGGCCGCACTCTATCTGCACCGCTCGACCCTGCTGGACCGCCTCGCGCACATCACGCAGCTCCTCGGCAGCGACCTGAAGGACCCGGATTTCTGCCTCACCCTCGGCATCATCCTCCGCGCCGAAGTCGAGCAAAACCGGACCGGCCATATGATACCGCCGGAAAACCATCCAACCACGACATCGGAGTAAATAATAAGCGCATCTCGTCTGCGATTGACGAGATGCGCTTTTCATCGGTGATCGGCCTAAAATACGGTTTTGGAGCCGTTGCCGTCGTCGCCGACGTTATCGAGGGGGAAATCGCAGTCCGGCACCCATTCGGGGTCGTGGACGGTTTCCATTTTCAGCGCCTTGGTCGGGCAGCGCAGGACGCAGTTGCCGCAGCCCTTGCACTTTTCTTCCTTGATGACCGGTCGCTTATCGACCATGTCGATCGCATGGAACGGGCAGATTCTGGCGCAGGTCCCGCAGCCGACGCACTTGTCCTCTTTCTTCAGATACGGACGGAAGCGGCTGGGCATGAGGCAGTCAATGCCGTTGTTCACACTTACGACAACAGGGCAGCAGCCGTCAGAGCAGCAGTTGCAGACATTGCGGAGCAGACGCGCATTTGCGCCGCTGTAGACGCAGTTGGAGGCCTCAGACTCCTCAAACAGCCGCACGCCGGTCTCATAGTCCGGGTTGCAGAAAAAGTCGCCGGAAAGCGTTCTGCCGATCATCAGGCGGCGTATTGCTCGAAGTGCGTTTACGACTGCATCAACTACATCTACGAGCATATGCACGAAAAGATTTCCACCAAGGACCTCGCGGAGTATAAAAACGTCAGTCCGGGACATCTGGAGCGGCTGTTTCAAAAAGAGCTTGGCACCAGCATCACCGAGCTGATTACGGTCAAAAAGATGGATACCGCAAAGAAAATGCTGCTCTTTTCGGATTATAAATGCTCGGAGATCGCCTACTACCTCGGCTACAGCTCGCAGAGTTATTTTTCCAAGACCTTCCAGCGATACTATAAGACCTCCCCGCTGGAATACCGCAAGCGCGCACATCAGCTTCCGTTCATTTTCGACGCTTCAACATGACAGCAGGCCGTGAAATCGTAGGATTTCGCGGCCTGCTTTGTTTGTGGGTGCGGGCGGAATGGGGCTTGCTTTTTTGGGCGGTTGTTGGTAGAATAATTCGACATTTCTTTTGGGAGGCCATAGGCGATGGCACGGAGTGAATTCTGTTTGGGCGTTCGGCGGGGTGTGCCGGTCGGTTTGGGATATTTTTCGGTCAGCTTCGGATTCGGGGCGCTGGCCTCGACGCAGGGCATCCGGGCGCTGGATGCGACGCTGATCTCGCTGACGAATCTCACCAGCGCGGGACAATTTGCCGGATTGACGCTGATTTTGGCCGCCGCCGGACTTTGGGAAATGGTGCTGACGCAGGTTGTCATCAACAGCCGGTACGCCCTGATGAGTCTGGCGCTCAGTCAGCGGATGGGACAGAAAATCGGACTGCTGCCGCGGCTTGTCATCGCCTTTTTCAACACGGATGAGATTTTCGCCCTCGCCATGGCGCGGACAGAGCCGCTGACCACGCCGTATCTTCTGGGCCTCGGCGTGCTGCCGCTGCTCGGCTGGACGGGCGGAACGCTGGCCGGTGCGCTGGCAGGCTCTGTCCTGCCGGAGTTCCTAAGGACCGCCTTGGGCGTGATGCTGTACGGGATGTTTATTGCTATCGTCGTTCCCCCGGCAAAAAAGGAGCGCTCCGTTCTGCTCTGCGCCCTGCTTGCGCTGGGATGCAGCAGCCTGTTCACATGGGTCCCGCTGCTTTCGCAGGTATCGCCGGGGATCTCCATCGTGATCTGCACCGTGGCGGCGGCTGCCGTATGTGCGTGGCTCTTCCCGGTAAAGGAGGAGGCCGCATGAGCATTTATCTTTACATCGCTGCGATGGCCGTAACGACGTATCTCATTCGTCTGCTGCCGATGACGCTGTTCCGCAGGCCAATCAAAAGTCGGTTTTTGCGCTCGTTTCTGCACTATGTTCCCTACGCTTGCCTGAGCGCCATGACGTTTCCGAGCATTCTGAGCAGCACGGAGAGCCTTGCCTCCGGCATTGCCGCGCTGGTCACGGCGATCCTGCTGGCCTACCACGGCAAGAGCCTCATCGTCGTCGCGCTGAGCAGCTCGTGCGCCGTGCTGGTCGTTCAGGGCCTGCTGCGGTTATTCTAGAATTAAACCACGACCGAGGTCGATGTCCGGCCTCGGTCGTTGCTTTATTGCTTATTGCATAACGTTTTCGACAAAGCGCATAAAGATTGCGGCGACCTGTGCGCGGGTGGCGTTGCCCTCCGGGTTCAGGTAGACCCGGTCGCCTTCCCTGCTGCCGCCGATGATGCCCTCGGCAATGGTCCAAGAGAGCGCGTCCGTCGCCCACGTGCTGACGGCCGCCGCGTCTGGGAAGGCGGTAAAATCACCGCGTCTGCTTGTGTCGAGCTTGCAGACGTTGGCGTAGCGGTAGAGGATCGCCGCCATCTGTTCGCGGGTCACGTTGCCGTCCGGGTCAAATTTCCCGCCGCCGATGCCGTTGACCACGCCGTTTTCCGAAGCCCACGCAACCGGGTCGGCATAGTAGGCCGAGGAGGAAACGTCGGTAAAGCTGCCTGCCGTCTTGGGAACCGGCTTACCGTCGAGCCGCCAGAGGACGGTGACGAGCATTCCGCGCGTCATGGCCGCCTCCGGAGAGAAGGCATCCGGCGCGGTGCCGTTGAACAGCGCGTGCTGATTGGCAAATTTCACGCCCTCATAGAACCAGTCGGACGGCTTGACATCGCGGAAGGGGTTCCCCCAAGGCTGCTCCGGCTCACTTCCCGAAGGGTCCTTCGCGCCGCAGACGGTACAGGTGCCGTTTAGGTAGCTGTGGCCGGTGGCCGGAATGATCTTGCCGCCTTCGAGCAGTGTACCGCAGTCCGTGCAGTACCGGTCGCCCGTGTAGCCCGCTGCGGTGCAGGTCGCGGCAGCCGCGTTTTTCAGCTCTGTGTGTTCGTGCGCACAGGGCGCGGAAAATTCCGGGTATTTCCCGTTCGTGAGCGTAAAGCAGCCGTCGCGGTTCAGCTCTTGCAGGAATGCTTCGGAGGCCATTTCCGCTGCGGTACGCGCCGCGACGTTGGTCATCTCCGCCTTGCCGTTGCCCGCGTAGGCGCAGGAATTCGTGCGATAATAGAGATTGCTACGGACGCTGGTGGAGCGGAGGCTGTCGCGGCCGATCGTGCCGCCGGTCATGCCGGAAGCGGCGGTCACCGTGCCATAGTTGAAGCAATTTTCGGCGCGGTAATAGTTGCCGTAGCCGATCAGGCCGCCGGTCCCGGCTCTGGAATAGGTGTGTTCATTCGTTACGTCGCCGATGTTGTAGCAATCGAGCAGCGCCGCCGCGTTTTCGGTCATACACGCGCCGACGAGACCGCCCATGTACCAGCCACGTCCGCACACCGCGCCGTAGTTTGCGCAGCGGGTCAGGCTGCCGCCGATGCTGCCCGCGATGCCGCCGACACCGACGGAGGAGCCGTTCGCACTGACCGCTGCCTCATTCACACAGTCGCGGAGGGTGCTTTCTTTATCGAGGACAACGCCGACAATGCCGCCGAGGCCGTCCGTGCCGCTGATCGTGCCGCGATTGGTGCAGCCGGTCACGGCGGAGGCGCTATCCAGCTGCGCCGCAATGCCGCCCGCACGGTCGCCGGTCGCGGTAACGACAGCTTCGTTGACGCAATTCTGAACGGTCGTTTTCTTCGCCTGTGCGACGATACCCGCCGCACTGCCGTTGGCCTTGACCGCGCCGGAAACGCTGAGATTCTTCAGCACCGCGCCGTCCGTTGCGAGGAAAAGCGCCGCGCCGCTGCCGGTGGTTTCGGCGGTCATTTCAAAAATGCGGAAGCCGTTACCGTCAAACGTGCCGGAAAATGGCGCTTGCGTCGAGCCGATACCGTCAAACCAGCGCGTGCTGCGATTGAAGGTCTTGTCGTCGTTGCGCAGCGAGATATCCGCGCCGAGGCAAACGGTTTTGCCTGCAAAGCTGTTCCCCTCCTTGACCAGCAGCGCCAAGCCCGCAAGCTGCCGCGCCGTCGTCAGGGTGAACGTGTCCTTTGTTTCGTCGCACCAATCCGTTTCGGCGAGCTGCGTCCAGACCTTGTGGGTCGTGTAGCCGGTCGCATTCAGGCGAAGCGAGGCCGAGGTAATTTGATTCGTTACCGTGAATTTCCCGGTATCGGTTTTGGTCTGCTTGCCGGATTCGTCCAGAAAGGTGAAATAGTAGCAGAACTTGCCCGTATAGACCTCGTTCAGGTCGTCCGGCTCGGCGTTTTCCGCAAGCGTCGCCGTCGCCGTCAGCACGTCGCCCTCGTACAGGGGGTCGCCGTCGGCCACGGGGTGCTTCGTGACCCACTGGGCAATCCCATCGACCATCACCGTGCCGTCCTTGACGACCTGAATGGTAAAGTCTGGGTCATTTTGAATGTACAGCGTACCGGCGACGAGCTGGGCAAAGCTGCCGCTCACTTCCGCGTTTTCCGTCACCGTCGCATACGGGCCGGTCAGGGTCTGACCGTTTAAGCTGTAGCCGCGGAAGGCCCAGCCGGTCGCGGGGATGTTGGAAAGGTGCAGGACCGTGCCGAACGGGACCGTTGCTCCGCAGTTCGCCGCGATCGTACCACCGTGGGGTTGCATCAGCGTAACGGAAAGCTGCTCGAAACTGGGTGTAGCCTCCCACGCAAGGACGGGATATGCGCCGGACGTTGCAGCATAGGCTGTGCCGTTGACATTCAGCGCATCAACGAGCTTCTGCGACCGCATTTCCGTCTGGCTCATGGCGGTAACGGAGATCGTTACGGAGAGCGCCGTTCCGCGATACCAGCCGTTTGAGTCGGGGTCATCGTCGGAGCCGAGCAGATAATAGCAATCCGAAACGGTATAGCTGCCCTTGTCATGACCGCCGATGCCGCGCCCGCGTCGGTTGCCACCGGAATCGATCGTGCCGACGCTGTAGCAATTGTAGACATCCATGCCGCCGTTGCTGCCGATAATACCGCCCGCGGGGCAGGCATAGGTTGTCGTCACATTACCGGTGTTGTAGCAGTTGACGATCGCTCCGGTTCCCGTCGCCGTACCGATAATGCCGCCGACACCCTTGGAATCCGTATTTTTTACGCTTGCAAAATTTGCGCAATTTTCAACGAAAACACCCGTCGAAACGCTGCCGCTCTTGCCGACGATGCCGCCGACAGAACGGCGGCCATAAACGCTGCCGCCAACGGAGAGATTCCGCACAGCAGGCGCAGTCGCGGGGGCTGTTTCGCCGTCGTAAAGCTCGCCCATGTAGCCGACAAAGCCGACCGCCTGCGAATAGGCATAGCCCTTTGCGGCGTAGCGGTCGCAGCGCAGATTTGTGATACGGTGTCCCTGTCCGTCGAGCGTGCCGTTGAAGAACGCCTCGATCACGTATTCGCTGTTAGCCGCGTCCATCGGGTACTTGCCGCCGATGGGCGTCCAGTTGCAAACGCCGCCCAAGTCCATGTCGGCGGTCAGGCAGACCCTCTTGTCAGAAAAATCATGCGCCGCGTCGGCGACGTAGACCGTACCGTACTGGTTGCCGCCACCCGCGCCGACGAGCAGAAAATCGTCATGCTTCGTGCTGACCAGTTCCTTTTGGTCGCCCTTGATGCGGTAAGTGGGCGTGTCGATGTCGACCCGGCCGTTGACCAGCGCGGCCAGACCCGCCAGCTTCGCCGGTGTGTCCAGATAGAATTCCGATTTGGTCTTGTCATACCACGAAATATCGACCGCGCCGTCCCAGACGGTGGTGGAAAAATATTCCGGGATGATCCTCCCGCCGTTCGTGGCCCGGTCGAAGCGGTAGGTATAGCCCGTTTCCGTTTCGGTCACGTCCGCAAAGAAATAACTCCCGTCGGCCAACTCACAGCGCACCGTGGCCAAGTCGTAGCCCGTGCGCTTTTCCAGCGTACCGGCCGTTTCCCCTGCCGCAGCGATGACCGGAACCGTCCCCAGCAGCAGACAGAGTGTCAGAATAACAGCAAGCAATCGTTTCATTTGATCTCGTCCTCCGTAACAATCAGACTGTGGGCCTCGCCGGATGGGGTCTGCATCGCGGCGATCGTAGCCTGCACACCGTAGAGCCGCAGAATCAGCTCCGGCGTCAGTACCGATTCGGTAGGGCCGTCGGCAAGCACACGGCCGTCTTGCAGCGCCAGAACCCGGTGCGCATAGCGTAGGGCGTGTTCCGGGTTGTGCGTGGAGAGCAGAACGGTATAGCCGCGCCCGGTCAGACCGCGAATTTGCTTCAGCACACGCTGCTGGTTGCCGTAGTCGAGGTTTGCCGTCGGCTCATCCATAATCAGGATTTCCGCGTTCTGGACCAAAGCACGGGCAATGAGCGCGAGCTGGCGTTCGCCGCCGGAAATTTGACTGATACCGCGCTCGGCAAGCGCTTCGATGCCGAGTTGGCGCAGTGACTGCAAGGCCGCCTCTCGCTCCCGCACACTGGGACGCTGCAAAACGTTCATCGTCCCCGTCGTCCCCATCAGAACGGTATCGAGGACCGTATAGTTGAAGATCGGCTCTGAGGTCTGCGGGATGTAGGCGATCTTCGCCGCCCTTTCGCGGCGGGTGTAGGCGGGAAGCGGCTTCCCGGAGAGCAAAATCTCTCCCGCCTGCGGCTTCAAAAAGCCAAGCAGGCAGCGGAACAGTGTGCTTTTTCCCGCGCCGTTCGCGCCGAGGACCGCCGTGAGCGTTCCTTTTTGAATTGCAAAGCTCAATTCGAGCAAAACTGCGTGCTTTCCGTAAGAAAATGTCAGGTTTTTAACCTCAAGTTCCACGCCGCGCACCTCCCGTCAGAATCAGATACAGGAAGATCGGCGCGCCGACAAAGGCCGTCAGGATGCCAAGCGGAATCTCGCCCGCCGTCGCCAGCCGCGCGATATCGTCCACGACGATGAGAAATGCTGCGCCGAACAGCACCGCCGCAGGCAGCAGCCGCCGGTAGTCGTAGCCGAACAGCATCCGGCAGAAATGCGGGATGACGAGGCCGACCCAGCCGATCATACCGGAAACGGCGACGGAAGCCGCCGTCAGCAGCGTCGCGCAGACGATGACGACGAAGCGCAGCAGGCGGGTGTTCACGCCCATTGACCGCGCCTCCTCCTCGCCGAGGGTCAGCAGGTTCATGCGCCAGCTCAAAATCAGCAGCGGCACCAGTCCGATCGCAACCGGAATGGCAACAAAGAGCGTATCGCGCGGCTTGATGGATGAAAGGCTGCCCATGAGCCAGTACGTAATGGCCGGGAGCTGCTGCTGCGTGTCTGCCACGAGCTTGAGGTACGAGGTCCCGGCGGAAAAGAGCGAGGAAACCATCATGCCCGCCAAAATCAAGGCGATGGTCTGGTTCGTACGGCTCATGCAGCTGACGAGATACGCCGCCGCAACGGCCAGCAGGCCGAAGCAGAAGGCCGTCAGCGAAATGCCGAAGTAGCCCGCGCCGAGCAAAATTGCCAGCGCCGCGCCGAAGCCCGCGCCGGTCGAGGCGCCCAGAATATCGGGCGAAACCATCGGGTTGCGGAACATTCCCTGATAGGACACGCCCGCGACTGCCAGCGCCGCGCCGATGAGCGCAGCCGCCCCGACGCGCGGGAAGCGAATTTGAAATGCGACATTCTCCGCGCCGTCCCGCCAGTTCGGTGCGACTTGGGTAAAGCGGGAGCAGATGAGCCGAAACAGCTCCGCCGGCGTGATGGAAAACCGCCCCAACAGCACCGAGCCGAACAGCGTGACCGCAAAGACGGCGCTCAGGATAATGAACCGGCGCGTGTAGGTGTGATGTTGTAGCTTCATTGGCTCAGCTTCCGCTTTCTATGATGTAGTATTTGCCCGTCGCAGCATCATAATAGACCTCTCCGAGCTTTTCCATACCCTCGTCATTCTCGCCCTCCGTCGCGTCTATCTGGGCCAGGTCGTCCGGGGTGAAGGTGATGGCATTCTCGCGGTCGATGATGCTCTGACCGCCCTGTCCTTCGGCAGTGACGGAATCACCCGCCGTGTTGTCGCTCCGGCCGCCGGTGGAAATGTCCACGTTCCAGTGAACAATGAGCGCCAGCATCATGCCGACCGCCAAAACCAGCATCGCGTCGGAAAGGTTCGACAGATAGTTCATCGGATCAACGCTCTCGCCGGAGAAGCGCTCCCCTCTGCGTCTTTTTCTTCTCATACGTTCGCTTCCTTCTCGCACACGCAGTCCATCAGGGTTTCCAGATCGGCCATGTAGCCGCTGTACCAGCGCTTACGCAGCGTCGTCACGACAAGGCACACCGCCGCCGCGCACAGGCCGGCGATCGTTGTGTCGAACGCGGTCAAAAGCGAAACCGACAGCGTTTGCGTATCGCCCTGGCCCAGCGCGATGATGCCGGGGCCGAGCGGGATGAGCGTCCCCAGCAGGCCGAACATCGGCGCGAGCTTGCTGACCAGCTCCGTAAACTTCAGAATATGGTCATAATGGCTCTGCTCCCGCTCCAGGAGGTTCGTCGCAAGGCTGTCGCGCAGGCCGTTCGTGAAGTCCGGATGCGCCGTCAGCTCCAGCAGCGCCGCCTTCTGCCGGCGGTTGAGCAGGCTCTTTTCGATCGTCGCGGCCGTGTCGCAGCCCGGCGCGCGCAGCGTATCCAGCAGGCGCGGCAGGTCCTCCTTCATATGGCGATGCTCAGTAAAATACTCGCAGATCACCCAGCCGACGGAAAACACGGCGAAGCCAAGGACCAGCACCAGAAAGATCACGGTGGGAATTTCCATCGCAGCGGCTACCGCGCGGAGAATCTCATGAAAAACAGAAGTCATAGCTTTTTCCTCCCTTTGGAATAGTATCGCAGTGCGCTGAGCGCACCGAGGGCCGCCAGCAGCAGCGCCCCCGCGCCGGTCAACAGTAAGATGCGGCTGTCATCCTCCTGCGCTACAGGCAGGACCGTCACCGGCTCCGGGTCAGATTTCTCCAGCTCCTGCTCCGGACCGGCGCCGATGAGCTGTGCGGCCAGCTCGTCCGGCAGCGCGTACATCCGTACCCCGCTCGGCCCTTCGACCGGCTCCGGGGCTTCGGTTTTTGCCGGCTCGGACGGCGACAGTGCTTCCGTCGCGGGCGATGTCTGCGGGGTCGTAGGGGGCACGGTGCCGCCGTTTTCCGAGGGCTGCGGGTTCTGATTTTGGCCGCCGGGTTCCGTGGGAGCATTCGGGTCGCCGCCCGGCTCGGACGGCTTGGGGTCCGACGAGTCATCGGGCTTGGAGGGGTCGTTCGTGTCGGGCTTGTGGGTCGTGACAGTCTGATTCTCCGTCACCGCCGTCCCACCGAAGCCGAAGGAAAGCTCGACGTTCCCCTCCGCGTGGACCGTGTATTGCAGTGTGACCGTCGCAAGGTCGCTGTACTGCGCATCCGGTGTTACGGTGATGCCGGTGATTTCGAGAATATCGCCGTCGGACGAAGCAATGTTCAGATACTCCGCCAGCGCATCGCGCAGATTCTGCTGCCCGACCGACATCTGGAAGGTCACGGTATGCGACCCGATCGTCCCGTCCAGCGGTGGGAGCGTATCAACAATCTTCGGTGTCCCCTGCAAGGTAATATAAAGCGTATGCGTATATTTCGCGGTCTGGTTCGTGCGCCGCTCCAGCGGGTAGGACTGACCGAACAGCAGGCGGAAGCGGTTGCCCGTGCCGAGCGAGGAATAGTTCGGCGCGGTATGCTCCGTGCCGATCTCATAGCTGGCCCAGCTATCCTCCAGCGCCAGCATCGGCTGGACCGTCCAGCAGTCGTTCCAAGCCTCGTCGGCGTTGAACTCTACAAAGTTGCCCTCCTCGTCGTAGACCGGCTGGATATGGGCGGCGAGGTCATTAAAATAGTAGCGCTGCGTATAGAACAGGTCGGCGTAGGTAAACGAGGTAAAATAGCCCACGCTCTGGTCCTGCGTGTAAAACGCGATGGTATTCACATCGCCGGCGTAAACGCCCGCGTAGTTCAGCAGGTCGGAGATATAAAAGCCGTAGGCCGAGTCGATGACCGTGTTGTACGTCCCGTCGTCTACGCTGCGGAAGAAGGAATATGCCGTCTGATACAGCGGCAGCGCGTTATAAAGCTCGCTCCAATGATACGTCGCCAGCTCGACGTAACGGTCGGTTTCCATTCCAAAGTAACCGACCTTGACCGTCAGCGTATCGGTCACGGACCCGGCCGCCTGCACCCCGGTGCAAAGGACGCAAACCAAGCACAGGCAGACCGTCAAGGATAGGATTCGTTTCATGCCGCTGCTCCCTTCACGGCCTCAGGGTCGAGCGTGAGAGCATCTGCTCCGCCTCGGCCTCGGAAAGCTCGTAGTGCCAGAACAGGCGGTAGAAGGTCTGTGCCTCGGCGATCATATCGTAATCATACAATTCCGGGTACAGGAGATTCCCCAGCCAGTAGATGCCCAGCACGCGGTTCACAGACGGCGGCGAGGACATCCAGTCATAGGGCAGATTCGGAATCTCGTAATATGTCCCGTTTTTCACAGCCGTCAGCGACGACCATTCGCCGTCCGTGAGGGTATCGTACGGACCGCCCGCCGACAGAAGGATGACATCCGGGTCAAACACGTAGACCTGCTCCAGATTGACGGTCGTGCCGCCGTTGCGGTTGCTGATCTCGTCGGAGGCGATGGCGTTGACCGCGCCGACGATATCGATCACGTCTGCCTGCACCGAACCTACGGCATTGCAGGCAAGGCCGGTCGAACCCGTGCCGAACATGACGCTTTTGCGTTCCGCGTCGGGGATTTTGGCCGAATTCTCCGCCGCCATGGTCAGCGTCTTTTCCAGATAGACGGCCAGCTCCTCCGCCTGTGCCTCGCGGCCCAGCAATTTGCCGAGAGTCCGGTACGCCTGCGGCATCTTTTCCAGCGTCGCTTCGATAAAGATCGTCGGGATGCCGGTCTGCCTCTGGATGCCGTCCATGTCCTCGACGACGTTTTCCTTCTTATCGCCGAGGTCGATGATGAGCTGCGGCTCCGCGTCGATCAGAGATTCCATATTGAGGTTGGCCTTACCGCCGTAGAACTGGCCGAATGTCGGCAGCGTCCACATATTTTCCGGGAAATACGGCATCTGCGCCGTGCTGGGGCTGCTGGCCAAGCCGACCAGCAGATCCGGGACGAGCGTCATTAAGATCATCTGCGCCGTGCCGCCGCTGGCCGCAATGCGCGTGACGGACGCGGGAACGGTCACCTCTCGTCCGGCATCGTCGGTAAACACCACCGTTTCCACCCCCGCCAGAGGATCATAGTGCGTCCCGCCACAGCCGCTCAGCAGCAGCGCAAGGCAGAGTACAACGGCAAACAGCTTTTTCATTCAGAACCTCCGATATCGTTATTCTGTTCAAAGAATATCGTAATGCAAGAAAAAACGAACGGTTTTCGTCACGCGGCATCACGGAAAATTAGTTGCATATCTAAATTCCATGACAGGCACACCGACCGCCGCCGTCTGATACTGATTCTTGATTAAAACATTTCATCAAGAATCCCGTGTGCTATGCACACTCGCATCGTGCGAATGCACGCTGCGCCGTCTCATGCAGAATCTGACGCGCCGTTGGCGCTATAAAAAGCTCTTCAAGCTTTTTAACAGATTCTAGTATGAAATCAGTTCTATGATACAATGAAGGGCAAAAAAATGCAAGCAGTTTTTTCACCGCCGCTTATTATTAGTTGGTAACGGCAACGACAGGTGCAGCGAACTAAATTTTTTTGGGATTACAAAAATAATGTTGGACATTTGCGTTTCTCTGTGCTAGAATAATATCGGTTATTCTGCGAATAGAATAACGATATTGTAAAAGGAGCGAAAAGAAATGAACCTGTTCAAGCAGTTCGCGCGCCGCTTTGCGATTCTGCTGCTGTGCGTTTCCATGCTGACCGGAATGCTGCTTCCGGCACAGGCAGCAGGCACCTATGATCCCGCAACCAAGACGCCCGAACCCACCCCCGCAACTTCCTTTAAGTTCTCCAACGGAACCATCACCGATTATATCGGCGAGGAAACCGATATCGTCATTCCCGCGAAAATCGACGGGAAGGAAGTCAAAAAGCTCGATGATATGTGCATCGGCGTTTCAAACGCTGCTGTAAAAACCATCGTCATTCCGAGTACCGTGGTATACTATGGCGATTATCTTTTCGATTATATGTATTCCGTGACCGATCTGTATTTCTACGGTGACGTCCCCGCGAACTTCACCAATTCGCTTGCCAACTCGATTTTCGATGGTTCGATCTCCGATAGCGGCCTGACGGTCCACTGCAAGGATGCATACGTCGCTGCCTTTGAGGAGGCAGTTGACAGCGCCGTTACAGTTCTCGGCGACATCAATGCCGATCTTGCCGACCCCGCTTATCCGGAAGCCCCCAGCCACAATTGGGTCTACACGAACAACGGCGACGGCACGCACAACGCGACCTGCACCGATGAGGGCTGCACTGAAACCATTAAGAACGAGCCGCACGTCTATGAGGCGGGTATCTGCGTCTGCGGCGCGAAGGTTGATTCCAGCGCACAGGAGTTCTACAACTTCGAGCTGCGCGACGGCAAGGCCTGGATCACCGGCTACAAGGGCTTCGGCGGCGAGATCACGCTCCCGACCAAGTACACTGCGGACGGCACAGACTATGAAGTTGTCGGCGTTGCAGAAAGCGCCTTCAACGGCAACGGCGATAACTATGAGAATACCGAGAGTACGTCGCTGATGCAGATCACCAAGATCACCGTTCCGGCCTCCATCACAACGGTCGAGGACAAGGGCTTCTACTATGTCGGCCGTTATATGGACCGTCTCTGGCAGCTCAAGGAGATCGTCTTTGAGGCCGAAAACGTGGCATTTGGCTCCAACGCACTCGCAGGCAACCCGAATCTGCTTTCCGTGACCCTTCCGGCAAAGCAAGACAGCCTCCCCTCCTCCATGTTCGCCAAAGACACCGCCCTGACGGCGCTGGTGATCCCGGAAACGGTCGATACCATCGGTGCGCTGGCATTCCAGGACTGCACCGCGCTGACCTCCGTCACCTTCAGCGGCACGAAGGTCCCCGGTCTGGCAGTTTCCGACGGCTATAACGGCGGCCGCTATCCCTTCGCCGGCTGCAAGGAGCTGACCCTTTATGTCCCGGTCACGGCCATTGAGGATTATCAGGAAGCATGGGCCGAGATGTTTGCAGCGGACACCACCAAGAAGGGCGACATCACCCTCGCGACCTGGGGCGAGGAGCCGGTCGTGGCTTCCATCCCCGACTTCAAGTTCTATGTGGACGGCACGACAGCTTCCTCCGAAAGCCCGAAATACCTTGAGTTCCACGTGACCGAATTCGACAACGCCACCAAGAGCGGCAAGGTCGAGCTGAAATACGTCGGCTACAACAGCGCGAAGGA
This sequence comes from uncultured Eubacteriales bacterium, assembly GCA_902477055.1. Taxonomy (GTDB): domain Bacteria; phylum Bacillota; class Clostridia; order Oscillospirales; family Oscillospiraceae; genus JAZOXB01. The sequence goes on from CABSFY010000018.1 coordinate 18,241, forward strand.
TACCCTCACGATTCCGGAAACCGTGACCACCAAGGTCATCGGCCGCACGTGGACCTTCTCCGTCGCCGGCATCGGCACGAAAGCCCTCGACACCTATAACATGACCGGTTCCAGTTCGCAGTACCGGTTCCCGATCGTCGTATTCCCCGCCTCGCTGGAATACATCAGCGACATGGGCTGCTGGGGGCTGGAGAACGTGACGGAGATCGATCTTTCCAACACGAAGGTCAAGGTCATCGGCTCCGACGCATTCAGCGGCTGCCGCAAGGTCGAAACCGTTAAGCTCCCCGCAACCCTAGAAAAGATGGGCAAAGACGTCAAGACCACCGTCGGCGAGGGCGAAAACACCCAGACCGTCACCTACACCGAGAACGTCTTTGCAGGCTGCGACGCGCTGGTGAATATCTACGTCGCCGCCGAGAACGAAACCTTCAAGGACGTTGACGGCATCCTGTTCACGAAGGACGGCACAAAGCTCATCCGCTATCCGGCCGCCCGTCCGGCGGAGCATTACGACATCCCCGAGGGCGTGGAAACGATTGCCTCGCAGGCATTCATGCAGACCTATCGCGGCAAGAGCGTGCTTTCCACCGTTTCCTTCCCCGCTACGCTGAAATCCATTGAAAGCCTCGCGTTCCGCCAGAGCAACCTGACCTCCGTCACGCTGCCCGCAGGCGTCACCTTCGGCAACAGCGCCTTTGATATCTGCAAGAAGCTCACGAGCGTTACCATCTCCGAGGGCGTTACGGCTCTTGCCGACTATATGTTCTGGAGCTGCGAGAATCTTGGCGAGATCACCTTCCCCGCCTCGCTGAAAACCGTCGGCAATTCCACCTTCGGCCACAGCGGCGTAACAAAGCTCGACCTCGGCAAGGTCGAAGCCATCGGCAGCTACGCGTTCTACTATTGCGACGGTCTGACCGAGCTGACCATCCCCGCGACCCTCGAAACGCTCGGCACCGGCGTGTTCTGCAATGATGCGAATATCACGAAGGTCACTTTCGAGGACGGCTGCAAGGTCGTCGGCGACTATATGTTCTTCTACGACAGCGCCCTGACCGAGCTGAACCTCGTTGACAGCATCGAGTCCATCGGCAGCGCAGCGTTCGGTCTGTGCGTCGGCCTGAGCGAAGTGACCATGCCCAAGGGTCTGAAGGAAATGGGCACCGGCGTGTTCTATCAGGATTGGAGCAATCTGACCAAGGTCATTTTCCCCGACGAGGTGCAGATTACGGAGCTTCCCGCGAACACCTTTGAATCCTGCCAGGCGCTGACCTATGTCTACCTTGGCGCGAACATCGCCGCGACCGGCCCCGTTTCCCTGTACGACACCAATCCGAACATCGTTGTCGATTGCGCGGTCGCCGAGGACCGCTTCCTGCGCAGCCCGTTCGACGTGTTTGCTTATGATTTGAACGACAAGACCCTGTTTGCCAAGTGGGAAGCGCAGGAGCCTGACTCCACCGGCTATCCCGTTTACAAGGTCTGGCTGACGGCGGACGGCGAATCCAGCGGCTGCGGCGGCGGTGGCGCGACCATCACCGAGGACGGCTATGTGATTGCTTACCTCAGCGCGGGCGCAACGCCCACCTTCCGCTACGGCACCGCGACCCCGGACGAGCCCGTCGTTCTGACCGTTCTGGAGCAGTATGAGGGCGAAGCCGCGACGACCATCAAGACCTACACGCTTTCCGAGCTGAAGGCGATGGCAAAGAACGATGTCGTCGGCTATCAGTACTTCAACCATGCAACCAAGGTCGAAGGCACCGTTGCCTCCAACCTGTACGCAACCGTCAGCGACCTGCTGGCCGACGCCGGAATCGACTTCGGCGCGGGCGACAGCATCACTGCCAACACGGCTGCCGCTGACTTCGCCTCCACCCTCACCTATGAGGACAGCGAAATCTACAGGTATTACATCAACGCCGAAGGCAAGACCGAGGTTCTGCCTGCAATCCTGATTTCGTGGAACTCCGGCACAGGCACGCCCGAAGAGCTTGTCACGGGCGCTTATATCTCCGGCAACTTCCGCTTTGCTTACGGTGTCAGTCAGGAGCAGTATGACAGTCAGAACGTTTCCGGCAAGCGCCTTGCAAGTCAGGTTGCGACCCTGACCGTCACCCATCCCGAGCGCGTCGTCCTGAACGTCTATGAGCAGACCAAGGGCGGCGAGGCAAAGCTCGTCAAGGGCTACACGCCGTCCGAGCTGGCCGCGCTCAAGACCGAAGGCACCGCTGGCTACCAGTATTGGAAGGGCGGTGATGAGCAGCTCATCGCCGCGACCGAGTACGTCACCGTCAACAGCCTGCTGGCAGACGCTGGCATCACGTTTGTAAACGGCGATACCGTCAGCGCTGCGGCAGCAGACGGCTTCAGCAGCAAGCTGACCTACGCCGACAGCGAAACCTATAAATATTACATCACCGCCGGCGGCAAGACCGTGGTTCCCACCGCGCTGGCCCTGACTTGGAGCTCCGGTACCGGCTCGCTCGAAGAAGTTGCCGCCACTGCGAAGAGCACCGGCAACATCCGCTTTGTCTACGGCATCAGTGAACAGCAGTACACCGACAAGTCCGCCGCCGGTAAGCGTCTTGTTTCCAACATCACCACCGTTACCGTCGTCCACAGCGGCCAAACGGACACCGACTACACCACCGAGTGGGTCAACCCGTTCAAGGATGTCAAGCAAGCCGATTGGTTCTTTGAAGGCGTGAAGTTCGCCAACCAGAACGGTCTGTTCCAAGGCACTGAGGTCGATATGTTCAGCCCAGACGATGCGATGACCCGCGCCATGCTTGTCACCGTCCTGTGGCGTCTGGAGGGCAAGCCTGCCCCCGAAAGCCTGAGCACCGCGTTTGCCGATGTCCCCGTGACCACCGGCAAGAGCCTCTACTACGCCGAGGCCGTCGCATGGGCCGCCGAAAACGGCATCGTCAACGGTGTTGACGCGACGCACTTTGCCCCGGACGACGAAGTGACCCGCGAACAGATCGCTGCCATCCTGTTCCGCTACGCGAAGAAGAAGGGTGTCGATACCACCAAACGTGCCGACCTCGCCTCCTTCCCGGACGCGAACAAGGTCAGCGATTACGCGAAGGAAGCCCTCGCATGGGCCAACGCAGAAGGCCTCATCAAGGGCAGCAACGAGAATGGTAAGGATTACCTCGACCCGACCGGCAGCGCCACCCGCGCCCAAGTCGCCACCATTCTCGCCCGCTATGCACAGGGCATCGTAAATTAATTTTCATAACCCAATGCCACGGCTTGCCCCACAAGCCGTGGCATTTCTATTTCCGCAAGTGCCGGCAGCGGGCCGATGAGGGCATCGGCCCCTACGCAGAAAACGCCAATTCCCGCGTGTGCAAAATCGATACTCGTCCATAGGGCGGGGTTCCCTGATTCCGCCGCGAATTCCGTACCAGCTTTCGTTACACGCCGTAGGCGCGTCCAAAACCGTACGCCACGCATCGTTTTCCTCTTGGCAACCTATCGATCGGTACCACCACACCCAGCGCCAGCGAGGATTCTCCCGACCCGGACCCGCCCGCAATTCCCATGATTTTACCCAGCGGAATATCTACGTCGATGTTTTTCAGATTGTGGACCTTCGCGCCACGGAGCAGCATTTTATCGATCATGCTTCCATTGCCCCAAACATTGCAATTTTGGCATATTTTTACCGTCTGTTCCCACTGGAACAAGACTTTTTCTGCTCCATTGCGGAATCCTCACCTTACAGCTCGTCAAGGATGCTTCCGTCTGTGGAAATGGTCACGACCTGCCACGGTAGGAACTTGCCGCTGTTTTGCAGCGCGGTTTTCGCCGCGTACTCCAGCCCGCCGCAGCACGGAACCTCCATGCGCACGACAGTCACGCTCTTGATATCGTTGCTGCGGATGATCTCCGTCAGCTTCTCGGAATAGTCCACGCCGTCCAATTTGGGGCAACCGACCAGCGTGATCTGGCCCTTCATGAACCGCTCATGGAAGGCCGCGTAGGCATAGGCCGTGCAGTCGGCGGCGATGAGCAGCTTTGCCCCGCTGAAATACGGCGCATTCACCGGAACGAGCTTGATCTGCACCGGCCACTGGGCAAGGCGGCTCTGCGCCGCAGCCGGAGCAGCAGCACCGGACAGCTCCGAGTGCCGGAGCGTTTTCATCCGCATTCCGGGGCAGCCGCCATGCAGCTGCATTCCCTCCTGCCGCATTTTTTTCTGTTTGTTCGCCAGCACCGCCGCCTCGTCGTAGGCAGCGGCCTCGCGCTCCACAAAGGTGATTGCCCCGGTGGGACAGGCGGGCAGGCAGTCGCCCAGACCGTCGCAGTAATCGTCGCGCATCAGCTGCGCCTTCCCGTCCACCATGGCGATCGCGCCCTCGTGGCAGGCCGCCGCACAGGCACCGCAGCCGTTGCATTTTTCCTGATTGATCTCAATGATTCGCCGTTTCATCGCAATACCTCCTTGCGTTTATGGCTTGATTATAGTAGAATGAAATCAACAAGTCTGTTGAATTTTCAACAAAAGGAGGTTTTTATGAGAGAATTTTTCTCCGTGATCCGCTCCTCGCCGCTCTTTTCCGGCATCTCCGAGGAGGAGCTGACCGCTATGCTCACCTGCCTCAGGGCAGAAAGGCGGGATTACCCGAGGGATGCCTTCGTGCTGCGCACCGGCGACACCGCCGAGTCGATCGGTATCGTGCTGTCCGGGAGCATTCTGGTCGTGCAGGAGGACATTTGGGGCAACCGCAATATTCTGTCCAAGGCCGGGCCGGGGCAGAGCTTTGCCGCCGCGTATGCCTGCGCCCCCGGCTCGGTTCTGAACGTGAGCGTCGTGACGGAAAGTCCTGTAGCGCTGATGCTATTGAACGTCAAGCGCGTTCTGAATGTCTGCCCCGCCGCCTGCACGCACCACAGCCGCATCATCCGCAACCTGCTCGGCGAGCTAGCTGAGAAAAATCTGCGCTTCAGCGAAAAGCTCACGCACATGGGCCAGCGCACCACGCGGGCCAAGCTCCTGTCCTATTTCTCCGCCGAGGCGCAGCGTCTTGGTACGTACGAATTCGATATTCCCTTCTCCCGCCAGCAGCTCGCCGACTACCTCGCCGTCGAGCGAAGCGGCCTGTCCCTCGAACTCGGCAAGCTCCGACGCGACGGCCTGCTCGACTTCCACAAGAGCCATTTCCTCTTGAAGGTGTAGTACCTCTGGCCTCGACATGACCGTACAATCACCCGGAGCTTTCTAAATTCTCCCGGATTTTCTATTGAAAGTCCAACCGCAAACATCTACACGTACTTGAATTCCAACTCGAAGCTTGCGTCTGTCTATGCGATTTTGGGCGTATATCCCTCCGCATGATGCCTTATGTCCCTCCAATGTCCCTCCTAAAATCAGCCTGTAAACGGCAAATCTGCTGATGCGGGAGGGGCTGTACATAAGAGTTCAAAGCATAAAGAAAAGCCCGCAAACCCAGTCGTATCAAGGGTTTGCGAGCCTTCAAGGTGTGGTGCCGGTGGCGGGGGTCGAACCCGCACGGGTTATTAGCCCAACGGATTTTGAGTCCGCCTCGTCTGCCAATTCCAACACACCGGCGTGCGAGAGTATTATATCGGTTATTGGGCGCAAATGCAAGCACTATTTTGCCGTTTTCAGAGGATTACAGGCGCTTGATCTGCGCGGAGAGGTGTTTGGAGAGGACGGCAAGGGAGGTTGCCATGTTTTCGTTCTGGACGAGAATTCCTTCGCCGACTTCGAGGTGCTTCGGGGCAAAGTTCCAGATGGCCTTGATGCCGTTGGCAATCAGCAGGTCGCAGACGGCCTGCGCCTGAGCGGCGGGAACGGTGATGATACCGATCAAAATCTTTTCGCGCTTACAAAGCTCCTCCAGCGCGGAGAGCGGCAGCACCGGCTTGTCATTCTCCGGGACGCCGACCTGCGCGGGGTTGGCATCAAACGCGGCAACGATATTCAGGCCGTATTCGGAAAATCCGGTGTAGCCCAGCAGTGCGCGGCCGAGCTTGCCCGCGCCGATGAGAACGGCATCATTCGTGTTGTCATAGCCGAGAAAGCGCTCGATGTCCTCGATCAGGGAGAGCCGCCGGTAGCCAACCTTCGGTCTGCCGCCGTCGGAAACCAGCGCCAGATCCTTCCGGACCTGCACCTCGCCCATATTCAGCGCAGAAGCCAGCACAGTTGCCGAAATATTCTCCGGGCCATCGTCCTCCAAGGAACGCAGATAGGTCAGGTAGATTGGCAAACGCTTCAGCACGGATTTGGACACGGTATCCGACATTTTTGACACTTCCCTTCTCAATATCCGATGAAGGCGCACGCCGCAGACCGGTCCTTGCCGCGCCGCCTTCATGGTTTATCCGGAAAAATTATAGCATAAAACCCGCGAATTTGCAATGACCTTTCTGCAAAATTGCACCATAAGATTTTGAGCAGGGCTGTGCGATATCACGATACCTGTCGCAAAAGGTCGCGGCGCAGGCGCTGCATGATGCGCTTTTCCAGGCGGGAAATATAGGACTGCGAAATGCCCAGGAGGTCCGCGACCTCCTTTTGCGTCAGCTCCTTGCCGCCGCGCAGGCCGAAGCGCAGGTCGATGATATACCGGTCGCGCTCCGGCAGGCGCGAAAGGGCCTCGCGCAGGAGCTGATGCTCCACATCCTCCTCCATCGGGCGCATGACCGTATCGCCCTCGGTGCCGAGGATGTCTGACAGCAGCAGCTCGTTACCGTCCCAGTCCGTGTTGATCGGCTCGTCAAGGGAAACCTCCACCTTTTGCCCGGAGATTTTGCGGATATACATCAGAATTTCATTCTCGATGCAGCGTGAGGCATAGGTGGCGAGCTTGATGTTGCGGTCAGTTTTGAAGGTCGAGATGCCCTTGATGAGACCGATCGTGCCAATGGAAATCAGGTCCTCGATGTGAATGCCCGTGTTTTCAAAGCGGCGGGCAATATAGACCACCAACCGCAGATTTCGCTCGATCAGCCGCTGCTTGGCGGCCTCATCTCCGGCGGCGCTCTGTGCCAAAAGCGCCTGCTCCTCGGCGGCCGGGAGCGGTGGGGGCAGAATGTCACTGCCACCAATATAGTAAACCTCACCGCCGGGATGAAAAATGCGCAGCACCAGCTGCCGCAGTGTCAATTTCAGCATAAAATCCTTCCTTTCCGTGAATGGTTACGGTCCGGGCTAGGGATGGCGGCACCGACGAGCGCCTGATAGGCCCCGCCGGAGAGCGACGTTGGTGAAAACGCGGCCAGCCCCCGCCACGTCTGTTTGTCCATCGTAAGACTGCACGGCAGGGCCAGCAGCATTCCCTCGCTGACCCCTACCGCACGGTACGGGATCAGGCGCGGGCGATAGGACTTCAGGCGCAGCGCCAGCATCGCCGGAGCCTGAAAGTCCGTCTGCCGCAGCCGTTCCCGCGGCAGCAGCCGCGCCGCGTACTGCCACTCGACCGTCACGACCGGCGCACCGGTCACGGGATCGGCAAGCGTGTTGCCGCTGTCGCGCATCGCAGTCAATGCAACGCGCCGTCCGTTCAGCTCCAGTGTGAGCAGCACCGTGCTGTCGGCCGCAAAGGTCAGGCGCGGCAGGAGCAGACGGCAGGCAGCGCAGACGGCAGCCGCGGTCAAAAGCAGCGAGCCGAACGTCACGGGGTACAGCAGGCTGTTGCGGTAATAGCGCACCATCCCGCCGCGCAGCAGCTCAACAGCGTATACTGCGCCGCAGAGGACCAGACTGATCGCCGCAAAGATCGCCCCGAGGCGCAGCGTGGAGCGCCGCCAGCCAAAGGAAATGCCGAGCATCAGCGCCGCGACAAGCAGCTTCCAAAAGAAAAATGTCAGCCACCCGCAGCGCGGCAGATAGACCGCAACCGCGTATCCCGCGCCGAGCAGCGCCCCCGCCAGCAGGCGTTTTCGTGGTACGGCGGAGGCACCGAGGCGGGCCGTACCGCGCAGGAGCAGGTAATTCACCGCAAAATTCAATGCAAACACCAAATCAAGATACACCGTCAAGCCCCATCACCTCCGCCGCTTCCGTGGACAAAGTATACGTCCGTGCAGCAAAAAAACAGGTCGCAATTCCAAAGCGGAATTGCGGCCTGTTTTCGGATTTCTCCGGGTATTTCGCGGGGATATTCCCCTGGTTTTCTATTTCCCGCCGAAGTTTTTTGCCGGAACGGCGGCTGCATCGTCGAACGATTCTTCCCGCCGGACGGAACGGATATTTTTCTCCGCCTTGCTGCGCGGGAGCATGACCTCGCGGCCACAACCTGTGCAGCGGAGCTTGAAATCCGCGCCGGTGCGAAGCACCAGCCACGTTTTGCTCCCGCAGGGATGCTCCTTTTTCATCGTCAAAACGTCGTTTAGGCGAACATCCATCACTTTTTGATCTCCTCCCAATAGTGCTTTGCCGCCTGCTCGATCTTGTTGTTGCCGTAGTGGTAGTACTCCGTGCCAACTAAGTTGTCGGGCAGATACTGCTGGCGGACCCAGTGGTTCGGGTAGCTGTGCGGGTAGAGATAGCCCTGCTCGCGCTCCTGACCGGCGCTGTCAGCATGGACGTTTTGCAACTCACGTGGGAACGGGCCGACCTTGCCCTTGCGCACGTCAGCCAGCGCGGCATCGATCGCCATGCAGCCGGAATTGGACTTGGGACAGGTTGCAAGGAAAATCACCGCGTCGGCCAGCGGCAGACGGGCCTCGGGCATACCGAGCTGAAGCGCACTGTCCACGCAGGCCTTGACGATCGGCAGGGCCATCGGATAGGCAAGGCCGACATCCTCGGCGACCGAGCATAAGATGCGGCGGCAGCAGGACGGCAAATCACCCG
>CABSFY010000019.1 GCA_902477055.1 uncultured Eubacteriales bacterium
AAGATTTCGGCGAATTCGGAACTGCCTGTATGAGATTGCCACGTCGCTTCGCTCCTCGCAATGACACGAACGGTAGTTTTTTGACACACTCACTCGAAGCGGAGTGCACACGCACTCCGCTTCAAGGTTTATAAAGGCCCCCTGCTTTCTCACAACGAAAGCAGGGGGCCTTGTCTTATTCACCATCACGCCGGTGCGGTTCGACCGGCGGGCTGCCGTTAAACCGAAAGGCGGAGGCGGGGTTCGCGGAAGAAGGTATTGAGGACGAACAGCGCCGCGCCGAGGGCGGAATCGGCTTCCTTCTTCTGGTCGGTGATGATCGTGGCGGGCCTTTGCAGATAACTGGAGCAATAGAAGCTGACCGCGTCGCGGATGCTGCGGGTAAACACATGGTCACTCGGGCAATGCAAATCGTCGATAACGATCGTTGCGATGTCCAGCGTTTTCACACAGTTTGCAAGGGCAATGCCGAGATAAGTTCCCGCCGTTTTCAAGATCTCAACTGCGGCGGAATTGCCGTCGGCAGCCAGCTCAAGAATACGATCGAAATCCGCGTCGGGACTGCAATTATCCGCCTGATGGTACTTGTTCACGATCGCCATTTTCGAGGCGACGGTTTCCAGACAGCCGCGCTTACCGCAGACGCAGAGATCGCCGTTGATGTCCACCGTCGTATGGCCGATATAGCCGGAGTTGCCGAGGCAGCCCTCCTCCAGCCGGCCGTTGCGGACGATCGCCATACCGATGCCGGTACGGTAGGCAACATAGAGAAAATCCTTATCCAGCTCCGGCATACTCGACTGTGCCGCCAGCGCAAGCAAGTGCGCGTCGTTGCGGACGTAGATCGGAACATCGCAGTACTGTCCCAGAATCGTCCGCAGCGGTGTTTCATTCCAACCGTTGATACGCGAAATGATACCGGACATATTTTCATGCATATCGACCGTACCGGGAATGCCCAGGCCGATACCGATGATATTCTCCCACGTCAGCTCCAGTGCCTCCAGCGCAGCGCTGATGTTGGCAATCAGCAGATCGATGACCTCAGTTTTGTCCATGCCAAACGGACAGGACCAGCACGTCGAATAGCGGATCGCGCCGGAAAGATCGGTGATTGCAAGGTGCATCGGTGGAAATTCAAAGTCGATGCCGATGGCGAAGTGATGCGTGGTGTCGATGGCATAAAGCGCGGGCTGACGACCGACGGTTGCCTCTGCAAAGCCGACGCGGCGGATAATATTATCGTTCAGCAGCCCTTCAAGAATACTCAGCACGGTGGGACGGCTGAGGTGGGTGCTATGGATCATTTCTTCGATCGTCAAGGCCTCGGATTTCCGCATCAAATCCAAAACCAGACAACGGTTGGCAGATTTAATTGTATGTGTGGTATTGATGCCGCTTTGCATTGCCGCACCCCTTTCGTGAGGTTTCCGTGCTTCTATTATATCAACATGGTTAATATATTGCAAGTCCCAGCGGCAAAGAAATATCAAATCGCCTGCGCCAACGCAGCCGCCGCTTTATTTTATATAGATGTATGACAAAATTTCCGGAAAGCTATAACTGTAGCGCGGAAAACCGCCGCAAAAATTGCGGGGTTTGTGCTGACACGCTGCGCAAGCAACGCGTTTGCGGCAAGGGCTTCTGCGTTGTCCCTCCGTTCTCCGTTGAAAAATCTCGGAATTATTTTCAATTTTTGTGAAAAATAGACAAAAATCGCATCGATATTTTTACAAATAAGATTTGCAAAATACATTGACAAAATTACACCGTGGGCGTATAATGAGGACACTAAAGCTGATGCACCGGCACGGCAGAGAAGGATGGTCCACCATGGAGAAACTCTATTTCGGCGTTGAAATCGGCGGGACAAAGCAGCAGATCGCCGTCTGCAACGAACACGGGCAGATCGTTGAACTACTCAGCGAGAAAATCGTACTGAGAAACGGAGCGGCTGATATTCTGACGTGGCTGAAAAGGAACATCTCCGTCCTGCGCGAGCGTTATCCGCAGGTCAGCGCGGTTGGCGTCGGCTTCGGCGGACCGCTGGAAACGCAGACCGGCAGGGTGCTAATCTCTGTGCAGGTCCCCGGCTGGAAGGACTTTGAGCTGAAAACTTGGTTCGAGGCAACCTTCGGACTTCCGACGACGGTTGTCGTTGATACGGTTGCCGGCGGCTATGCGGAGCTGAAGCTCGGCAGCGGCCGGAAAAGTGACAAGTTTTTCTACACCAATATTGGAACCGGCATCGGAGGCGCGTTGTTCGTAGACGGCAAGACCTGGGACGGCATCGGCTACGGTGCGGCCTTCCTCGGCAACACCTATACGGCCGACTGGACTGCGGACGTGACCGGTGCGGTCGATCGCATCGAGGCGCTGTGCAGCGGCGTTGCCATCGAGCGGCGGCTACGGTCGGACGGCTATGTTCCGCAGGATTCCCTTCTGCAAACACTCTGCGGCGGCGACCGCACCGCGCTCGACTGCCGGGTGCTTCGCACCGCGGCGGAGCAGGGCGATGCCTTTGCGCAGGAGGAGCTGGACCGGGTGGGCTACACCTTTGGCATTGGCGTGGCAAACGTCGTTTCCCTGCTGGGCGTGGATACGGTGTCCATCGGCGGCGGACTGGCCAATCTCGGCGAGTGGCTGCGCAAGCCGGTAGAAAAATACGCCGAGCAATACGTCTTTATCTCCGGAAAGGACCGCTTCAAGGTTGTCATCTGTTCCCTGCTGGACAACAACGTCCCCATCGGCGCCGCACTGTACGCCCGCGACGGCTTCCATGCGGTATAAAACCGATAGTCGATTATGGCAGCATCCATAATTTGCTATAAATCATGAAATCATAGGAGGAAAACAAATGAAAAAGCTACTTGCACTTCTTCTGGCGATCGTGATGGTCGTCGCGCTCTTCGCAGGCTGCTCCGATAACACGGACAAGCCCACCGACCCCGCAACCAATCAACCCACATCCGGCAACAACGGCCAGCCGAGCGGCGAAAAGACGGAAATCAACGTCGGCTTCTCCTTTGCAACGCAGGAAGGCAGCTTCTGGCAGGCCATTCAGATCCTGACCGACCAAGCTGCGAAGGACTACTACGAAGCGCACGGGGTGAAGATCAACATCACCTACACCGTCGCCGACAACGACGCGGGCAAGCAGCAGAGCGACATCAAGGACCTGATCGCCTCCAAGCCCGATGTCATCGTCATTGCGCCGATGGACTCCACCGCGATTCTTTCCAGCATCAAGGAATGCCACGATGCTGGCATTCCCGTCATCACGACCTCCCGTCAGGAGAACCCCGAAGCGACCGGCGGACAGCGCGCTGACGTCTTTGTCGGCTTGGACACCACCGATCAGGCCTACACCACCGGCATCACGACCATTCAGAAGATGCTCGACGACGGCTACAAGCCCGAGGACATTCACCCCATCAACATGATCGGCGACCTCGCCGACGAGAACGCAGTCAACCGTTCCAACGGCTTCAAAAAGGCCTGCGAAGAAATGGGCGTTACCGTCCTGCAGGACATTCCCTTCGAGTGGGACACCACAAAGTGCCTGAACCTCCTGTCTGCGGCGTTGGTCGCTCATCCTGAAACCAACTGCATCTTCATCCCCAGCGACTCCCACCTTGCCTCCGCACAGGCGGCGATGGAGCAGAACAAAATGTGGCACAAGTATGGCGAGGAGGGCTACGTCTACCTCTGCTCACAGGACGGCTCCATCGAAGGTCTGCCCTATGTACGCGACGGCTACTGCATCGCGACCACCAGCTATGACCACTGGCCCGTTTCCCAGAAGGTCGTCGAGGAAATCGTTCTGCTCGCCAACGGCGGTACTCCCGAAAACGCCGTCGAGATGATGTCCGGTCGTGTTGTCACGCCGGAAAACATCGACACGCTCGAAAACCTCTGGGGCATCATGCTGGCCAACTGATTGGCTTTCCCCTTTCGTATTGATAGAATCAGCACCGCAGGCAAATCGCCTGCGGTGCGCCATAAGGTGATAACTGATGCAAACCAATAAATTAAAAGCGATTTCATTAAAAAATCGAAAAACACGATCGGCGCTTAGCGTTGCAGCAGTGTTCTCGGTGCTTCTGGTGCTGCTGGCATTTTTTGTGCCGCAGTTTTACAGTGTGACGAACTTTTCCAATATTCTGGAGCAATGCTCTACCATCGGCATCCTTGCCGTTGGTATTTCCTTCGTTCTGGTCGGCGGCGGCATGGATATTTCACTGGCCTCCAATCTCTGCTGCTCCGCAGTTCTCGGCGGCCTTGTCATGAAAAATGTGGGCAGCATTCCGCTCGGTATCGTCGTGATTTTCGGCACGGCGCTGGCCTTCGGTGCCTTTAACGGCATTGCGGTCGCCTACTTCAAGATGGTGCCGTTCATCGTCACGCTCTCCACGCAGGTGCTGGCGACCGGTCTCGGCGTGCTGCTCAGTTCGTCCAAGAGTATTTTCGGTATTCCGGAGGGCTTTTTGAATGCGCTGACGATCAGCATTGCCGGCTTCCCGCTCGCAATCTACGTCCTGTTCGTGATGGTCATCCTCTACTGGCTGATTCTCAACCGCTCCGTGCTCGGCAGAAAAATTTTCTCCGTCGGCTCCAATGAAAATGCGGCAGTCGTCAGCGGTATCAACGTTCGCCTGATCCGAATGAGCACATATCTGTTTTCCTCTCTTTGCTCGGCGATCGTTGCGGTGCTGCTGACGGCGCGCCTTGGCTGTGCGTCGATGCAGATGGCCTCCGACAGCACGAATATGGATGTCATGTGTTCGGCAATTCTCGGCGGTGTCAGTCTGTCCGGCGGCAAAGGCAGTGTCTGGGGCGCTTTTCTCGGCGCGTGCTTCATCGTCGTATTCAGCAATCTTGTCAACTTAATCGGCATTGGGTACTATCCGTCCTTGATGATCAAGGGTGCCGTCGTCGTCCTTGTCACCTGCTGGGATGCGAACCGTTCCAAGCGTTAAGGAGGGAGCAAGGATGGAACAACAAGCCTATCTGGAGATCAAAAACGTCAGCAAGACCTTCCCCGGTGTAAAAGCGCTTCGCAACGTTTCGATGCAGGCCTATCGCGGCGAGGTTCTCGGTCTTGTCGGCATCAACGGCGCGGGAAAATCCACGCTGATGAACGCACTTTCGGGCGTAATCGCCATTGACGAGGGCGAAATCTGCATCAACGGTACGCCCGTCCATATCAAAACCCCCGCCGACGCGGAACGCTGCGGCATTGCGACGATCCATCAGGAATCGATCGCGTTCCAGTACATGAGCGTCGCGGAAAACCTTTACATCAACCAACTGCACCGCTTCACAAAATGCGGCAAGCTCAGCTATCGGGCCATGATGGCACAGGCGCGGCGTGACCTCGGCGCGGTGGGCTGCACGATCGATCCTGCGGCCCCGTTCTCGGAGATCACGATCGGTCAGCGGCAGATGGTCGAAATTGCCCGTGCGTTGAATGCCGGGTCCGACATCGTTCTGTTCGACGAGCCGACCTCCTCGCTGACCACGCCGGAAAAGGAAATTCTCTTCTCCCTCATCCGCCAGCTACAGGAGCGGGGCAAGGTCGTCATCTATATTTCGCACTTTTTGGACGAGGTTCTGCAAATTTGTGGCCGGGTCGTCGTAATGCGCGACGGCGAGATCGTCTGCCAGCGGCAGCGTTCGGAAACGTCGATCGCCGATATTGCCGAGCAGATGGTCGGCCATAAGGTCCGATCGCTGGAGGTGGACTTCCATGTCCGCGAGGATCGCCCCGTCGTCGCCGTCCGCAATATGAGCGTCGGCACGAAGGTACAAAACGTCAGCCTTACTGTCCACGAGGGCGAAATTCTCGGGCTCTGGGGCCTGCTCGGCTCCGGCAGAACGGAGATCGTCCGCGGTATGCTGGGATTGGATAAGCGCAATACCGGTGAGATCGATTACTATGAACCGAACGGTACCTGCCGCCGGATTCGCGGACGCGGCCTGCTGGACCTGTGCGGCTATATTACCGAAAGCCGGCATTTTGACGGTCTGTTCCTCAAGCTGCCGGTCTATCAGAACTTCTCCATGCCTCTGCTGCGGCGCTTCTGCAACAAGCTGCGGCTGCTGCTGACCAAGCGGGAGAAGGCAGCCATGAAGCCGTATATCGAAACGCTGGAGATCAAGCTCCCCGGCGTAGAGGCGGCCTCAGAACAGCTCTCCGGCGGCAATCAGCAGAAGGTACTGATTGCGCGGTGGCTGAATAAAAACGAACGGTTCTATATTTTCGATGAGCCGACACGCGGTGTCGATGTCAACGCAAAAGCACAGATTCACCAGCTCATCCTTGATCTTGCAAGCAAGGGCAATGCGATCATTGTGATCTCGTCCGAGATTGAGGAATGCATGACGCTCTCCAGCCGCATTGCGATCGTTCGCAAGGGTACGATCGTTGATGAGGTCAAGCGGGAGGCTGCCGTGGAGCATAAGCTCATGGAGCTGTGCATGGAAGAGGAGGCGGTGTAGGATGGAAAAGAACAGAGCGCTTGCACGGAAAAAATTCAATCCGATCAACTATGGCGTCTATATCATCTTCGCGCTGATTCTGATCGTCTTTGCCTCTATGAGCAAGGCGTTTGTCAGTTTGGGGAACCTCTCCATGCTGATCTCCAATTCCGCCTCGCTGATGGTGGTCTGCACGGGCCTGACCTTCGTTATCATCACCGGCGCGCTGGACCTGTCGGTCGGCTCAACGCTGCTGCTTTCGGGCATGATTATCAATTTGCTCGTCGCCAAGGGCATCGCGATTCCCCTCGCGATTCTGGCCGCCGTTGCCGCCGGTACGCTCATCGGCATCATCAACGGCGTGATTGTGGCAAAGCTGCACGCAAACGCTTTCCTTGTAACCTACGGCACGCAGATTGCAATGCGTGGTCTGGCTTTGACAATTTCGGGCAACGCCTCCATTTTTACGGACGCAACAATCAAGGAATTCTTCCGCACGGAGCTGCTCGGACTGCCGCTGTACGTGTTCATTTCCTTTGCCCTTCTGTTCGGCGCACAGTTTGTTCTGCGCTACACGACCTATGGCCGCAAGGTCATCACCGTCGGCTGCAACGAGGCCGGCGCAGAAAAGATTGGCATCAATACCCACGCCATTCGCATTTCCGTATTTGCGCTGTCCGGCCTCTTTGCGGCGCTGGCGGGTCTGGTCAGCGTGGCCAACGTCGGTAACTGCACCCCTTACACCGGCAGCGGCGTGGAATTCAACGGCGCAGCGGCAATCCTAATGGGCGGCACCAGTATGTACGGCGGCAAAGGCTCGGTATTCCCGGGAACGCTCATCGGCATTTTCCTGCTGCAAACGATGGAAAACGGCCTTACCGTCCTCGGCGTGAATCCGTATTATCTGTCGCTCGTGCGCGGCGGGTTGATCTTCATCGCCATGTTTGCCGATTCCATTAAAAACAAGAGAGCATAACAGGGATTGTATCGAGCGCCACGCAAGAGAGCCGAAAAGCACGACGTTCCTCATACCAAATTTAGCATTAGACTTTTTATAAAGGAGAACAAGCACTATGGATTTTGCAAAGATCATCGAAGAAAAAATCGCCGAGCTGAACGCCGATACGAGCGAGCCGAAGGAATATCCCGTGCTGCTGCCGCTCGGCAAGTACTGCGATCACACCGTGCTGCGCGCCTATACGCCGAAGCACATTGTCCGCCAGTTCTGCCAGGAAGCACGGGAGCATAACGGTGCATCCGTGTGTGTCAACCCCGTCAACGTTGCTCTCGTTCATAAGGAGCTGGAGGGTACGGGCATCTGGACAGCCTGCGTTGTCGGCTTCCCGCTCGGCGCAAATCGTCCGGAGGTCAAGGCGCTGGAAACGAAGCTCGCCATCGCCGACGGTGCAGACGAGATCGACATGGTCATCAACATCGGCTCCCTGCGTGATAAAGATTATGAGATCGTCTACAACGACATCAGGGCGGTCGTCGAGGCTGCGGCGGGCAAGATCGTGAAGGTCATTATCGAAACCTGCTATCTGACGCGTGAAGAAAAAATCGCCGCCTGCGTGCTTTCCGAGCTGGCGGGGGCAGACTTCGTTAAAACCTCGACCGGCATGGGCACCGGCGGCGCAACGGTCGCAGACGTGCAGCTCATGAAGCGCGTGGTTGGCGACCGGATGCAGGTCAAGGCCTCGACCGGTATCATGAACCGCGACGACGTGATCGCAATGGTCAAGGCCGGTGCCGTCCGCATGGGTACCAGCCGCCTTGTCCAGATCGACACCGGAGACAACAACGCCTACTGCGCCTCGAAGGACAACCAGCCGCCAAAGTTCGACTAAACCCGGTATATCAGATGCGCACAAGCTAAATACAAATCGGAGGCAGGCATTTTGCTTGCCTCCGATATTTTATTAAAAGATAGGGTACATTCGTGTTAGGTCCTCGTTATAAACGACTTCCCGTTATTGTCTTTCCGGACCTTCCGGTTGGGTGGGAAGGGACTGATTGGCTTCGATATATTTCCGGGGGTCATAGCCTTGCTCTAAGCATAGCTGGATATGCCGTTCATTTTCGCGCCTGCATTTATAGAGGAATGCTTTGACCGCATCCGAGGGATAGCCCGCTTTGTCCAAAATCGTCAGGATAGACTCCGGCGGCTGAAGGAGGATCAATGAGCGATATAACGCATATGCTTCAAAGCGTTTTCGCACAGTATTTGCGGACAACTCCGGATTTTCCGTGTCCTCATGCAGAACAGCATCAAAATATTTCAGCGTATCGCTGAAAAATAGCTCCACGATCTCATCAACACATTGTAAAAAAGGTCGCGTATCCATTTATCGTCCCTCCGTAGAAATATTTTGTAATTTGCTATTCGTTGTGCGTAGCTTTCATCATAGCAACGATTTTTTTACAATCGTCACTTTCAAAGAATTTGCGTTTTACTGAGATTTGCAGCAAGCGGCTTGCATTGGCACGGATGTAATCCTGCGTAAAATCGATCACGCAATTCGGCAGCGGCTTTTCCAGTGTGGAAACAACGAGATCGGTATTCATCTTCACGGTGTAGCGCTCGAGACGTGTGATTTGATCTGCACGATTTCATATTCCCTGTTATTATACTGTTTCTTAACGAGTCTGTCAAGCGCGGCTGGAGCGGTACAGCAGGCTGTGTTTTTCCGGATTTCAGGCGGTGCATAACAGAAAAAACCGGAGGGGCTGCGGCCTCTCCGGTTTTTGGTGTTACTTTATTCTGCGGCTTCTTCTGTCGCCTCGTCGGCAGCTTCTTCCGCCGCCTCGTCGGCAGATTTTTCGGGGTCCTGCGGGGCGGCGAGGGCCTCGAGCTGGTCGGCTTCCTCGGCGGAGGCTTCGCCGCTGTAGGCGGCCTTTGCGTCGGCGATCTCGTCCTTCAGGGCGTTGATCTTGCGGTAGGATGTAGAAATTTCGTCGCAGATCGGAGCGTATTCGGCCTGGTCCGGTTCCTCGTCGGTCACGTAGTCCTTATAATAGACCTTGCCGAGGCGGGTGTAGGCGCGGCGGATCTTTTCCTGCTCCGCAGCGATCGCGAGCTTCTTCTTGGAAACAAACGCGACGTATTTCGCCGCCTTGGCTGCGTTTTGCGCCGCCTCAGTCGCCTTCTGTGCAGCGCCTGCCGCCATATCCTTCCATTGTTCCATTGTTGCCATGGTAAGTAGTCCTCCTTAGTTTTCAGGATGTTCTGTAGTTTCCGTATTTTCGGCAGGCTCCTGCGGAGCGCTGCGGTTGACCAGCATTTGTGAGCCGTCGGGGTGCTTGCGCCAGCGGACGAACGCGATGATGCCGAGCGAAATGACACACGTCAGCGCCGCCAGCACCTGGCTGACACGGAACGGCCCCCAGTAGAGGCTGTCG
Source organism: uncultured Eubacteriales bacterium (assembly GCA_902477055.1). Classification (GTDB taxonomy): domain Bacteria; phylum Bacillota; class Clostridia; order Oscillospirales; family Oscillospiraceae; genus JAZOXB01. The sequence continues at coordinate 9,880 of CABSFY010000019.1, forward strand.
GTCCGCATTCCCTCAATCACGGCACGGCCGAGGCCATACCACGCGAGATAGAGCAGGAACACTTCGCCGTCAAATTTGCGTTTCTTCGACAAAAAGTGCAGCAGCAGCAGGCCCACGGCATTCCAGACCGATTCGTACAGGAACGTCGGGTGGTAATAGGTCCACTCGCCGCCAACGCGCAGGCCCATGCGCAGGAAGCAGTCGGTTTCGCCGCCGTGCGCCTCGCGGTTGAAGAAGTTGCCCCAGCGGCCGATCGACTGGCCGATCAGAAGGCCGAGGCCCGCGATATCGAGCGAGGGCAACAGCTTCGCGCGGCGCTTCGGGCTGCTGAGGAAATAAATGCCCAGCGCCAGCACCGCGCCGATCACGCCGCCGTAGATCGCAAGCCCGCCGTTGCGTATCTTAAAGAATTCATTCCACGGCGTTCCGTAGAAAATCACGTAATACAGGCGTGCGCCTAAAATCGCACTGGGCAGCCCGACGATCACGATGTTCATAATGTCGTCGCTCGTCAGGCCGAATTGCTTGCTGCGGCGCATGGCATAGACCACAGCCAGCAGCATACCGATTGCGATGATGAGGCCGTAAAATTTGATCTCAAAGTTCGTTCCCGGGATATAAAAGCCCGTCGGCGGGTTGATCTCGTCGATGCCGACACCGGGGAAGCTGATTGCAATTTCTTCCAGCAACATTTTAATCCTCCTTCGGCAGCACGGTGGCGAGGCAGGCCCGCTCCGGCCGCAGCGTTTCGTTCAAAAATTGCGTGACATCCTCCGGCGTGACAGCCGCGTAGGCCGCCGGGAAGTCAAAATACTCTACACCCTCGAAATAATACGCACAGATACGATAGCAGATACTTTCGAAGCTGTCAAGGCCTCGCATTCTTCTGCCCATCGAGGATTTTTTCAGCCGGTCGAACAGGGCACGGTCAAAACCGTCCTTTGCAAGGCGCTCCGCCTCCGCCGCGATGGCTACAGCCACGGCCTCCGGGTCACTGCTGTCGCCCTCCGCCGTGAGCAGGCAGGCATCCTTCACGCTTTCGTAGCCCACGGAGAAGCCGGAATCGATCAGGCCCTGCGCATACAGGCGCTCATACAGCGGTGAGGACTCGCCCGCGAGAATTTCACCCGCAAGGTCGCCGATAAGCTCGCGGCGCATCACGTCCATGCCCCGCTGTGGCGGCGCACACTTATAACCGAGTGAGAACGTCGGCATGGAAACGCTCATGCGGCGCTCGCTGCGGGTGCGAACGGGCAGCATCGTTTCCGCTGCACCATAGTCCCGCTGCACCGGCGCACCCTCGGCGGCGGGAACGCCCTCCTCCGCGATAGACCGAACCAGCTCTGCATCCACGTCGCCCACGACGCACAGCATCATATGGTCAGCGCGATAAAACGCCCGGTGGCAGGCCGTCAGCAGCTCCGGCGTGATCTCCGCGATGCTCTCGACGGTCCCGGCGATGGGGATGCGGATGGGATGCGAGCGGAACAGCGCCGCAAACAGGTCCTCGCCGACACGCGACTGGGCGTTGTCCTCATACATCCGGATTTCCTGCGCGATGATGCCGCGCTCCTTTTCGACGCTTTCCGGCGTAAAATACGGGGTCGTAACCATTCGCAGCAGGAGGCGCAGATTGTCCTCAAAGCGCTCCGTGCAGGAGAAGTAATAGGCCGTCATGCCGTAGCTCGTGAACGCGTTCGGGCTGCCGCCGTACTGCGCGAACAGCTCCATCGCGTCCTGCCCCGGCAGGTCGAACATTTTATGCTCCAAATAATGAGCAATGCCGTCCGGGACGCGGTGCCGCTTCCCGTCGAGGACGAAGGTCGTGTCGATCGAGCCGACATCCACCGCGAGGAACGCATATTTCCGCGCAAAGCCGGGCTTCGGCACGACGCGGAGCTGCAAGCCCGACGGCAGCGCTGCGGTGTAGCAGCTCTCGCCAAGGGCAGGATAGGTCAAATGCTTCATTGCGCTTCCCCCTTTAAGAAATAAACCGTGTCGAGCGCGAGCTTTTGCGCCGCCGCTGCCAGATCGGCTGCCGTCAGGTCCTTGAGCTTTTCCATCAGCGCCGGGATATCGTCGCCGCCGGTCAGCGCCAGACCCAGGTAGAAATCGTCCAGCTGCGCCGGCGCATCCATCGCAGCGCGAAGCGCGGAGAGTAGCTGCGTCCGCGCCGATTCCAGCTCGGCTTCGGTGATCTCGCCCCTGCGGCAGGCCTCCAGCTCGTTCAAAATGGCCGTCTGCGCCTCGTCGCGGCGCTCGACGGAAATGCCGGACGAGATGAGCATCACGCCCTTATATTTTTCGACGCTGGAGGAGGCATAGTAGCACAGCGAGCGCTTTTCACGTACGTTGACAAAGAGCTTGCTGGTCATGCCCGCGCCGAGGACGGTGTTGAGAAGCGTCAGCGCCGGGAAATCCGGGTTGGCGACCGTGATGCCCGTCCGGAAGCCCAGGACGAGCTTGCCCTGCAGCACGTCGAGCGTTTCCTCACAATTGCGCACGGGGTGGTCCACCGTCCGCACGACCTCCGTTCCGAACGGGACAGGCGCGTCAAATTCGCAGCCCGCAAAAAGCGAGGCAAACACCGCCGCCGCTTCCTCCGGCGAACGGCGGCCGGCGTAGAAAATCTCGATGCGCGAAGTACGCAGAAGCTGCCGGTAATACGCCCAAAGCGCCTCCGGCGTGATGCTGCGCACCGCCTCGACCGTTCCAAGACGCGGAACGCCATAGGCCTCGCCGCCGCACATATGCTCCAGCAGGCGAAGCGTCGCGTAGGTCCGCTTTTCGTTCAGCGACGATTCGATGGCGTTGACAAGATTCTGCTTTTCGCCCTCGACGAAGCGGGCGCAGAAGCAGCCGTTCTCCGTAAACGGGTGGAACAGGACCTCCTTGGCAAACGCGACCATCGGGCGGAACACCTCGTCCCCCTCCGGCAGAAAATCGTCCTCGATAAAGTCCGCGTAAAAGCCGGTCAGCTTGATCTCGCCCTTCTTGCGCACGAGCGTACCGAACGTTGCGCCGTACAGCTCGTCGAGCGCGGCGGAGATGCTGCCGATGTCCGGATACTGCTCCGTCGCCCGCAGCAGGACGCTGGGCAGAAGCGCATCGGCCGCAGCCGTTTCGGCACTGTGTGGACGGACAAAATTGATGCTGAAGCAGCCGGTTTTGAATTTATCGGTCTGCATGGCCCGCAGCGTCACCTGCGGTGCCAGCTGAAGATTTGTCGTCATTGCAAATACCTTCCGTTTCGTAGAAATACACGGGTCCTGCTTTCCATTATACACCTTTTTTGAAAAAATAAAAGAGGGCAGTAAATTTTGCTTGTTATTCCGACGAGAATCTAGTAAAATAGAGGGAAACCTGAATTATCTTCCGAGGAGGATTCCGTATGAGCTGGGTTGAACTGACCATCCGCACCGTTTCCGGCGGCATCGAGCTGCTTTGCGCCGAGCTGACCGAAGCGGGCTTTGACAGCTTTGTCATCGACGATCAGGAGGAATTTCAGGAGTTTCTGGAAACCTCAAGGGACTATTGGGACTATGTGGACGACGGCCTTTGCCAGAAAATGCAGGGCCTGTCGCAGGTGCGCCTGTATCTGCCCGCCGACGAGGCCGAACGGCAGTTGGCCGAGCTGCGCACATTGCTTGCCGGTCTGCCCGCGCAGTATCCCGGCTGCGACTTCGGCCCGCTGACGCTTTCGCTGGAGAACGTGCCGGACGAGGACTGGGAAACGTCGTGGATGCGCAGCTACCGGCCGCTGCCGGTCGGCGAACGCTTTCTCGTCGTGCCGCAGTGGATGACCGTTGCCGATATGCAAGGCCGCCTGCCGGTGATTTTGGACCTCGGCCTGACCTTCGGCACGGGCGAGCACGCCTCCACGCAGATGTGTATGCAGACGCTCGAAACGATCGTCCATGGCGGCGAACGTGTGGCCGATCTCGGCAGCGGCAGCGGCATTTTGTCGATCTGTGCGCTGCGGCTGGGTGCAGCCAGCGCCGTCGGCGTGGACGTTGATCCCGCTGCCGAGCATATCGCCCGTGAAAACGCCGCCCGCAACGGCTTCGGCCCCGACCGCTTCTCCGCCTGTACCGGCAACGTCGTGACCGACACCGAGCTGATGGCGCGGCTGCGCGAGGGCGGCGGCTTCGATATCGTCTGCGCGAACATCGTCGCGGGCGTGATCGTCCAGCTCGTCCCGGTCATTCCGCAGCTTCTCAAGACCGGCGGCCGTTTCCTCTGCTCCGGCATCCTGGCCGAGCGGGAGGCCGAGGTGCGGCAGGCCATTGAGGCCGCCGGACTGCACGTCATTGCCGACCGGCACACCGACGAATGGTGCTGCCTGTTGGCGCAATAAGCAAGGAGCGATCATATGCGTCTATCCTATCGAAGTAAGCTGATGCTGAAGAAGCTCTTCCGCATTTTGCTGATTTTACTGGCCGTCGCACTCGTCGCGGCGATCGTTGTGCTGATCTACGTCGAGCCGTTCGTGATCTACGACCGCACGGGCGCACATCTCGAATTTGCGCCGTCCACGGAGCCGTCCGTCGAGCTGCAGACGCCGGAAACGCGCCCCGTCGTTGAAAATCCGCAGATCATCTACTCCGTCGGCGAAACCGCCGGCAAGACGATTGCAGAGCTGGGCGGCTATTACATCACGACCTCCATGCTGCAGGATCCGCAGGCCGTTCTGGATGCCGTCAAGGCGATTGATGAGCCGTGCGCCGTCATGATTCAGCTCAAGAGCATCTGGGGCTACTATTACTACTCCAGCGGCGTCAGCGGGGCCGAGCGGGCCAGCGTCCAGACGAGCGTCGTGGACGAGCTGCTCTCCTACCTCAAGAGCAACGGCTTTTACATGATCGCGGAAATCCCCGCATTTTCCGACACGGTGTACGGTCTGAACAACCAATCCTGCGGACTGCCGCTTTCCGGCGGTGCGCTTTGGATGGATGAAAACGGCTGCTACTGGCTCGACCCGGCGAATGAGCAGGTCATCTCGCATCTGATGGAGATCGCGCGGGATCTGGCCGGTCTGGGCTTCCGCGAGGTCGCCTTCTCCTGCTTCACCTTCCCCACCAGCGACAATATCGTCTACTCCTCGGACAAGACCCATGCCGAGCTGATTGCCGAGGCCGCCGGGCAGCTGACCGGCTTCTTTACCGGCAGCTCGACGGTGATTTCGTTTGTCAGCGACGCGACGGACTTCCCTGCCTCCTCCTGCGCCGGGCGGCTGTACGTCCCCAACGTGGACGGCTCGCGCGTGGAGCTTTACGCGCAGGCCTATAAGGATGCCGACTCCCTGCTGGAGCTGGTATTCAAGGCCGCCTCGCGCGATACCCGCTTTGAAAACCGCGCCGTGCTGCGTCCGCTCATCGCGGAATGATCTCTCATCAAAGGAGTTTTTCACTTGCAACTGTTACTGCATCCCGCAGGCGGACTTCCCGCCACATTGGCCGAAGCCGCGCTTGACGGATTGAAGGACGGGCTTTGGAGCATCCCCGTTCTGTTCCTCGCCTATCTGCTGATGGAGCTGCTCGAACGCAGCCAGAAGCTGAACGAAGGCATTTTACACGGTTATTCCCGCAAGGCCGGTCCGGCACTGGGCGGCATTCTCGGCGCGATTCCGCAATGCGGCATCTCCGGTGCCGCCGCGACGCTGTTTGCCACCGGCTCGATCTCCGTCGGCACGATGCTGGCCGTGTTTTTTGCCACATCGGACGAAATGCTGCCGATCATGCTCTCCTCGCTGGCCGAAAGCGACACGGTCAGCCTCGGCTCGATTGCCTTGATCGTTCTGGGAAAGGCCGCGCTGGGCATCGTGCTTGGCTATCTGGCCGACGCGCTGCTGCTGCGCCGGCTGCGTACCGGAAAGGACATCCACAGCTTCTGCGAGCGCGAGCACTGCTCCTGCGACGAGGAGGAGGGCAATGTTTTCCTCTCCGCGCTGAAGCACACCGTCAAAATTGCGTTGCTTCTGATCGTCGTCAACATCGTACTGAATCTGGCGTTCGCGCAGATCGGCGTGGAGCGGCTGTCCGGTTCGATTCTGAACACGCCGGTTTTGGGAGAACTGCTGCTGGGCCTGTTCGGTCTGATCCCGAACTGCTCGGTTTCAGTCGTTTTGACACGCTCGTATCTCAGCGGCGTGATCGGACTGGGCGGAATGTTCGCGGGCCTGTTGTCCAACGCGGGCATCGGTCTGCTGGTTCTGCTGCGCACGAACAAAAATCCGAAGGAAAACGCGCTGATCGTCGCCACGCTCTACGGTCTGAGCGTCGTTTCCGGCATCGCCATCACGCTGGTTGCACAGTTTTTCTGACTGCGCGACAGGCTTCGACGGCTTTTTCTGGTATACCCGTGTTATACTGGTTCCGCAGCTTATCCAATGCGAGTAAATTTCATATCCCGTCGCAGCCCATAGTTTATGCCCTCCGATGCAGCTCGGAGGGCATTTTCTTGCACAAAATCATGCAAAAAACCCGTATCCTTGGCGGATACGGGTTTTGATCACGAGTTTTTCAGGCGGGAAATGGCCTGCTCGGCAGCGGCTTGCTCGGCGCGTTTTTTGCTGCTGCCTGTGCCTTCGCCGATGGGCTGGCCGTTAAGCAGGACGCGGACGGCGAACATTTTACAGTGATCCGGGCCGCTCTCGCCGATCAGCTCATAGGTCAGGACCTGGTTTTTCTTCTGCTGCACCAGTTCCTGCAATTCGGTCTTGAAGTCGTGCGTTTTCGCGACCTCCGTCAGCCGCGTTAAAATCAGCCGGTCGATGATGCCCTTCGCCGCCGCAAAGCCGCCGTCCAGATAGGCCGCCGCAATCAAGGATTCCATCACGTCGCAAAGGATGCCGCTGCGATCGCGGCCGCCGGTCTGCATTTCGCCGTGACCGAGCAGGAGCGAATCGCCCAAATGCAGGCTGCGCGCAACCTCCGCCAGATTTTTTTCGCAGACCAGCTCGGCGCGAATACGCGTCAGTTCGCCCTCCGGCTTGGTTGGAAAGGTCTTGTAAAGATATTCCGCCGTCACAAAGCCGAGGATGGAGTCGCCCAGAAATTCCAGCCGTTCATAGCTAGCCAGCGGTTGCTGGTAGCGCTCGTTGGCATAAGACGAATGGGAGAGCGCCGTTTCCAACAGGCCGCGATTTTGATACGTATAACCGAGAGCCTGTTCAAGTTGCGTCATGCTCTGCCTCCTGAAGCGCCGTCATCGCTGCGACGTTGGCCCGGATGTCCTCGCAGAAGCCGCTCTCAACCGCCGTGATGGCCTGCTTGATCGCACCGCGAATGGCACGGGCATCGGACGAGCCGTGCGCCTTGATGACCGGCTTGGAAATGCCGATCAGCACCGAGCCGCCGACCTCGCGGTAGTCCATTGACTTTTTCATTTTCTTGATACCGCCGCGGCACAGCAGATAGCCGAGCGGACTCTTTCTGAACACCTCGCGCAGAAGGCCGGACATATAAAGCGCCGTTCCCTCCATGCTCTTGAGCAGCACGTTGCCGGAGAAGCCGTCGGCGACTACGACATCCGCGCCGCCGCCCGGCACATCCCGCGCCTCGATATTGCCGATAAAGTGGATGAGGCCGTCGGCATCCGCCTTTTGCAGCAAATGATAGGCCGCGCGGTGCAGCTCGTCGCCTTTGGTGTCCTCCGCGCCGTTATTGAGCAGCGCGACGCGCGGATTCGGACGTTTCATCGCCTTCTTCGCGTAGAAAGAACCCATGCAGCCGAATTGCAGCAGCAGCTCCGGCGTACATTCCGTATTCGCGCCCGCATCAACCAGAACAGAGCCGCCGCCGATGGGCAGGAGGGGTGCCAGCGCCGCACGGCGCACGCCACGGATGCGCTTGACCACCAGCGTCGCGCCGACAAGCAGCGCACCGGTACTTCCGGCAGAGATGAACGCGTCGCCCGCGCCGTCGGCCAGCATCTTCAGACCCAGCACCATAGACGAGCCTCTGTGCTTTTTCACCACGTCGGCAGGGTCGGCATGCATATCGACGATATCCTCCGCATTGGCGATCTCTACGCCGTCGGGCAGCGTGTCCCAGCCGTGGGCGCGCATACTGGCGAGGATTTCCTCTCCCCTTCCGACAAGAACGATCTGAACACCGAACTCCTTCGCCGATTGCAGAGCGCCAAGGACGATCTGCTCCGGTGCGTTGTCGCCGCCCATGGCATCGATAATAATTTTCATTGCGTTGCCTCGCTTTCCATCGCCGCAAGGTGCGAAAGCGCACGCTCGGCAATTGCCAGATTTTTATTCGCCTTCCCCTTCACCCGCTGCTCCAGCGGCGCGATGATGCCGAAATTGACATTCATCGGCTGGAACGAGGTGACGGAGCTGTCGCTGATGTAATGCGCCAGCGCACCGATGGCTGTTTTGTCCGTAAAGTCCGGAACCGGCTCATTCTTGAGCCGCGCGGCCATGCTCACCGCCGCCAGATAGCCCGACGCGCAGGATTCAACATAGCCCTCCACGCCCGTCATCTGTCCGGCGAAGGCGACCAGCGGGTCGCGCCGGTCGGCATAGGTCGCGTCGAGCAGGCGCGGGGAATTTAAAAAGGTGTTGCGGTGCATCACGCCGTAGCGGACAAACTGCGCCTCCCGCAGCGCCGGGATCATGGAAAAAACGCGCTTCTGCTCCGGGAACTTCAGGTGCGTCTGGAAGCCGACGATGTTATAGATATTGCCCGCTGCGTTGTCCTGCCGGAGCTGGACGACGGCGTACGGCTCCTTGCCCGTGCGTGGGTCGGTCAGGCCGACGGGTTTGAGCGGGCCGTAGCGCAGCGTATCAACGCCGCGCCGCGCCATCACCTCAACGGGCATACAGCCCTCGAATACGTTTTTATCCTCAAAGCCGTGGACCTCCGCCTCCTGCGCGGCGGCAAGCTCGCGCACAAAGGCGAGATACTCGTCCTTCGACATTCCGCAGTTGATATAGTCCGCCGTGCCGCGGTCGTAGCGGGAGGCAAACCACGCCTGCTCCATGTCGATGGACTCCTTCGTTACCAGCGGCGCGGCGGCATCGAAGAAATGCAGGTAATCCGCATCGCCGAAGTAGGCGGCAATGGCCTCGCTCATCGCGTCCGAGGTCAGCGGGCCGGTGGCGATAATGACCGGTCCCCTCGGTACCTGCGTAACCTCCTCGGAGATCACGGTCACGTTCGGATGCGCCCGGAGCTTTTGCGTTACCATCGACGAAAAGCCGTAGCGATCGACCGCGAGGCAGCCGCCAGCCTCGACCCGCGTCGCGTCGGCGCAGGCAAGGATCAGACTCCCCAGCCGCCGCAGCTCCTCCTTGAGCAGACCGACGGCGTTTTCCAGCCGGTCGCCGCGCAGGGAGTTGGAGCAGACCAGCTCGGCAAAATCCGCGCAGTGGTGCGCCGGACTCATCTTATTCGGCTTCATTTCATACAGCCGCACGGCAAAGCCGCGCTCTGCAAGCTGCCACGCCGCCTCGCTTCCGGCAAGGCCCGCGCCGATCACCTTCACTTCCGTCATTTCTTCGTTTCCTTCGTGGTTTTGGTCGATTTCTTTGTCTTTGCCGCAGTTTTTGTTGTTTTTGCGGGTTTCTTTGTTTCTTCTGCCGGTTCTTCCTTCAGCTCCTCGGCGGTATCGACCGTTTCGGCCGTTGCCTTGGGCATCCGCCGCTGGTAGCCGCGCTTGTCCTCCGGGAGGAACTCCGGACAGTTTTCGTTGATGCAGAAGGGCTTCATATGGCCTCTGCCGGATTTTTTGAACAGCGTCTGGCCGCAGGACGGGCAGTCGTTCGCCGTCGGAACGTCCCACGTCATAAAGCCGCAGTCCGCCCCGCGTTCGCAGGCGTAGAATACGTAGCCCTTGCGGGATTTGCGCTTTAAGATGCCGCTTCCGCACTTCGGGCAGCGGCCCGGCATTCGCTCGACCAGCGGCTTGGTATTCTTACACTCCGGGAAGCCGGGGCAGGCTAAGAACCGCCCGAACCGGCCGCTCTTGATGACCATCTTCCGGCCGCAAAGCTCGCAGACCTCGTCGGTTTCCTCCTCCGGGACCTTGATGCGCTTGCCCTCCAGCGCCGTTTCGGCGGCCAGCATTTCCTCGTGGAAGCCCTTGTAGAAGTCGCGCAGGACAGACTTCCATTCCGTCTTGCCCTCCTCGACCTCGTCGAGCCGGTGCTCCATGTTCGCCGTAAATTCCACGTCGATCACATCGTTAAAGCGCTCGATCATCAAATCCGTAACTACATTGCCGAGCGGCGTCGGATACAGACGCTTTTCCTTCTTTATCACATATTCGCGATCCTGAATGGTCGCGACGGTCGCGGCGTAGGTAGACGGACGGCCGACGCCGCGCTCCTCCATCGCCTTGACCAGCGTCGCCTCGGTGTAGCGGGCGGGCGGGAGCGTAAAATGCTGCTCCTGCTTGGTATTTTCGGCGCGAAGCTGCTCCGAGCCGTCCAGCTCCGGCAGCGTACAGGTCTTTTCCTCCTCCTCGTCGTCCTTGCCTTCCTCATAGACGGCGGTAAAGCCGGCGAAGCGAAGCACCTGCTCCGTCGCGCGGAACACATGCCCGGCGCACTGCGTATCGATCTGCACCGCGTCATACCGCGCCTCGGCCATCTGGCAGGCGACAAAGCGGCTCCAGATCAGCTTATACAGCCGGTACTGCTCCTTGGTCAGATCGTCCTTGATGGACTCCGGGTCGAGGCGGACGTTGCTGGGGCGGATGGCCTCGTGTGCGTCCTGTGCGCCCTCTTTTTTGCGGAAGCGGCGGGGCGAACCGGCATAGTACTTTTCGCCGTAGCGTTCGCAGATCAAATCCTTTGCCGCCGCCAGCGCTTCTTCAGAAAGGCGTAGAGAGTCGGTTCTCATATAGGTGATAAGGCCGACGGTACCCTCGCCGGTGATGTCCACGCCCTCATAAAGCTGCTGCGCGATGGCCATCGTGCGGCGAGGCGTCATATTGAGCTTGCGGGACGCCTCCTGCTGGAGCGTCGAGGTGATGAACGGCGGCGTCGGCGAACGGCGCTTTTCCGAGCGCTTGATGCCCGCAACGGTAAAGCTCTTGCCGTCGATATCGTGTAGAATTTCTTCAACCTCGGCCAGCGAATGCAGCTCGCGCTTCTTCTCCTCGCCGAAATAGCGGGCGGTGAAGCTGCCGGGCTTGTCCAGACAGCGCAGCAGCACGTCGAGCGTCCAATATTCCTTCGGAACGAACGCCTCGATCTCGCGCTCACGCTCGACGACCAGCCGGGTCGCGACGGATTGCACCCGTCCGGCGGACAGACCGCGCCGAATCTTCTTCCACAGCAGCGGACTGAGCTGATAGCCGACGATGCGGTCCAGAATGCGCCGCGCCTGCTGCGCATCGACAAGATCCATATCGATATCGCGCGGTGCGCGGATGCTTGCGGTCACGACGGATTTCGTGATTTCATTAAATGTAACGCGCTTTGTTTTGTCGTCCGGCAGCTTGAACAGCTCCTTCAGATGCCACGAAATCGCCTCTCCCTCGCGGTCCGGGTCGGTTGCGAGGTAGACAGTGTCGGCCTTTTTCGACGCGCTGCGCAGCTCGGAGATCAGCGCCTCCTTGCCCTTCATCGGCACGTACTCCGGCGTGAAGTCATGCTCGATGTCCACGCCCATCGTGCTTTTCGGCAGGTCGCGCAGGTGGCCCATGCAGGCCTCGACGCGATAGTCCGGGCCGAGATATTTTCCAATGGTTTTCGCCTTGGACGGCGACTCAACAATCACAAGATTCGTTCCCTTTGCCATGCAGGAACCTCCAACTACGTTCTTTGATAATAATTTCCGCTCAGCTTTTTGATGAGGCCGCGAATTTGGAGCATCGTCAGCGCGGCAGAGGTCTGCTGCGCCGTGAGCCCCGAGGCGGCGACGATCTGGTCGGCGTGAATCGGCTGAGCCGTCACGCAGCGCAGGACGGTTTCCTCCTCCTGCTTCAGCTCGGCTCTCTTTTCGTCACTATACGCGCGTTGCGCGGGGTTGTCAACGTTTATTTTGTCGTCCTGCTCCGGAATCGGCGAATAAACGGGCAGTGCACGGCCGAATCGTTCCTGATAAATCCGCGCCATCGATTCCTTTGTGCGCCCGTCGGCGAGCTTTTCCGGATAGAGATGCAGATAGGTCGAAACCACATCCCAGCCGTCCATCGCCATGATCGCGCCCTCGCGCAGGAGGCGATTGGTCCCTTCGTTATTCTTCACGCCGATGTTGCCGGGAACGGCGAATACGTCCCTCCCCTGCTCCAGCGCAAGGTTGGCCGTGATGAGCGCACCGCTTTTCTCCGGCGCTTCCACAACGAGGATTCCGAGGGAAAGGCCGCTGATAATGCGGTTTCGGACCGGGAAGTTGCCGCCGTTCGGCTTGGTCCCCGGCGGATACTCGCTGAGAACGCAGCCGTGCTGCATAATATCCCGAAACAGGAAGCGGTTTTCCGGCGGGTACGGAATGTCCACGCCGCAGCCGAGGACGCAAACGACCGGCATGGTCGAATCCAACGCCCCACGCAGGGCCATCGTATCAATGCCGCGTGCGCCGCCCGAAACGACGATCCCGCCGCTGGCTGCAATGAGCTTTGCAAACTGCTTGGCGTGCAGCAGGCCGTAGGCGCTGCACTTTCTCGTGCCGACGATACCGATGACGGCCTCGCTGTCGATCTCCGGCAGCTTGCCGCGATAGTACAGCACGACCGGCGGGTCGGGAATATTGCGCAGACGGTCGGGATAGTCCCGGTCGCCGTAGGTCAGCACGGAGATGTCCTTATTGTCGCAATCCTCCAGAATTTTATCCGCCGCGTCGAGAGATTTATCCAGAACGCCTTCGAGCCATTTCTTGTCGAAGCCTTCCGTCTCCCGGCACTCGCGCTCCGTCAGGGCATAGATACGCTCCGCCGTGCCGAACCGCCGCAAAAGCTGCGCCCGGCCGACGGTTCCGATGCCCTTTCTTGTCGTCAGCCATATCCAATGCTTGAGCATAGTTCTCTCTCTTTCGCTCCGTTTGTATCAGCCGCGCATCTGCCACAGGACGATCGCCGCCGCAACCGCCGCGTTGAGCGACTCGCAGCGCGGCTGCATGGGGATGATGATCTGTTTTTGAGAAGCGCGGAGCAGCGTTTCGCAAATACCCTGTCCCTCGCTGCCGATCACGACCAAATACTCAGGAAGGGGGAGCTGCGTCAGCTCCTGCGCTGTTTTGGTCAGCGCCGTTGCGGCGATAGGGATGTTTTTTTCGGCGCACTGCGCCAGCACCTGCTCCATCGGCAGGCTGACCGGCGGTGTGCGCAGCACCGCGCCCATCGAGGCCCGAACGGTCTTTTCGGAAAACGCATCCGTACAGCCGTTGGTCATCACGACCGGCACGGCAAAGGCATCCGCCGTCCGCAGGATTGTTCCGAGATTGCCGGGGTCCTGAATCCGGTCGAGCAGAAGCATTCCCGGCCGGAGCTGCGGCGCTTCCGGCTGCGGCAGGGCGCAGGTGAAGATGACGCCCTGCGGGGTACGCATGGTGGAAAGGCTTTGCATCAGGCCTTCCGGAATGCAGGCCACGCGACAGTCCTCAGGCAGCGGCGGGCAGTCTGCCCCTTCCGCGACCAGCACCGTCCGGATGGCCGGATACCAGGCCAATGCCTCCTTGAGCAGCTTCCAGCCGTCGCAGACGAACTCGCCGCACGCCTCGCGGTAGCTGCGGTCGGTCTGCAAGCGCCGCACATGGGCGATCAGCGGGTTTTTGCTGCTTGTGATCCGTTCCATTCGTACATCCTCACTCATGTTTTCCCCGTTCTGCGCACGGTTTTCCCCGGCGCACACCGATACGAGGATATTCTATCAGATAAATATTTAAAAATCAACCTCTGCCGGGATTTCGGCAGAGATTGATCGGTAATTTGTTCCCACTTTCGGTAAAAAAGCGCACCGCCTCCCGCATTTTACCGCACCATACAGCAAGCACGGCAGTCGCCGAGCGGCGGATTTTTCACATTTTCTCCGCGTCCCCGGCGGAAATGCCGACGGGGAGGCCATTGAATTCCAGATCGTCCTCGATCGGGACGATGAGGACCCGGCGGCCGTTGAGCACTCTGGTTTCGATCAGATAACCGGCGTCCGGATCGACAGAGAGCGAGATCTTCCCGCTGGTCAACTGGATCTTCTTTGCGTTAATCAGGTTCGCGGGGTTGAGCGCCGCGTCCTTGCCGAACTGCTCGTCGCAGGATTTTTGGAATGCCTCTGCCCGCTCGGCCGGTACCTCGCAGTCCTGCAGGATCGCGCGAACCTCCTCGGTGCTGACGGTCAGCGGCTCGGGATCCTTGCTCTCCTTATGCTCCAGAATTTTCGTCGTCAGCCGCTCATGTACGCCCTGCACTACGTCAAGGCTGCATTCGCCGCCCATCGCGTCGGTCAGCGCGGACTCGAACGCCGCCCGCTGCTCCGGCGCAGACATCGGCGGCTGCGTATGAAAGACCGTTTCGATGAACTCCTGATGGAGCTGCGCGGGCTTGTGTGAATAGAACAGGGCGTTATAAAGATTCGTGCAGCGGTCGTCGAACGTCGGGAACAGAAAGCCCAGCTCCGGCGCGGACACGAGCTGGCTGGCGGTGCAGCGGAACTCGTTGTCCCCCGCGAAATAACCCAGCGCGGGCTTTCCCGCCTTGACCGGGCAGACGGCGCAGACCAGATAGGAAAAAACCTCCTCCGACGCATCCGTCTGTTCCAGATCGTCCTTGCCCCGGTGCGGGATGTCATAGTGGTCATTTGCCAGCAAAATCAGATAGTTCATGTCCTCCATATCCAACGTCGCGGCGACCTTCTCATAAAAGGTCCGGCGCAGCGCAGCGTCCTTCAGCTCGCACGCGCGCAGGTCCGACAGCAGGCGATGCTCCTCGCCGTGCATGACCTGCTGCGTGGTAAAGGCGATGTCGATCAGATTCTTATCCAGCGTCCCGGAGAGCGCCTTGCGCAGCAGCTCCAGATACTTTTCCGCTTCCTGCTGGGCCATCAGACCCAGCGACTCATCCAGCTCAGCGACGATCTCACGGGCGCTGTTGACGAAACAGCCGTAAATATGTCCGACCGCGTTCTTCTCCGGCTTCCACCGGCGGCGCAGTTCACTCAATTCCTTTTGGTTCATGCAACTGTAGTCCTTTCCGAATGTTCACAGTCCCGGCGGCAGAAAAGCTCCCGCCGGTCCCGGCCTGTATTATACTACACCCGCCGCCAGGATTGCAACACAGAAAAAACCGCCGCCGAAGCGACCGTCCTTCTTTTTTGCTGCTGCAATTTTTCTTGCGGTCTGGTATAATGGTGTCGAAGTTTTCAAAAAGGCGGTGCGGTATGACGGTTTTTGTTTGTCTGGACGGCGCGGACGGGGTGCTGTTTCATCGACGGCGGCAGAGCCGGGACGCGGCGGTGATACGGGATATTTGTGCATCGGTCGGCAGCGGCAGGCTGCTCATCGGGCCGTATTCCGAGGCGTTGTTTTCCTCGGCGAGCTGCAACGTAACGGTCTGCGAGGATCCGCTGGCCGCAGCAGGGCAGGAGGATAGCAGCTTTCTGGAATCTCCCCCGGCGACAGGTTGGGATAAGGTCACGACGCTCGTCGTTTATCGCTGGAATCGCGCCTATCCGGCGGATGCTTTCTTTGGTCAGAACTATCGGTCGGAGCTGCGGCTAACGCAGACCGTCGATTTTTCCGGCACGTCGCATGAAAAAATTACAAAAGAGGTCTATGTCCGATGAAGCGATTTTTATCTGGCAAAGCCGCACTGCTCTCCATTCTTTTGCCGCTGTGCCTTTTGCTGACGGGCTGCTTCTCAGCGCCCGCTGCGGAGCGTGAGGCGTTCTCTCTCGATACCCTCCCCGCCTACTCCGGCAGTCCCTATGTGGCCGTCAACGACAACGAGCCTTATTTCTCAGGGGCCGATTACACGACCGATTCCTACGAATCCTACAGTCAGCTGGATGCGCTTGGCCGCTGCAGCGTTTGCATCGCGTCGATCGGGCAGGACCTGATGCCGACGGAGGAACGCGGCTCCATCGGCAGCATCAAGCCGACCGGCTGGCAGACGGTCAAGTACGATACCGTTGACGGCAAGTATCTTTACAATCGCTGTCACCTGATCGGCTATCAGCTAACCGGCGAAAACGCGAACGAGCGCAATCTCATCACCGGGACGCGGTATCTGAACGTGCAGGGAATGCTGCCGTTTGAGAATATGGTGGCCGACTACGTGAAGGAAACCGGCAATCACGTTCTCTACCGCGCAACGCCGGTGTTCGAGGGTGAAAATCTGTTGGCCAGCGGCGTTCTGCTGGAGGGCTACTCGGTCGAGGACAGCGGCGGCGGCATCTGCTTCAACGTCTATTGCTATAACGTCCAGCCGGGCATCACGATCGACTACGCAACCGGCAGCAGCGCACAGCAGACCGCCGAACCGACCGGCAGCGTCACCTATGTTCTCAACACCAATTCCAAAAAGTTCCACCTTCCGGGCTGCCCCTCGGTCGAAAAAATCGCCGAAAAGAACCGGCAGGACTACACCGGCTCCCGCGCCGACCTGGCCGCACAGGGCTACGAACCGTGCAAGCAATGTAATCCCTAAGCGGGCCGTTATCTGCGCTCGGCGTAGTCGGCTTCGATGCGGTCCTTCCAGTCGGGGGTGATTGCACGGTCGGCGCGTAAGCTGCTGATGGTCTCGCCGACGACCTCATAATTCAGACGTGTGCCGCACCGGTCGGCGTGATAGTTCACCGCGCGGTCGGCGCCGATGCCGAAATGGCGAGCCGTTTCCACTGCGTCGATATTCGCGCCGAGGAACAGGAACTCCCAGCCGTACCGCTCCTGCTGCCGCCGGATCATGTGCTTGACCGTGTCGCTGTCATAGCGGCGGCTGGCGTTTTCCATGCCGTCGGTGGTGATGACGAATAGGGTGTGCGCCGGGCGGTCGTCCTCGCGGGCGTATTTGTGGACGTTGCCGATGTGGTGGATGGCCCCGCCGATGGCATCGAGCAGCGCCGTGCAGCCCCGGACGGTATAATCGCGGTCTGTCAGCGGCGCGACCTTGCCGACGGGAACGCGGTCGTGCAGGACCTCGCTCACGTTGTCGAACAGGACGGTGGAAATGAGCGCCTCGCCCGCCTCCCGCTTCTGCTTTTCGATCATGGCGTTGAAGCCGCCGATGGTGTCTGCCTC
>CABSFY010000020.1 GCA_902477055.1 uncultured Eubacteriales bacterium
CGATGCACCCGCCAACGGCTGCGCTATGGGCATCGGCCCCATGCCGGGAAGGACGAAAACAGCTCCCTCGTCGGAGGGAGCTGTTGTTATGGGGGTTATCAGGCCTTGGGGAGGGTGACGGTGATGCGGGTGCCGTTGTTGACGTCGCTTTGCAGATCGATCTTGCCATGGTGGAGCTGGACGGCGTGCTTGACGATGGAAAGGCCGAGGCCGGTGCCGCCGGACTTGCGGGAATGGCTCTTGTCCACGCGGTAGAACCGTTCAAAGACCCGTGCCTGATGCTCCGGCGGAATGCCGATGCCGGTATCGGCGACGCAGAGCGACACATGGTCGGGCGCATCGGCGATCTGTACCTCGACGCTGCCGCCGTCCACGTTATAGCGAATGGCATTGTCGCAGAGGTTATAGACGATCTCATACAGCAGCCGCCGCACGCCGGTAATCAGGCCGTCGTCGCCGGTGACGCTGAGGGTGACATCCTTCGCCGCCGCCGCGTCGCGCAGCGCAAGCTGCACATCCTGCGATAGTGCGTAGAGCGAAACCGGCTCCGCAGGCATCGGCTCGCCCTCGTCGAGCTGGGACAGGCGGATGATGTCCTCAACCAGTGCAACCAGCCGTGCCGCCTCGCTGCGGATATGTCCGACAAAGCGGGGCAGGTCCTCCGGCTTTACCATGCCGTTTTCGATCAGCTCGGCGCTGCCGATGATGGATTGCAGCGGGGTTTTCAGCTCGTGGGAAACGTTGGCGGAGAATTCGCGGCGGCTGCGCTCTGCGCCAGCTTGTTCGGTCACGTCAAAGGTCAACAGGACTGCGCCCAGCGGTTTGCCGTCGGATTCAATGCGGCTGATGTCGAGCTGATATTCGCGGCCGCCGCGGTCGGTGCGCAGCTCGCTGTGGCCGTTCTGTAGGGCGGTATCGATGGCGGCGCTGATGTCGTGGCGGCGCTCGATGGTCAGAAAATCCTCTCCGACGCACGTCGTATCTGCGCCGAACAGCGTCCGCGCGGCGGGGTTGATGCTCAAAATATGGCGGTTCCCGTCGAGCAGGACCAGCCCCTCGCGCAGATTGTCGGTGATCTGCTGGAACTCGTCCGTTTTCCGCCGCAGCGCGCCGAGTTGACCGGTGATCTGCTGATGCTGCTGATGAATTCGGCGCAGTAGGGGAGCCAGCTCCTCGTAGGCGTTGTTTTCCAGCGGGTGCTCCAGATCGAGGCGGTTGAGCGGCCCGGTGATCTTCTTCGCCATCGCCGTGGCGAGGAAGGCGGACAAAATTAACGCGGCCAGGAAGATGAACAGCATCGGCTGAATCATGCCGAGGCCGAGGGCCGTTGCCGATGCACTGCTGATCGAAATTCGCAGCACCGTGCCGTCTTGCAGCAGCTTTGCTTCGTAAAGCAGCTTTTCGGTCAGCGTGTCGGATGTGCGGACGCTGCTGCCGGTGCCGGTAGCGAACGCCTGCTGAATTTCCTCGCGGCCGAGGTGGTTTTCCATGGTTTTTTCGTCGGCGACGGAGTCAAACAGCACCGTGCCGTCCTTATCCACCCATGTCAGGCGGAAGCCGTCCTCCTGCACGTCGCGCAGGTAGTCCAGGCCGTACTGCTCCGTGCCGGCGGCGGCGAGGGAAAGCTCCCCCTTGAGCTGCTTGACCTGTACGTCGCCGAAATAGCTGTAAAGCACGACCGTCGAAACCAGAAAGCTCGCCACGAGCACCAGCGTCACGGCAAGCAGGATGGAGCGTAAAATCTTTCGTGTCATTGTGCCACCTCCAGCCGGTAGCCGACCTGCCGCACCGTTTCAATCATCTCGCCGTAGGGGCCGAGCTTGGCGCGGAGCGTCCGGATATGCATATCGACTGTGCGGCTCTCGCCGATGTAGTCGTCGCCCCAGACCTCGCTGTACAGCCGGTCGCGGGAAAAGACCATGCCCGGATGCGACAGAAACAGCCGCAGCAGCTCAAATTCCTTATACGTCAGCGTCACGCGTTCGCCGTCCACCGTGACCGTCCGTTCGTCGAGATTGACGGTCAGGCCGCGCACGGCCAGCAGGTGGCTGACGGTCTTGGGCTTGCAGCGGCGCAGCACCGCCTTGATGCGCGATACCATTTCCATCATGCCGAAGGGCTTGACGAGATAGTCGTCCGCGCCGAGGTCGAGCGAATGAACCTTATCGAATTCCGCGCCCTTGGCCGTGGCCATAATGACGGGAATATCGCAAAGCTCCGCCGTCCCCTTGAGGCGGCGAAGCAGCTCCACTCCGTCCAGACCGGGCAGCATCACGTCCAGCAGAATCAGCTCCGGCGTTTCGTGCCGCAGCAGCTCCCAGCAGGTGTCACCGTCCTCGATGCCCTTGGCCTCCAGCCCGGTGGAATTGAGCGCATAGACCTCAATATCGCGGATGCTGGCATCGTCCTCTACGCACCAGATCATGGCTGCACCTCCGATTGATGAACGCCGGTCACGGAGAAGATCACCCACTCGGCGATGTTGACCGCGTGGTCCCCGATGCGTTCAAAATATTTTGCGATCATCAAAAGATCGAGCGCCAGCTCGCCCTCGTCGGGATGCTCGGTGATGAGCCGAATCAGGCGCTCCTTGGCCGCGTCGAAGCAGCGGTCAACGATGTCGTCATGCGCAACGACCGACCGCGCCAGCTTCACGTCCTGCCGGACGAAGGAATCCACGCTGTCGGTGACCATTGCGGTCGCCTCGCGGGCCATGTCGCGGATGTGGATGGTTTCCGGGACCGTCTGCCCGTCGAGATAGGTCACGATCTCAGCAATGTCCTCGGCCTGATCGCCGATGCGCTCCATGTCCGTGACCATTTTCAACGCGGCGGAGATTTGCCGCAGATCGCGCGCGACCGGCTGCTGCTGCAACAGCAGCTTCAGGCAGAGCGTTTCAATGTCGCGCTCCTTGCGGTCGATCTCGGCGGCGATGGGCGGGACCTTTTTGGCCAGCGCCGTGTCGCCCGCGCTCAGCGCCTCGATCGCGCTGGCAATGGCGTATTCGCACAGCGAACCCATTTGGATCATTTCTCTGTTCAGCGTTTCCAGCTGCTCGTCAAATCTGCTGCGCATATCAACCAAACCTTCCTGTAATGTAATCCTCGGTGCGTTTGTCGCTCGGCTGGGAGAAGATTTTCTCCGTCGTGCCGGCCTCGACCAGTTCGCCGAGAAGGAAAAATGCCGTATTGTCGGAAATGCGGACGGCCTGCTGCATATTGTGCGTTACAATGATTATAGTATATTTTTCCTTCAGTTGCAACGCCAGTTCTTCGATTTTTGAGGTCGAAATGGGGTCGAGGGCGCTTGTCGGCTCGTCCATGAGCAGTACCTTCGGCTCGACGGCAAGCGCACGGGCGATGCACAGCCGCTGCTGTTGGCCGCCGGAGAGGCCGAGGGCATTTTTCTTCAAACGGTCGCGTACCTCGTCCCAGATGGCGGCGGCGCGGAGGGAACGCTCCACGATCTCGTCCAGCATCGCGCGGTTGCGGATCCCATGCGTCCGCGGACCGTAGGCGATGTTATCGTAAATGCTCATCGGGAAGGGCGTGGGCTTCTGAAAGACCATGCCGACCTCCTTGCGCAGCTCGTTGACATCCACGGCGGGGTCAAAAATGTTCTTGCCGTCGTAGGTCACCTCGCCGGTGATTTTCACGCCGGGAATCAGATCGTTCATGCGGTTCAACGTTTTCAGAAACGTGGATTTGCCGCAGCCCGACGGGCCGATGAGCGCGGTAATGCGATGCTCGGGAATGTCGATGTTAATATTATTCAGCGCCTGTGTCGCACTGTACCAGAGACACAGCTCGCGGGTTGTCATGATTGCGCTCATTGCGCTCGCCTCTTTTCAAAGAACTTTTTCACCATGGCGGCGGCCAGGTCGATGACAATCGTCAGCAGCATCAGAATGGCCGCAATGGCGAAGGCCACGCCGAACTCGCCCTCCTCCTTGGCGTAGACGTAAAGGGCAACAGTCAGGGTCGCGCCGGGGGAGGCGAGGCCCTCGATCACGCCGTTGAGCGTGTGGGCAAAGCCTGCGGTAAACAGCAGCGCGGCCGATTCGCCCAAAATTCGGCCCGCCGAAAGAATACAGCCGGTGATCACGCCGTCCACGCAGCCCGGCAGCACGACCGTCCGGATCACGCGCCAGCGCCCCGCGCCCAGACCGAATGCGCCGTCGCGGTACGACTGCGGCACGGTTTTCAGACTTTCCTGCGTCGTGCGCAGGATGGTCGGCAGATTCATGATGACCAGCGTCAGCGCACCGGCCAGCAGAGATTTTTTCATGCCGAGGAACTGGCAGAAAAACAGCATACCGACCAGACCGTAGATGATCGACGGGATGCCGGAGAGCGTTTCGGCGGCGTATTCGATGATGCCGACCAGACGCTTATTCTGCGCGTATTCCGTCAGATAGATCGCCGCGCCCACGCCGAGCGGCAGGACGACCAGAAGGCTGGCTACGAGGATGTATACCGTGTTCACAATGTCCGGCAGGATGCCGATCTTGTCGGACAGGTAGCTCGGCGACGTACTCAGCAGGTCCCACGAAAGCTCCGGCAGACCCTTGCCGAGGACATAGACGATCAAAAACAGGACCAATGCGGCGGAGAAGCCGGTCGCCAAAAGCATCAGGGTCCGCAAAATAGCGATGCGGACACGGCGGCGTTTGCTGATGTGCTGCATATCAGCCCCTCCTTTCCCGCTTGAGGAAGAAATTCAGCGTTGCGTTGATGAGCATGATGAACAGAAACAGCACCAGCGCGATGGAAAACAGCGCCTGCTGCTGCAGACCCGACGAATAGGACATTTCGCTTGCCACGGCGGTGGTCAGGAAGCGGACGCTCTGAAACAGCGACGGCATATTCGGCACGTTGCCGGATACCATCATGACCGCCATCGCTTCGCCGATGGCCCGCCCGACACCCAGCACGACCGCCGCTGCGATGCCGCTTTTGGCCGCCGGAACGGTCACGCGGAAGTACGTTTCGATCGGCGTTGCGCCGAGGGCAAGGGACGCGTCCTCATATTCCTTCGGAACTGCGTCGAGCGCACTCATGGAAACCTTGATGATCGACGGCAGGATCATGATGGAAAGAACGATGATCGCCGCCAGCAGGCTTGCGCCGTCGGGAACGTGGAAAATTTTTCGGATCCCCGGTACCAGCACCAGCATACCCACAAGACCGTATACGACCGAGGGAATGCCCGCCAGCAGGCTCGTCGCCGTCTGCATGACCGCCCGGACCTTCGGCCGCGCGACCTTGGACAGGTACACGGCGGTCAAAAAGCCGACGGGAACGCCGAGGGCGATTGCCCCCGCCGTTCCGTAGACCGAGGTCAGCAGGAAGGGAAGAATTCCAAACGAGGGCGGATTTTCCGTCGATGCCCAGACCGTTCCGAACAGGAAGTCCGTCAGCCCGATGCGGCGCAGTGCGGGCAGACCGGCGATCACAAGATACACCGTGATGAGCAGGACGAAGCCCACCGTCACAAGACCCAGCAGCAGGAAGCCGCCGTGGATGAGCGCCTCGATACGCCGCTTTTTCTTCATAGCCTGCCTACCTCCGAGCTTTTGCTTAGTTTACGGGGACTGCACCGGCGGCGGAGATGACGGATGCGGCATCGGCCGAGGTGATGTAGTCGAAGAACTTCTGTGCGCTGTCCGAGAGCTTGGTGTCCTGCTTCGTCACAAGGACGAACGGACGCTGGATGATGTAGCTGCCGTCCTTGACAGTATCTTCCGTCGGGGTCACGCCGCCGACCTTGAGCGCCTTCACGTTGTCCTTGATGGCCGCGAGGGAGGCGTAGCCGATGGCATCGGGGTTGCCCGCAACGGTGGTGATGACGTCGCCCGTGGAGGTCAGCTCCTGACGATACTTGCAGGTGCCGTCAGTGCCGGTGATGGACTCGAAGCCGTCGCGCGTGCCGCTGCCGGCCTCACGGCCGATCAGAACGATCTCCGCGTCGTTGCCGCCGACATCCTTCCAGTTGGTGATCTCGCCGGTGTAGATCTTCGCAATGGTGTCCTTGTCGAGGTCCTCGACAGGGTTCTGCGGATTGACGATGATGGCGATGCCGTCGAGTGCGAGGACGGTCTGCTCCAGACCCTCGGACTTTTCTTCGTCCTTCAGGTTACGGCTGGAAAGGCCGATGTCGCAGGTGCCGGCGAGGACTGCCTTGATGCCGCTGCCGGAGCCGGTGGGGTTGTAAGAAAACGCGATGCCGGTGTCGTTCGTGAAGGCTTCGCCCAGTGCGCCGATGACCTTTTCCATCGAGGTCGAGCCGTCGGTCGTCACGCCCTTCGAGCTGCCGCAGCCTGCGAACAGTGCGCCAACAAGGGCAATCGCCAGGATCATTGCAAATACTTTCTTGAGCTTCATAAAAAATTCTCCTTCTTTCTTCCGGCCGCATCCTCGCGGCCGATGAGTGTTTTGATATCTCCTCGATACGCCCTCATTCTAAGTCCCGATTGTAAAGCTCGAAAGACAGGAAATGTAAAATCGTTGTCAAATTCAACACGTCAGCTCCGACTATCGCGTAGGGGCCGATGCCCACATCGGCCCGCTGTTGGCCATTCCGTCCCCGTATCCGCCTTCCAAAAACATCCCCGCCCGAAATTCGGCGAAAGCAACAAGTTTTTGTGCCGGAATTCGTTGGTTTTTCCTATATCCGGCTGCCAATTATTATGGTATGATATAAAATATCCCACTTCAAAAAGGAGAATTGCATCATGAAACATTTCAGCCAGAGAGGACTTTCCTTCCTGTTGGTTCTGTGCATCGTCACCGCGCTGTTCGTAACCTCTGTTTTCGCGAAGAACACCGACCGGCGCGGCACGGACTGTACCAGCCTCAGCAGCCAGGCAACGGCGTACTACACCGGCAACTACACCTACGACACCATGTCCAAGCTGCAAGGCGGCACGACAAACTGCCTGACGACGGTCGATTCCACCATGTACAAGCAGCTTCAGACGCTGATGAAGTCCACCATGACAAACAGTGTCAGCTACAAGGCTCTGACCAACTATTGGCCGGCTACGGACAACAGCATCTATTTCTACAGCAACACTGGCTATGGCGGCAATGTTAGCCGGGAGCATGTCTGGCCGAAGAGCCATGCAACCTTCCATCAGTCCGGCGGAGGCAGCGACCTGCATCATCTTCGTCCGGAGGATGCTCAAGTAAACAGCAGGCGATGGAATTATACGATGGGCAACGTAAAATCCACCGTTTCTAACCCGACGACTTATGATTATGAGGGGAAGGTCGTTTTATGGTATTCCCCCGATAAATACCTTGTTGAGGTTCCTGATTATGTCAAGGGCGACGTCGCGCGGATTTTGCTTTATGTCTACGTTCGCTGGGAGGAACCGAATCTTTTCATGAACGACCCCAGCGCGAAGCCCGGCCCCGGAGATGAAAAGAATGACGGCATCAAAGTCATTGAAAGCCTCGACACGCTGCTGGAGTGGTGCGAGCTGGACCCCGTGGACACGTGGGAAATGAAGCGCAACGATGAAGTCCAGAATATCCAGGGCAACCGCAACGTCTTTATCGACTATCCGGAGTACTCTTGGCTGTTGTTTGGACAGAAGGTCCCGAACGACATGACTACCCCCTCCGGCGAGGCGAAGAACGGCACGCCGACCGTCTGCAAGCATACGAACACGAAGAACGAGCATCTGGATGCCATCTGCACGACCGCGGGCTATGACCGCACGGTCTGCGCCGACTGCGGTGCGACGGTAAAGGAAACGACGCTGCCCGCGCTGGGCCATGATTACAAGAGCGGCGCCTGCACCCGCTGCGGCGCGGCTGACCCGAACTACAAGCCCGACTGCAAGCACGAAAACGTCGAGCATCAGCATCTGGATGCCGCCTGCACGACCGCCGGATACGACCGCGACGTCTGCAAGGACTGCGGCAAGACCGTATCGGAAACCACCGCGCCTGCGCTGGGGCATGACTATAAGAGCGGCAAATGCACCCGCTGCGGCGCGGCCGATCCGAACGCCAAGCCCGCGAATACCCCGAAATACACCGACTTTGCCGACCTTCCGGTCCGGAGCTGGTATAAGGATGCCGTCAGCTACGCGCTGGAAAACGGCCTGATGAATGGTGTCGCCCGGCGGGAATTTGACCCGGAGGGCGAGCTGACCCGCGCGATGTTCGTGACCATCCTCTACCGCGCCGAGGGGTCCCCGGATATGACCGGCAAGACCGCCGCCTTCACCGATGTCCCGGCGGGCCAGTGGTATAGCGACGCGGTCGTCTGGGCGACCGAGAACCGGATCGTCAACGGCACGAGCGCCGCGACCTATGAGCCGGACGCGCCGATCACCCGCGAGCAGATCGCGACCATCCTGTTCCGCTACAGCAAGGCGGCCAAGACCGACAACACCCTTGCCTCCTTCCCAGACGCGGGTACGGTCAGCGGCTACGCCTACGACGCGATGTGCTGGGCGGTCAGCGAGGGCATCATCAATGGCTCCGACGGCAGGCTCGTCCCGCAGGACAACGCCACCCGCGTCCAAATCGCCGCCATTTTGATGCGGTATTTGGAGAAGTAAAATAAAAACACCGGCGGTGCGCATTTTGGTGCGCACCGCCGGATTTTTATCGCCGTGCAGTCCATTGGCTCCCTCTGACGAGGGAGCTGGCGCGAAGCGCCTGAGGGAGAGATGCAGGCAGTATCGTCTATCAGAAAATCCATATAGACCGAGGGCTTCTCTCCTTCCGTCACGGCTCCGCCGTGCCACCTCCCTCACAGAGGAAGGTTTTTGAATGGTATGCACCATCCAAGGGCTTCCCTGTGCAAGGGAAGCTGTCACGCGGAACGCGTGACTGAAGGGTTGATTTCGCGCCTTTGGCGCGAAATTTTAATCGTGCCGACAGGCACACTTCACTGACTACTGGCCACTATTCACTAACCGCCGATCGATGGCGGGAAACGAAAGCCAATACGGAATTCGCGGCGGGGTCAGGTGACCCCGCCCTACGGATGCTTTTCGGTGGTGCGTCCAACGGCTGCAAAGCGGTGTTGAATTTTCCCGGCGGAGTGCTTGCAATGCGCAGCTGCTTGTGCTATACTGTATCCGAATTCGTGCAAATGCTGCACTGGAACATGGAGGAATACATATGAGAACAAAGAAGCCGCTTGTCGGTGCTGCAATTATCGGTCAGTCCGGCGGCCCGTCCGCCGTTATCAACGCCAGCGCTTATGGCGTTATCAAAACCGCGCTGGAGAGCGAAGCCATCACCAAGGTCTACGGCGCTTTCCATGGCATCGTCGGCGTACTGAACGACCGCCTGCTGGTCATGGACGAGGAGGATCCGAAGGAGCTGGAACGCCTGCTCTACACGCCGTCCTCCGCACTCGGCTCCTGCCGCTATAAGATCGCCGATCCTGACACCGACGATACCGATTTCAAGCGCATCCTGGAGGTTTTCCAGAAATATAACGTCCGCTACTTCTTCTACAACGGCGGCAACGACTCAATGGACACCTGCAACAAGATCAACCGCTACATGAAGAAGGTCGGCTACGAATGCCGCGTGTTCGGCGTTCCCAAGACCATCGACAACGACCTGTTCGGCACGGATCACTGCCCGGGCTTTGCCTCTGCCGCAAAGTACATCGCGACCTCCTTTATGGAAGTCTCCCGCGACAGTGAGGTCTATGACAAGGGCATGATTACCATCATCGAGTGCATGGGCCGCCATGCGGGCTGGCTGACTGCTGCCTCCGCGCTGGCCGACCTGTCCGGCGACGGTCCCGATCTGATTTACCTGCCTGAGGTCGATTTCGACATGGACCAGTTCGTGGACGACGTGATCGCCGTCTATCAGCGCAGCGGCAAGTGCCTTGTCGCCGTTTCCGAGGGCCTGCATTATTCCGACGGCACGTTTGTCTCCGAGGCAAAGACCTCCCGCACGGACGGCTTCGGCCATGCGCAGCTTGGCGGTCTGGCGGCTCGTCTGGCGGGCATCATCAAGGCGGCTACGGGTGCGAAGGTCCGTGGCATCGAGCTGTCGCTGCTGCAGCGCTGCGCAGCCCACTGCGCCTCCCTGACGGACATCGAGGAGTCCTTCAACTCCGGTAAGACCGCCGTTGAGGCCGCGCTGGCCGGCGAAACCGGCAAGATGGTCGGCTTCTCCTGCGACCGCGTCAAGGGCTACACCTGCAAGTATGAGCTGTTCGATCTGGAGCAGGTGGCGAACTTCGAGAAGAAGGTCCCGCTGGAGTGGATCACCGACGATCATACCTACGTCACCAATGACTTCATCCGCTACTGCCTCCCGCTCATCAAGGGCGAAACCAAGCTCGAATACGAGGACGGCCTGCCCCGCTTTGCCCGTCTGAAGCAGGTTTTTGCAAAGTAAAAAACTGAAAACAAAAACAGCGCTCCCGATGAATGCTTCGGGAGCGCCGTTGGTTTATTTGTGGTATTTCGTTCCGGCCTGAATGGTTTCGGCGCGGTAGAGCTGTTCGAGCGCCATGACGCGCACAAGATGATGCGGGAAGGTCATCGGGCCGAAAGACAGGCGGAAGCTCGCCATCGCCTTGATGCGCGGGTCGATGCCGAAGGACGAGCCGATGAGAAAGCACAGACTGCTTTTGCCCTCGACCTTGACCTGCGCGAGCTTTCGCGCAAAGTCCTCGGACGAGAGCGTCTGTCCCTCCGGAGTAAAGACGCAGAACCACGCGTTTTTCGGCAGCTTCGCCTCGATGAGCGCTGCCTCGGCCGCGAGGCCCGCCGCGATCTGCGCGGGGGACGGGTCGTCCGGCAGCCGCTGCTCCGGCAGCTCGATCAGCGAAAATTTGCAGAACGCGGCCAGCCGTTTGGCGTATTCCTCGACCGCTGCAAGATAAAACTTCTCCTTGAGCTTGCCGACGGCAATCAATGTGACCGAGAGCATTGCCGCGCCCTCAGCGCAGGAAGCCTTCGAGGATCTTCTGCTCGGCCTGCTCGGCGGAAAGGCCGAGGGTCATGAGCTTGAGGATCTGCTCGCCGGCGATGCGCCCGATGGCCGCCTCATGGATGAGGGCGGCATCGACGTGGTTGCAGGTGATCTCCGGAATGGCACGAACCTTCGCCGTGCCCATGATGATCGCGTCGCACTGGACATGGCCAAAGCACTTAGCATTGCCCTCGACGCGGGGATAAAAGACCTGTGATGATGCGTCCTGCGCGACGGAGCGCGAAACGACCTGCGCCTTGCTGTCCTCGCCGTTGAGGAATACATCCATTTCGGACACTGCGTGCTGCGCCCCGTGAGTCAGGAGCTTTTCGCGGATGATGATCTCGCTGCCTGCGCCGTTGCATTCGGCTTTGGTGTAGCGTTTTGTGTCGTCTACGCCGCGGATCTGGCTGGTTTCCAGCGTGACCGATGCGCCCTCCTCCAGGTAGAGAATGGTCTGCGGGTTGAGCAGGCGTTTGCCGCTGCCCTCGCCCTCGCCGTAGTGCTTTTCAATGTAGCGCACCTTCGCGTTTTTGCCGACGTAGAAGGTGTGGATACCGTCGTGGCGGCTGTCGCAGTCGCCGCAGTTGTGGATGCCGCAGCCCGCGACGATCGTCACGTCCGCGCCCTCGCCGACGAAAAAGTCGTTGTAAACCATATCCTGGAAGCCGGATTTCGTCAGCACGACGGGAATGTGGACGGACTCGCCGACGGTGTGCGGCGCGATGCGGATGTCGATGCCGTCCTTGTCGGTCTTGGACTCGATTTGAATATGCTCGGTGTTGCGGCGGAAGGCCTTCGTACCGTCGGAGCGGATGTTGACCGCGCCCTCACCGGTGTCCTTCATGTCGGCAACGATCTCGAGAATGTGCTTTTGTACGTCGTTCAGCAAGTTCCGTTCACCTCCAAGCGGTTACAGCCGGTCACGGTGTCGGCGAGAATTTTCGGATAAATTTCGTCCACGCTGCCGCGTGCGGAAACGCTGCCGTTCGCGATCAGCACGATCTCGTCGGCCAGCCGGATGATGCGCTCCTGATGGGAAATAATGAGGATCGTGGCCTCTTTTTTGTCATGAATCTCTTGGAACGTCTCGGTCAGCCGGGCAAACGACCACAGGTCGATGCCCGCCTCCGGCTCGTCGAAGATCATCAGCTCGCTGCGCCGCGCCAGCACGGTGGCGATCTCGATGCGCTTGACCTCGCCGCCGGATAGGCTGGTGTCCACGTCGCGATCGATATAATCACGGGCGCACAGACCGACCTTCGTCAGATAGGAGCAGGCCCTGTCATGGCTCATAGCCTCGCCCGCCGCCACATCCAGAAGGTCGCGGACCTTCATGCCCTTGAAGCGCGGCGGCTGCTGGAAGCCGTAGGAAATGCCAAGCCGCGCCCGCTCTGTCACGGAAAGACCGGTGATGTTCGTGCCGTTCCAGATGATCGAGCCGCCGCTGGGCTGATAAATGCCCATAATCGCGCGGGCGAGGCTCGTCTTGCCGCCGCCGTTCGGGCCGGTGATGACGACAAAGCGCTTGTCCGGCACGGTCAGACTGACATCGCGCAGAATGTCGACCGAGCCGTGCTCATCCGCGACGTGGTAGGATAGATTTTTGATCTCTAACATATCGATTCGTCCTTTGTGTTTCCTTAAAATCGGAACAGATAACATATTTTTCCCGCTCCGCGCGAGATTATGAGATAAGTTACCGCCCTCCGGTCATGCGTAGGGTGCGATGCCCACATCGCACCACGTAGGCACCTTCCGGTTTTTGTGAGGTCTGGATGAATGGTGAAAGCTGCCGTTTCGGTTTGTAGGGGACGGCGTCCTCGACGTCCCGTCCCCGCCGCAGCGGTTGGCTCCCCTGAAAGGGGAGCTGTCAGCCGGAGGCTGACTGAGGGGTTTCCCCCGTACACCCATTATATTAGTCACTATTCACTAATCGATACTGCCTGCACTCGGGGCGTCGGGGACGCCGCCCCCTACAGGCATCTATCGATAGCGCCGGCTTTACATCCGGTCCGGGGCCTCGAAGCCGAGCAGGTCGATGCACTCCTCCAGCGCGCGCTTGGCCAGTGCCGCAAGGGCGACATAGCCGCGCTGCTTTGCTTCGTCCGGCTCGGAGAGAATGCGGGTTTCGTGATAGAATTTGTTCGCGGCGGTCGCGACCTCGTAGGCGTAGGCGCAGACGGCGTTCGGGGCGCTGTCGCGGTAGGCCATGGCGAGCTGATCGGGCATCTGCGAGAGCGTGAGCTGCAAGGCCTTGGCGCTTGCATTATCCGCCGGAGCGACGGAAAGCGTATCGACGGGCTTCCCGTAGCGCGACAGAATCGACTTGATGCGCACGATGGTGTACAGTAGATACGGACCGGTGTTGCCCTCGAAGGCGGCGAAGCGCTCCAAGTCAAAAATGTAATCCTTCGTGGCAAGATTCGACAGATCGCCGTATTTCAGTGCGCCGATGGCAATTTTCTTTGCCGTTTCGTGCGCCTCGTCGCCGGTGACGAGCTGGTTCTCCGCGATGCGGTCCTCCACATAGCGCGTCACATCGGCGATCAGTGTTTCCAGTCGGACAAGGCCGCCCTCGCGGGTTTTGAAGGGCTTGCCGTCCTTACCGTTCATCGTGCCGAAGCCGATGTGCTGTAGCTCCGTCGTCGCCGGGGCGATGCCGCTCTTGCGGGCCGCGCGGAATACCTGCTCAAAATGCAGGCTCTGCCGCTTGTCGGTCACGTAAAGAATCTTGTCGGGGTGATAGTCCTCCATGCGCTGGACAATCGTCGCGAGGTCGGTCGTCGCATAGAGTGTCGCGCCGTCGCGCTTGACCATGATGCAGGGGGGCATCTCCTTGCGATCGCCCTCCTCGGCCACCTCGATAACCTTCGCGCCGTCGCTGTCCTTCAAAAGGCCCATCGCGTTCAGCCGCTCCAGCATCGGCGGGATGTAGGCTTCTGCGTCGCTTTCGCCCTTCCAGACATCAAACGTGACGTTCAGGTTCTCGTAATTTTTCTTCAGATCCGCCACAGAGATGGCCAAAATCCGCTGCCACAGGGCATAATAGCCGCGCTGATGTGCCTGAAGCTGCGCCGTGATGGCATGGGCCTTGGCGGCAAATTCCGGATTTTCCTTGCTCTTGCCGCTGGCAAAGGGATATAGCTCCTCCAGCTCGGACACGGTGCAGGGCGCTTCGGTGGGGTATTCGCCGGTGAAATCCGGGTCAAAATACGGCAGCTCCGGGTGGCGCTCCTGCAATTCCGCGATGACCAGGCCCATTTGCAGGCCCCAGTCGCCCAGATGAATGTCGCCGATGACCTCGTCGCCGAAGTAGCGGTAGATGCGCTTGATGCTCTCGCCGATGATGGCGGGGCGCAGATGGCCGACGTGCAGGGGCTTAGCGACATTCGGGCCGCCGTAGTCCAGCACGACGCGGCGGCCGGTGGGTGCGCCGAGGCGGGCGAGCTTTTCCAGCCCGCGTAGCTGCTCCAGATGGGCGGCGAGATAGTCCTCCCGCACGCGCAGATTCAAAAAGCCGGGCGCGACGGCCTCCGCCGAGGCGAAAACGGCGCTGTCCTGTAGCTGCTGCGCCACGTCGGTCGCGATTTGCAGCGGGGCTTTATGCGCCAGCTTCGCCGTGGGCATCGCGCCGTTGCACTGAAATTCACACAGGTCGGGCCGGTTTGAAACGGTGACCTTCCCGTTCCCGGCAGGATACCCCGCCGCCGCAAATGCCTCCCCAACGGCATGGGAAAGCAGATCAAGCAATTTTTCCATAGGTGAATACTCCTGTAATTTGCTAATTGCAATATATTTTTGTATTTCCGGACAGCGGCATCTGCGGCTCCCTCTGCCGAGGCCGCTTCGCTACCCTCACAGAGGGAGGCTTTGAAGCTGCCCACGAATCACTGGCCACGATTCCCTCGTTGACAGTACCGGCAGCGGCGGGATGAGGGCATCGCGCCCTACGAATGAAATCCGATGGGCGCTTACTCCCGCACAAGGGGCATACTCATGCAGCGGGGGCCGCCGCGGCCGCGGCTCAGCTCGCCGCTGGGAATTTTCAGCACCTCGATGCCCTCGTTCTCCAGCAGACGGTTGGTCACGTAGTTGCGGTCGTAGGCAATGACCGTGCCGGGCCGGATGCACAGGACGTTCGAGCCGTCGTTCCACTGCTCGCGCTGTGCCGCGATCTGGTCGCCGCCGCCGCAGCGCAGGAGTGTTACCTGCTCGACACCCACGGCCTCGGCCAGCACCGCTTCGACCGATTCTCCCACGCGCCGTGCCTCCGGCTCGCCGTTTTTGCCGGGGATCAGCTCGAAGATTTGCAGGTTGTCCAGAATCGTCGGATGGACAAGAAACTTATCGCGGTCGATCTGCGTCAACACCGTGTCGAGGTGCATGAACGCGCGGGTGCTGGGGATGTCAAAGGCCAGCACGCGGCGGATCGCAGCCGTTTCGTCGCGGAAAATATTCCGTGCGAGGCGCTCGATCGCCTCGGGCATGGTGCGCTGTGAAATGCCGACTGCAATCGTATCCGCGCTCAGGTTCAGCACGTCGCCGCCTTCCAGCGTGAACGGCTCGTCGGGGGAGTAGTAAAACGGCACTTTCCCGGTGTAATCCGGGTGATGATGCAGAATATAATCGCTGTAGATCGTCTCACGGTTGCGCGTGATCGAATACATATGGTGCAGCGACACGCCATGGCCGATGGAGGCGAAGGGGTCGCGCGTGAAATACAGATTCGGGATGGGGTCGAGGACAAAGTGCGTCTTATCGTTGCGCAACGAGGCCAGCGAACGGACCCCGTGCTGCGGCAGCTCGTCGAAGCGCACGCCTGTCATGGTCTTGAACACCAGCTCGTCCGCCGTCGGCAGGGACAGCAGTACCTCCGTCAGCGCCTTGCGATAGCTATTGGCCACCGCGCCGCTGCGCCGGATGAAATCCTCCACGAAGCGCTCCTTCAGCGCGTCGCTCTGCGAAAGCGTCTGCGCGGCAAGATCGGAAAGATACACGACATCGACCCCGTTCGCGCGCAGAATTTCGGCGAAGCGGTCGTGCTCCTTCTGCGCCCCGTGCAGATACGGAATGTCGTCGAACAGCAGCCGCTCCAGTGAATTCGGCACGAGCTGCTCCAGCTCACAGCCGGGACGCTGCAACAAAACCCTTTTCAGCGTACTGACCTCGCTCCTGACGCAAATCGCCATAGCATCACACTCCGTTTCCAAGGCCGTGCCGTTTCCACCCCGGCCTAAAATATTTGTCCTTTATTTTACCACATTTTCGCAATAAAAACAATCGTAATTTTCCCGGTTTCCCCATCATCCCGCAGGCTCCGGCGTTCCCTCCACACCGTCGGCGCGAAGGGCGGTGATGCGGACGTTGCGAATGATATTATGTAAACCTTCGCCGTGGGCGTAGACCTTCACGCCGTTCGGCGCGTGGCCGGTGAAGAAGCCGTCCTCCATCTGCTCGAACAGCACCGGCTGCACCGAGCCGAGCAGGGCGGTGTCGTATTTCTCGCGCAGCGCTCGCGCCATTTCTCCGGCGGCGGCGGCGCGTTCGGCCTTGACCGCTTTGGGAATCTGACCGGGCATGGCGGCGGCGGGGGTCCCGTCGCGCCGGGAGTAGGGGAATACGTGCATCGCCGCGAAGCCGCATTTTTCCGCGAACGCCAGCGATTCGGCGAATTCCGCCTCCGTTTCCTGCGGGAAGCCGACGATCAGGTCGGTCGTGATCGCGCAGCCCGGGAACCACCGGTGCAGCAGCGTGACGCTCTCGAAATAGCGGGCGCTGTCGTATTTTCGGTTCATGCGGCGCAGTACGGTGTCCGAGCCGCTTTGCAAGCTCAAATGGAATTGCGGGCAGAGATTTTGATACCGTGACAGGGCGGAGCAGAATTCTTCGTCCACGATGCGCGGCTCCAGCGACCCAAGTCGGATGCGCACGTCCGGCACCGCGCGGCAGATCGCCTCGGCCAGCGTGACAAAGCGGTTGCCGTCGCGCCATTCCCAGCCCCACGAGGCAATTTCGATGCCGGTCAGGACAATCTCGCGGTAGCCCTGTGCGGCCAGCCGCTGCGCCTGCACCACGGCCTCGGCGACCGGCAGCGAACGCACCGGCCCGCGCGCATAGGGGATGATGCAGTACGAGCAGAAATTGTTGCAGCCGTCCTGCACCTTCAGCATGGCGCGGGTCCGCTCGGAGAGGCCACCCGCCGGGAGCTGCTCAAAGCCCCTGCGCCGCAGTGCTTCATCCACGGCGACGCGTTTTTCGCCGTCGCGGGTCCGCACGGCATCGAGCAAAAGCTGCAAAAACGCCTCCCGTCCGCCGCTGCCGGAAATCACATCCACGCCGAGGGCCTGCACCTCGTCCGTGCTGACCTGCGCATAGCAGCCGCAGACCGCGACGATGGCATCCGGATTTTCCCGGCGCAGGCGGCGGATGAGCGTGCGGTTTTTCCGGTCGGCGACGGCCGTGACGGTGCAGGTGTTGATGATGTACGCGTCGCACGCGCCCTCCTCGGCCGCCGTGTGGCCAAGTGCGGTCAATTGTTGCTCCATTGCCTGCGTTTCGTACTGATTCACCTTGCAGCCGAGGGTATAAAATCGAAACTTCATTACTTTTCTCCAAAAAATCCCGTCTGGCGGGATGAAATATTGAACAAAAAACGACTTGCTTTTTTGTTGAATTTCACGGTATAATATGCGCATATCCATTGTACCAAGTTTTGGGACAAAAGTATAGTCCTATCTTTCGGAGGAACCTGCATGACCGTTCGTTTTGCTTCCTTAGGCGATATCAGAGAGTTCGTCAGTCTGGCGACCCTACAGCCCTACGACGTGATGGTGCTCGATGGGGACCGCACCGTGAACGCCAAGAGCTTTATGGAGATGTTCACCATCGAGTTTGCCCATCCGCTGCGCGTCGAGGCCGGAGAACATACCGACGCCTTCGCGCACGTCGCGAAAAAATTTATCTGCGCAGCATAACCGCCGCCCTCGCTTCATACGCTTGTACAAAGCTGAAGCGGGGGGATTTTTATGTATCAGCGTATTGTTTGTATCGTGTTGGCCGGGCTGCTTGTCCTGGGACTGGTCCCGGCGGTGCGGGCGGCGGGACCGGAGATTGCCGCGCCGTCCGCAATCCTGATGGATGCCGCCACGGGGACGATTCTCTACGAAAAAAACGCCCACGAAAAGCTCGCGCCGGCCTCGGTGACGAAGGTCATGACGCTGCTTCTGGTCATGGAGGCACTGGAAAGCGGGCGAATTTCGTGGGGCGATACCGTGACGGCCTCCGACCACGCGGCCGGAAAGGGCGGCAGCCAGGTCTATCTGGAGCCGGGTGAGCAGATGGGCATGGAGGAAATGTTAAAATCCGTCGTCGTCAGCTCGGCCAACGACTGCGCCACCGCGCTGGCCGAGCATATTGCGGGCAGCGAGGCCGCGTTCGTCGAGATGATGAACGCCCGTGCCGCCGAGCTGAACCTGACGGACACGCATTTTGTCAACTGCACCGGCCTCGACGACGAGCCGAGCGCCGCCGAGCATCTGACGAGCGCACACGACGTCGCTGTTATGTCGCGGGAGCTGCTGAAGCACGACGATATCCGCAAGTACACGACCATTTGGATGGACACCGTGCGCGGCGGGAAATTCGGCCTGTCGAACACGAACAAGCTCGTGCGCTTTTACGAGGGAACGACGGGGTTGAAAACCGGCTATACCTCGGCGGCGGGCCACTGTCTGTCCGCCTCGGCCAAGCGCGACGGCATCGAGCTGATCGCCGTGGTGCTGCACTGCGCCAGCTCGACCGATCGTTTCCAGTCGGCCAAGGCACTGCTGGATTACGGCTTTGCGAACTACGCTCTCATCAGCGCCGAGCCGCCGGAGGAGCTGTCGCCGATTCCCGTCCGGCTGGGGACGCAGAACGCGCTCACGCCGGTCTTGCAGCAGAGTGCGCCGATTTTGATCGATAAGGCCGTGCAGGCGCAGGTGACGAAAACCGTCGTTCTGGAGCCGGAGCTGGAAGCCCCGGTCGAGGCAGGGCAGCAGGTCGGGACGATGACCGTCGCCGCCGGGGATAAAACCCTCGCGGAGCTCCCCATTGTCGCCGCCGAAAGCATCCCACGCCTGACCCTCTGGGACCTCACCGTCCAACTCCTCCGCCGCCTCTGCATGGGCAGTGAGCGAGAAACGTCCTAGACCGCAGTAGGGTGGGGGGAAAAAAGCCCGCCCTGCGCATGAAATGGGTGTTCCGGCGACAGTGAAAAAGCAAGGGCATGAGGAAGGCCCCCTCATGCCCTTTGCACTGGAAGTGCGTTATTTGGAATAAGTACCTGCGACCTCGGTGCCGTCGCCGTTGTAGCACGGGCCGTCAACCGGCACCGCTGTTGGTCAGGCTGTTGTTAACGGTGTAGGTCAGCTTGCTCTGATCGCAGGCGTAGAAGGTGCAGCTTTCGAGCGAATAGCCGCGTTATCGGCCTTTGTAG
Source organism: uncultured Eubacteriales bacterium (assembly GCA_902477055.1). Taxonomy (GTDB): domain Bacteria; phylum Bacillota; class Clostridia; order Oscillospirales; family Oscillospiraceae; genus JAZOXB01. Next base: position 19,447 of record CABSFY010000020.1, read on the forward strand.
AGAACACCGCGCCGTTCTTAAAGGGCACGCCCTTGATGGTTGTGTCGGAATTGACCCATGCGTCCGTCCAGTTTTCAACGACCGCGAGGCCCTTGCCGTCGAGGACGACCGTTTGATCGTTTTTCGAAGGTTGGTCTTTGCGCGGGGCGGGATGTCTCCGCCGCACCGCAGCGCCTTGGCTTCCCTGTGTAAGGAAAGCTGTTGGCCGCAGGCTTACTCTGCCGCAGGGGCAAGGAGTCCGCAGCGGTATTTGAGTGTCAGAATGCGGGTGACGCTTTCGTCGATGCGGGCTTCGGTCAGCTCGCCGTTGTTGACGGCGTGCAGGAGCGCGGTGACGGCGGCATCGAGGTCAGCGGGCATGAGAACGATGTCGCAGCCGGCCTGAATGGCCAGCAGGGCTGCCTCGCCCGCGCCGTAGCGCGCACTGATCGAGGCCATCGCGTGCGAATCGGTAATGACCACGCCGTTGAAGCCCAGCTCCTCGCGCAGCAGGCCCGTCACAATCTCCGGAGAAAGGTCACAGGGCGTGTCGTCGCCGAGAGCGTTCGGCAGCGACATATGCGACACCATCACCATGCCGACCCCCTCGTCGATGCCCGCCGCAAAGGGCAGCAGCTCACTCTGCCGCAGTTCGTCGAGCGTCCGAGGGGAAATGGATGTTCCGTAATGCGAATCAGCCTCCGTGCTGCCCATGCCGGGAAAGTGCTTCAGGCACGCGCCGCAGCCGCCGTTTTGCAGGCCCCGGACCATCGCGCGGACCATCTCCGACGCAACGGCGGGGTCGCTGCTGAACGACCGCGAACCGATTTCTGTATTGTTAGGATTCGTCACGATATCCGCGACGGGTGCGAAGTCCACGGTAAAGCCGACCGAGCGCAGCGCCGCCGCCAGCTCGCCGCCGATCTCCTCCACGCGGTCCGTGGTACCCTCCGCGCCGTAGACTGCCATCGGGTCGTAGCGCTGCGTGATGCCCGCGCCGCTCAGCCGCGAAACCAGACCGCCCTCCTCGTCCACGCCGAGCAGCAGCGGGACTTTTGACGCGCCCTGCATCCCGGAAAGCAGGGACGTGACCTGCTCGCGGCCGGCAATATTATCGCCAAATAAAATGACACCGCCGACGGGATACGCCGCCAGTCCGGCGTACAGCGCCTCGTCTGCCTCCCGAACGGCCGTACCGCCGGAAAGCGCTTCCGGCGTGACGAAAAAGAGCTGACAGAGCTTCTCCTCCAGCGTCATGCCGCCCAGCGTGTCCTGCACGGACTGCTCCTCCGGGGTGAGGGGCGGCTCGGTGGGGGCTTCGGTCGGTGGCTCCGTCGCCGGCTGCGCGGTGACTTCCGTGGCCGGCGCGGCCGTCGATTCCATCGGCTTCGTCATTGCGGTGCAGGCGGACAGCCCACCGGCCAGCAGCACTGCCGCCAGCAGCAGGGCGATTGTTCGTTTCATGAGGGGTCCCTCCGTTTTGTGAAGTATGGCAGGACGACAACCTGTCCAAGAACAGCGCCCTGCCGTGGATTTCGGCAGGGCGATTGCTTTTTAGGTTTCTTTGACGCGGTTCAGCGTTTTTCCACTGAGCCACGACAGCAGCTCCGCAGGGCTGCCCGGCGTGTTGACGGTCATAAAGCTCGTGCGGCCGGGAACCAGTTCCTCGGCCTCGTCGCTTTCCGCCCACGTTACGCGCTGCAAAATTTGCGCATGGCAGTCCTCCAGTCCCTCCTGCGGAATTTGCAGATATTGCAGGAGGATTGTTGCGTGGAAATTGTCGCTCGTCCAGCGGCCGAAGTTCGTCGTGGGCGATTTCCAGAGCCATTTGCAGCGTGCATTGCCCACCGTTGCGGATTGGAGCTTAAGATAGCCGTTGTGGATATCCTGCACACAGCGCATCAGCCACACGACATGATAACCCGCCCGCTGAAAGAAGCTGCACACGTCGAAAAAGCTGCGCTCCATCAGCAGACCGTCTTGCAGCATCATCACGAACTGATTGACGCAGACGAACGCCGTGACCGTCTTGCCGTCGAGCGTGATCGGCACGTCGCGGCACTCCGGCGGCACCAGCGCCTTCCACTGCGCCATCCATTCTGCCGGGGTACACATCGGAAGCGGCGATTTTTTCTTATGAAATAGGAAGCTCATCGTTTTTTCCTCATTGCGTCTGCTTTTTCCGCACGTCAATCCGGTAGTCGATCCGGCCGGCGGCCTGCCCTTCGATGTCGATGGTGTAGGAAACGCTGGCGCTGCCGCCGTTGTCGTTGAAATCCAGCCGGACCTTCTCGGCGCGGACGGCGATCATCAGTGCGCCAAAGCCCATGTCATACAGCGACCGATCCTCTACGCCCGGCTCGAACACCATCCGCGAGGAAACCTTTCCGCGTCGCTCCAGCTCGACTCGCTGCGGGGCCATGCGGAAGGTCGTCGTCGTGCCGGACAGGCCCGTCAGCTCCGATTCCTCATAGGCCAGCTCCACGGTTTCGCCGTCTCGGCGCATCGTCCCCTCCGTCAGGAGCTTGGTCGTTTCCGGCTTCTCGTCGCGGAACTGCTGGCGGCTGCGGATGGTCAGCAGCACATCCACGGGCTTCGTCATTGCTCCGTCGCCAGCTCGATCAGGTCGTCCAGCAGCTCCGGGTAGGGGATGCCGCTGGCGGCGAAGAGCTTCGGATACATGGAGATCGAGGTAAAGCCGGGGATGGTGTTAATCTCGTTAAAGACAATCTCGTTGCCGCTATAAGTGACAAAAAAGTCCACGCGCGAGAAGCCGCGGCAGCCCATTGCCTCAAAGATACGGATGGCCGTGTCGCGCACACGCTCGGACGTTTCCTCGTCGATGCGTGCCGGAATGTGCAGCCGGGCGCAGTCAGAGATATACTTCGCGTCGTAGTCGTAAAATTCCGTACCGGCGTCGATCTCGCCGCAGACAGAGGCGGCGGGTGCGTCGTTGCCGAGCACGGCGACCTCGACCTCGCGGCCGTTGATGAATTCCTCGACCAGAATCTTCTTGTCGTAATTTGCTGCGTTATGGAGCGCCTGCTCCAGCGCCTCGCGGTTTTTCGCCTTCGCCACGCCGACGGACGAGCCGGTCCCGGCGGGCTTAACGAACACCGGGTAGGAGAACGCCGCCTCCAGCCGGTCCAGCACGCGGTCGAGCTTTCCGTTCAGCTCCGCCGCCGTGACGAGCTGCCACGCCGCCTGCCGAATGCCTGCGCGGTCGGCCACGAGCTTGGTCAGCGTCTTATCCATGCACGTTGCGCTCGCGGCGACGTTCGCGCCGACGTAGGCGATGCCGGAGAGCTGTAACAGACCCTGTATCGAGCCGTCCTCGCCGTTTTCGCCGTGCAGCACGGGGAACACCACATCGATGCGCTCACGTACCACGCAGTCGCCCTCAAAATTCAGCAGACCCTGCCCGCGCACCGGGGAGAGCGCGACCTTGCGGTTGGCCTCGCAGTGCTGCCATTTTCCGCTGGGCAGCTCGCTGTAATCGTCGCCGCCGTATAAGATCCATTCGCCCGTCTTGGTGATGCCGACGGGGAAAATGTTGTATTTCTCTTTGTTCAGATTGGTCAGCACCGACTCTGCCGAGCGGAGTGAGACCTCATGCTCCGGCGACATTCCGCCGAACAGCACGCAAACGCTGAGTTTTTTCACGATTTCATCCTCCGAACCGTATGCTCCGCGGTCAAACGCGGGCCATTTATGGCCATTATATGAAATTTTTCCCGTAAAAACAAGACCTATTTTCACCGCCGCAATTTTTTCGCTGGAAAAGTACGGCAAAGCGTGCTACAATAGCAGGACATCAAAGCGGAAGGATGTGGAAAACAGATGGATATTTCGCTGACCGGCCCGGAATTTCGGCAGCTTTTGGACTTGGTTTTCATCGGCAACTGGGTACTCAATTCGACGCGCGGCGACGACCGCATCGACGAATATGATCAGATCGAGAGCAAGCTCTTCGGCCTGTGCAAGGGCGGACCGCTGTCCGCACTCGTCGATACCTCGACCGGCATCGCGCTGCCCTCGCCCGCGTTCTGCAAGGGCGGCATCATGGAGGCCATCGCCTATTACGAGGACAGCATCTTTTTCGATATCCTCGCCGACGAGCTGGCGCGGCGTGACATGGACTACCCGGAGATCACCGCCGAAAACCGCGACGAGCTGGCCGCCGAAACCGACCGCTACCTTGCCGAATTCGATGAAAACGGCGTAGAAAATCTCTACCTCGCCGGAATGGATTAAAAAATGAAAATACAAGACACGGTACCCGCCATCCGGCAGATACCGTGTCTTTATCATGATATGCGACTGCGCTTGGCAAGCTCCTCACGTTCGCGGCAGAGGTCGACCCATTTGGTCATCTTGCTCCAGCGCTCGTTCAGGTCGGCGAGCGCCTGGGGGATGTCGATCTTCTGCGGGCAAATTTGTGCGCAGGCACCGCAGCCAAGGCAGGCACCGGGCTGCTTTTCCGGCGGGAGCTGCTCCAGCTGCATCGTGACTGTCGTGCTGGGCTGGAAGCGCATATCATTATATGTATGCAGCAGCATCGGAATGTCCAGACCCATCGGGCAGCCGTCGCAGCAGTAGCGGCAGGCGGTGCAGGGGACGGAATCCTTCAGCGTTTCGGCAATGGCCAGCAGTGTTTTGTTCTCCGTTTCATTCAGCGGGCGGCAGGCAGCGAAGCTCATGATGTTCTGCCGCATCTGCTCCGGCGCGGACATTCCGCTGAGGATGACGCCGACGTTTTCCAGTCCCTGAAGCCAGCGGAAGGCCCAGTCGCAGTCGCCGGCCGCCGGGTCAAGGGCGCGGAGCTTGGCCTCCGCCGCCTCCGGCAGAGCTGCCAGTTTGCCGCCGCGCAGCGGCTCCATGACCCAGACGGGGATGCTGCGTTCAGTCAGCAGCTCATATTTCTGCTTGGCATCCTGCAACGTCCAGTCGAGGTAGTTGAGCTGAATTTGGCAGAACTCCATGTCTTTGCCGTATTTGTCGAGGAAATAGCGCAGGTTTTCCGGCTGACCGTGGGAGGAAAAGCCCAGATGCCGGATGCGGCCGAGGCGCTTCTGCTCGACGAAATAATCGATAATGCCCCACTGCGGGTCCTCATAAACGCCGATCGAGCTTTCGCAGACGTTGTGCAGCAGGTAGAAGTCAAAATATTCCACGCGGCACTTTTTGAGCTGCTGATCAAAGACATCGGCAGGGTCGTAGCACGACGCGTGCTGATGACCGGGAAATTTTGTTGCAAGATAATAGGACTCTCGCGGATAAGCCGAGAGCAGCTTGCCGATGACGATCTCGGACATTCCGTCGAGATAGGCGTAGGCGGTGTCGAAATAATTCACGCCGCTTGCCAGCGCGTCATCGACCATGATTTTCGTCGCCTGTTCGTCGATGCTGCCGTCGGGACATTTCGGCAGACGCATGGTGCCGAAGCCGAGGCGGGATAGCTTCAAGCCCCGAAATTCTGTATAGATCATAGAAAATTTCTCCTCGCGGTGTAATAATTAGAGCATTTTTCCGGCAAGGCAGACCTGCTTGCGGCTGAGCGCTGCGTCGCAGATCACGAAGTCCGCCGTTTTTCCGTCGGCGATGGAGCCGACCTCCTTCAGCGCGCCGATCTGGCGGGCGGGGTTGTAGGTCGCCGCGCGGACGGCCTCCTCGCGCGGAACGCCGAAAGCGATCGCCCGCTGCATACACTCGAACAGATTCGTCACCGAGCCTGCCAGCGTCCCGTCGGCAAGACGTGCTACGCCGCCGCTGAGAAACACCGGCTGCCCGCCCAGCTCATATTCGCCGTCGGGCATACCGCAGCAGCGCAGTGAGTCGGAGATCAGCACCATCCGCGCCGCACCGAACAGCCGGAACGCCAGCCGAACCATGGCCGGGTGGACGTGGTGGCCGTCGGAGATGACCTCGGCCGAAACCTGCTCGGCCTCCGCCGCTGCGGCGATCGTGCCGGGCTTGCGGTGGTGGAGCGAGGGCATGGCGTTGTACAGATGCGTCAAATGCGTCACGCCCGCCGCGATGCCCCGCCGCGCCGCCTCATAATCCGCGTCGGAATGGGCGATGGAAACGGTGCAATCGTGCTTTGCCTTGCGGATGAACTCCTCTGCGCCCGGCAGCTCCGGCGCGACATCAACGATCTTGACCAGCCCGCCGCAGGAGCGGTTCAGCTCCGCGAACGCTTCATAATCGGGCAGGCGCAGATATGCGCCGTTCTGCGCACCCTTTTTCGCCTCGGAGAAAAACGGCCCCTCCATCTGGATCCCGCGCAGCGCGGCGGCATCGGGGACCTTTCGGTCTACGAAGTTCCGCGCGGCGGCAAAGGCCGTTTTCAGCGTTTCATACGGCAGCGTCATAGACGCGGGCGCAAACGAGGTCACGCCGTTTTGGGCCAGATACCGCGCCATTTTTTCCACCCCGGCGCTGTCGCCGTCGGAAAAATCCGCGCCGGAGTTGCCGTGCGTATGCACGTCGATCAGGCCGGGGATGACATACGCCCCCTCCAGATCGACCGCATCGGCCTGCGCCGCGCCGAGGACGTTGCTGAATTTTCCGTCCTCGACGGAAAATGCGCCCAGCTCGAAGCGGAATTTTTCGGTATAGATCATTGCATTTTTGTAATTCATAGCTACCTCCGGTCTTATCGGTATTTTTATCGGCCAATCACGCAATTTTAGCAGGCAGAGCAGAAGCCGGAAGCACCCAAGGCTCCTTTGTGTAAAAGGAGCTGGCACGGCGAAGCCGTGACTGAGGAATTGTGCGGCAGGCACTTACGAATTCGCCGGAGCTTCGGCAAATTCGCAGCGTACTGCCGCACAATCCTTCAGTCGCCTGCGGCGACGGGGCAGAAAGTCAAGCAAGTGCAACAGATTCTTCGAAGAAAACTTCGGCAGGGGTA
>CABSFY010000021.1 GCA_902477055.1 uncultured Eubacteriales bacterium
GCTACATGGGCCACGGCCGCCACTTCATCTCCTCGAAGAAATTCATCGCCGCCGAGGGCGGCATCGAGCGCATCGTCTGGATGCCGAAGGAGCTGAAGGACGATGTCGCCGAGCGCCTGAACAAAACAGCCAAGGAGCTGTACGGCATCGATAACTTCTCCGACATGGTCGCCGACGAAACCATCTGCGAGGACTGCGAGGCCCTGATGGACTTCCTGACCGAAAAGAACCATCCCGTTCTCGGTCTGGAGCCGCTGATGTAACTTTACAAATCTTCACAACTGTAATTTCATCCGCTCCGAATTTGGGAGGGCTTCCGCCCTCCCAAATTTAAGGCTCCCCCGCCTCTCCGGCGCGGACAGTGAATCGCCTGCAAACGGCGGGCTGAGGGCAGTCCGTCCTACGATTTCACGCAAATTCACGCAAGATAAAGGAGCAACTATTATGACGATCGATTTTTCTAAAATTCCGGAGCAGGCCGTTCCGAACTTTAAGGGCGGCGAAAAGGAGCTGTGCAAACGGGCGTTTACCGACGGCAGCGTTATTGTCATGCTCGACCGTCTGGTGCCCGGCGCGTCCATTGGCGTGCATACGCACGTGAGTGATTGCGAGGTCATCTATATTCTCTCCGGAACGGCAACCTTTGCCACGCCCGACGGCGACGAGGTTGTCCCTGCCGGTCAAAGTCACTACTGCCCCAAGGGCGGTACCCATGGAATGAAAAATAACGGCCCCGACGAGCTGGTTTTCTTCGCCGTCGTGCCGAAGCAATAATATACGTTACATAATAGCCCTATGAAAGATCCTCTGCTTCGCGCGCAGCGCCGGATCCGGCCGCTGCTGCGCGACCGCCGCACGATCGCAAGCGCCGCTGCCGTCTGTGGGACGACGCTGGTTTGCTACCTGTACGTGCTGGCCGGGAATATCAATAATTATGACAATATGGCCTGCACTCCGGCGGGCTACGGCACGGGACTGCGCTCCGGCCGGTGGCTGCTGACGCTGCTCGGCGATGCCTATTCGCACTTTCTCGGCAACTACAATCTGCCGCTGTTTCACGGGCTGATCGGGCTGCTGTTTCTCGCGCTGGCATGTCAGCTTCTGTTTCGGGCGCTGCGGCTGGAGCAGCCGTGGCAGTGTGCGCTGCTCTCCGTTATCACCGTCGCCTTTCCCGCCGCCGCCTCGGCGATGCTATTTTCCTTCACAGTGCATTACTATCTGCTGGCGGTGCTGCTGGCGGCGGCCTCCGTTTGGCTCGTCACGCGGCGCGGCGCGGGCTGCTTTGTCCTGAGCGCAGTGCTGCTGTGCTGCTCGGTCGGGCTGTATCAGGCGTATTTCCCGCTGGCCGCCGCCGTTTTGGTGCTGCGGCTGCTGCGCGACTGCCTCGACGCGGGGCAGAAATGGAAAACCGTCGCGCTGAGGGCGCTGCGCTATGTCGGTATGCTCGCGGCGGCGATGATCCTGTACTTTCTGGCGCTGCATCTGTGCCTCGCGATTTATCATGAAACGCTTTCGCAGTATCGCGGCATCGACCACATGGGCCTGCTGCCGTTGGACCGGCTGCCGGAGCTGCTCTGGCGCGAAATTCGCTGCTTCTATCTGCTGGCCGGGGAAAATTACGCGTTCCTTGCGCCGACACGGCTGGTGCGCTGGGCGATTTGCGGTTCGCTGGGCCTGTCCGCGCTCGGGCTGATTCTCAACTGGCTTGAGCGCGATTGGAAAAAGCTCGTTACGGGGCTGTTGCTGCTGGCGGCGCTGCCGGTCGCGGCAAACGGTATTTTCCTGATGGCCCCGGATGCCGAAACGCACACGCTCATGACCTACGGCGCGGTCACACTGTTCTATCTGCCGCTCGTCGTCCTGTCCGGCGTTCGCTGGCGCAGCGATACGGCACGTCGTTGGACCGCCCTGCTGACGGCACTCTGCCTGCTCGGCGCAGCGACCGGCTACGCGTGGCAGGCAAATGGCTGCTACCGGACGAATTACTACGCCAACCGGGTCGTTTCCAGCTATTATCAGACCATGCTGACCCGCGCGAAGTCCGTCGAGGGCTATACGGCGCAGACGGAAATCGTTTTCGTCGGGCGGCATATCGGCGACCCCTCGCTTCGTGATGTCTGGGCCGACACGCCCTTCATTTTTGACGGACGGAGCACCGCCTCCGGCCAAATCAACGAATACAGCCGCGTGGAAATGATCGCCGCTTATCTCGGCACGCAGACGCGTTACGCAACCGATGCGGAGCTGACCGCCTACGCCGCCGAATTCGACGCAATGCCCTGCTACCCCGATGACGGCGCGCTCCGCCTGCTGGACGGGACGCTCTATATCAAGCTCTGCACCCCTAGCTACACATCTTTTGACTGAGAGGAAACAGAACCATGACCTACGAACTGACCTTTACCTTTGAGAACAATGAAGCGCCCGTGACCATCAACGTCAGCGACGAGGAAACGCTGCTCGACGCGGCGCGGAAGGCCAACGTGGCCATCGACGCGCCCTGCTCCGGCAACGGCTCGTGCGGCAAGTGCCGCGTGAAGCTGGTTTCCGGGCAGACCGAGGGCCTTCAGACCTCCCATATCTCCGACGAGGAGTTTGCCGAGGGCTGGCGGCTGTCGTGCTGCACCTACGCCCGCTCGGACGTGACGGTACAGGTGCCGGACATTGCCTCGGCCTACCGCAGCCGCATGAAAACCGCCGATCTGTCCTCCGGCGAGGAGGTCGCGATTTTTGAGCAGCTGCTGGACGGCGTACGCGAGGCGGGCATTGCGCTGAAAAACCGCTTTGAAGCCGTCGAATTGACGCTTGACGAGCCGACGCTCGACGACACCATGCCCGACAACGAGCGGCTGGAGCGTGCGCTCACGGAAAAGACCGGCTGCGATACGATCGAACTGCCGTTCTTCCCGCTGCGAAAGCTCCCGCACGTCCTGCGCGAGAGCAATTTCTCGGTCAAGGTCGCGGGCGAACGCTTTGACGACCGCTTCGTGGTCTATGATGTTCTCCCCGCGGCGGACACCGCGCCCCTCTGCGGTCTTGCCATTGATATCGGTACGACGACCGTTTCCGCCGTTCTGTTCGACCTGAAGGACGGCCGCCTGCTGGCCAAGGCCTCCGGCGGCAACGGCCAGATTCGCTACGGCGCGGACGTTATCAACCGCATCGTCGAGCAGGGCAAGCCCGGCGGCCGTAAGAAATTACAGGACGCAATTGTCAAGGAAACGCTCGTGCCGCTCATCGCCGCACTGTGCAAGCAGGCGGGCGTGACCGCCACGCGGATTCTGCGCGTGAGCGTCGGTGCGAATACCACCATGAACCATCTGCTTGTGGGCGTGGATGCCGAATCCGTGCGCACCGAGCCGTACATTCCCGCCTTCTTCCACTGGAACGGTCTGCGCGGCGGCGACCTTGCCCTGCCGGTGCACCCGAACGCCCGCATTCTGATTGCGCCGAATATCGGCTCCTACGTCGGCGGCGATATCACGGCGGGTACCTTCGCGGGCATGATTTGGAACAAGGACGAGCTGTCGCTGTTTATCGACCTCGGCACAAACGGCGAAATCGTGTTCGGCAACCGCGATTTTCTGATGTCCTGCGCCTGCTCGGCAGGTCCCGCCTTTGAGGGCGGCGACATCTCCTGCGGTATGCGCGCGACGGACGGCGCGATTGAGGCCTGCGAGATCGACGAGGCCACGCTGGAGCCGAAGCTGAGCATCATCGGCGAGGCCGGACAGAAGCCCGTCGGCCTGTGCGGCAGCGGCATCATCGACACGATTGCAGAGCTCTTCCGCACCGGCGCGATCAACGCCAAGGGCCTGTTCGTCCGCGAAAGCCCGCGCATCCTGCACGACCACCATGGCACGGGCCGGTATCTGCTGGCCGCGCCGGCGGAATCCGCCACGGGCCGCGAGGTCGCGCTTAACGAGGTCGATATTTTGAATTTCATCCGCGCCAAGGGCGCGATCTACTCCGCCATTGACACGCTTCTGTCCAGCATGGACATGGACGAGAGCGTGATCGAGGGCTTCTACGTCGCCGGCGGCATCGGCAGCGGCATCAACATGAAAAACGCCGTCCGCATCGGGATGTTCCCGAACGTGCCGCTGGAGCTGTTCCACTACATCGGCAACTCCTCACTCTCCGGCGCGTATGCCATGGCGCTGTCAGACGAGGCCGAGCAGAAGGTGGACGAGGTTGCGCGCAACATGACGTATGTCGAGCTTTCCACCCATCCTGGCTATATGGACAGCTTTGTGGCCGCCTGCTTCCTGCCCCACACGGACGCGTCGCGCTTCGCGGGATTGGAGTAAGCCCATGCAGGTAGAAAATCACAAGGAAGAAGTCCCCTTCGCGCACTATGCCGAGCAATTCGCCGCGCTTGACCCGATTGAGGCGGCGAAGCGGACGGGCGTAGCCTTTGACGGCGCGGCCTTTACCGTCCGGCTGCTCGGAACGGACTACCGCATCGCCTATCCTGATGCGGCAGTCACCGCACCGAGCGGCTCCGCGCCCCCGCTGCCGCTGCAAACCTTCCTGCTGCGGCTGCTGCTGCTCGGAAAGAGCGCTCCGGCGGACAACGACTTCAAGACCTTCCGCGAGCTGCCGTGGGGCGAGGTTTATATTCAGCCGTTCACGGGCCGTGTCCTGACCCGTGCGGCGTTCACCTTCGGCACGCGCATTGCCGCATTTCGTGCTGCGGCGGAAAAGCTGGGCGGCATTCCCCTGAGGCACGGTGATGCGGGCTATGAATTTACGTTATTTGATAATTACCGCCTGCGCCTGCTGGTCTGGGAGGGCGACGACGAGTTCCCGCCCAACGCGCAGCTCCTCTACACCGCGAATTTTGCTGACGGCTTCGCCGCCGAGGACCGCGTCGTCGCAGGCGATCTGCTGATCTCCGCGCTGAAAGCGGCGATGTAATTGTACTTCCCTTCGTATTACGCCGTAGGGGCCGATGCCCCACATCGGCCTTTACAGGCACTACCGGTTCTGCGTCCGGAATTCGCGGCGCGATGTGGGCATCGCGCCCTACGCAAAGTTGGAGGTGCGGCGCAAAAACAAACCGCTATACGTAGGGCGGGCTGCCCCCAGCCCGCCGTTGCTGGCACACCGGCCTTTTGCAAATTATATAAACAAGGAGAATCCTATGGAATTTCAATACAAAGGACTGAAGGGAACGCTGGAGCATCTGAGCGTTTCCGACAGCGACGTTGACAAGCATTTGGAGCGGATGCGTTCGCAGACGCCTGACATTACTGTTATCACGAATCGTCCGTCCGTGCTCGGCGACGAGCTGGTGCTGGATTATTCCGGCGCTGTGGACGGCGTGAAGTTTGACGGCGGCACGGCGCAGATGCAGACGCTGACCCTTGGCAGCGGGGCGTTCATCCCCGGCTTTGAGGAGCAGCTGCTGAACAGGAATCCCGGCGAGCGCGTGACGGTCCGCGTCCGCTTTCCGGAGCAATATCACGCGGCGGAGCTGGCCGGAAAGGACGCGGAATTCGACTGCTTGATTCACGAGATCCGCACCCACGGTGTCTACGCGCTCGACGACCGCTTTGCCCGCGAGGTCGGCCGCTGCGAAAACATGGCGCAGCTGCGTCAGGAGGTCAGGAAGGCCCTACAGGCCTATTACGACGACCGCGCCGAGGCCGAGCTGATGGACAGCCTGCTGCGGCAGGCGGCGGCCACATTGGACTACACGCCCACGCAGGCTGACCTGGACCGCGCGGTGGACGAGGAGCTGAACAATCTCCGTGCCCAGCTTGCCCAGCAGGGCCTGACGCTCGACGCATATTGCAGCTTTACGGGGAAAACCGAGGCCGAGCTGCGCGACGAGCTGCTGCCCGACGCGAAGCAGGGTCTGCTCATCCGCACAACCATTCAGAAAATCGCCGCACTGGAGGCCATCGTCGCCGAGGACGCGGAGATCGAGCGGGCGCAGCAGGAAATCTGCCGTCAGAACAACATCAACCTCGATCAGCTCGACGATGATTCCGTCGGCGCATTCGAGCAGGCAGTCATCCAGACCGTCGTTGCACGGAAGGTTCTTGCACTGGTGCGCGATGCGGCCGAGGTTTCACAAAAAGCCGTGTAATGTTTATGTTTTGCTTTATAACGCTGCATTTTTTGGCGACGTTTCCAAGCAAAAATTCATCTTATGTTTTTTTGTAGGTTTTGTGTAAAATTTCCTTTCCGGATATTGACAAGGCCGCAGTCGGATGCTATAATGCAACCATACCGATATATTTATATCGAATGATGCCGGGAGTCGCGGACGAATGAAGCGCGGCATCAAAGAAAAATTATTCCCGGGGGTAGTGAAAGATCCCGGGACTACAAGGAGGAAATCCCCATGGCAATCGAATTCAAGGACGGCAAGTACGTAGACGAAACCGGTCGTGTGACCCTCGACCCCACCGTCTACAAGGACTGGCAGATCGCTGAGGAAGCCGAAAAGACCCTTCCCTCCGTGGATTATTTCCGCGAGAAGCTGGGCCTGCTCCCCGATGAGATCATCCCCTACGGCAAGACCCCGAAGCTTGACTTCATCAAGATCATGAACCGCCTGAAGGACAAGCCCGACGGCAAGTTCATCGAAGTCACCGCCATCACCCCCACCCCGCTGGGCGAGGGCAAATCCACCACCTCTCTGGGTCTGATCGAGGGTCTGGGCAAGCTCGGTAAGAACGTTGGCGGCTGCCTGCGTCAGCCCTCCGGCGGCCCGACCATGAACGTCAAGGGTACCGCTGCCGGCGGCGGCAACGCGCTGCTCATGCCGATGACCGAGTTCTCTCTGGGTCTGACCGGCGATATCAACGACATCATGAACGCCCACAACCTTGCCATGGTCGCGCTCAATGCCCGTATGCAGCATGAGCGGAACTATAACGACGAGCAGCTTGCCAAGCGTGGTCTGAAGCGTCTGGACATCGACCCCAAGCGCGTCGAGATGGGCTGGGTCCTCGACTTCTGCGCGCAGGGCCTGCGCAACATCATCATCGGCATCGGCGGCACGAAGGACGGCTACCTCATGGAGTCCAAGTTCGGCATCGCTGTCGGCTCCGAGCTGATGGCCATTCTCGCCGTCGCCCGCGATCTGAAGGATCTGCGTGACCGCATCGGCAAGATCGTCGTCGCCTACTCCCGCAGCGGTGAGCCCGTCACCACCGAGGATCTCGAGGTCGCCGGTGCAATGGCTGCGTGGATGCGCAACACCATCAACCCCACCATGTGCTACTCCGTCGAGCATCAGCCCGTGCTGATCCACGCCGGCCCGTTCGCCAACATCGCCATCGGTCAGTCCTCCGTTATCGGCGACCGTCTGGCGCTGAAGCTGTTCGATTACCATGTCACCGAGTCCGGCTTCGCTGCCGACATCGGCTTTGAAAAATTCTGGAACGTCAAGTCTCGTCTGTCCGGTCTGACCCCGAACGTTTCCGTTCTGGTCGCGACCATCCGTGCGCTCAAGATGCACGGCGGCGGCCCGGCGGTCGTTGCCGGCCGTCCCCTCCCGGCAGAATACACCGAGGAGAACCTGGAGCTGCTGGAAAAGGGCTGCGAGAACCTGTTCCACCATGTCAACACCATCAAGAAGTCCGGCATTGTTCCGGTCGTCTGCATCAACCAGTTCTACACCGACACCGACGCCGAGATTGCCCTCATCCGCAAGCTCTGCAAGGAGAAGGGTGTCCGCTGCGCTCTGTCCAACCACTGGCGCTACGGCGGCGAAGGCGCCATCGAGCTGGCCGAAACGGTCATTGATGCCTGCAACGAGAAGAACGAGATCAAGTTCCTCTATCCGCTCGAAATGCCGCTGCGTCAGCGCGTTGAGCTGATTGCAAAGGAAGTTTACGGCGCGGACGGCGTTGACTGGGCGCCTCTGGCACAGGAGAAGGCAAAGCGCTTCGAGAGCGACCCGAAGTACGCCGACTACTGCACCATGATGGTCAAGACCCACCTGTCGCTGTCCCACGAGCCGAGCTGGAAGGGCGTTCCGAAGGGCTGGCGTCTGCCCATCCGCGACATCCTGGAGTACGGCGGCGCGAAGTTCCTCTGCCCGATGGCAGGCACCATCTCCATGATGCCCGGCACCAGCTCCGACCCGGCCTATCGCCGCATCGACGTCGATACCGAAACGGGCAAGGTTTCCGGCCTGTTCTAATCTCAAATTCCAAAAGCTCCGGCGAAAATCGCCGGAGCTTTTCCCGGATATCCGCAGGTCGCAGGAGGGACGCGGCATGGCACGAGATCTATTGCAATATCAGCGCGGGGACCGAACGATCCGCGTTCGCCGCTATTGGAACCGCACCGAGCTGCGGATCGACGACAGCGTTGCGGACGTGAAGCGCGGCATTATCGAAGCGCGTTACACGCTCTGCGCGAAGATCGGGGACGACGAAATACTCGTCGAGATGCTCCCGCAATCCACCGGCGGCAGCATGAATCTGAAAATCAACGGCGTGCTGGTAACCAGCGCCTGGCGGAGCCATTGACACCTCCCACCGCGCGTGTTTCGACACGGCTTGCAGCAAAAGCAACGTGCCTGCAACGGGCCGATGAAGGCATCGGCCCCTACGCACAATGGGGCGTTTTTTGCTCACAAGGTCGGTCTTTGCGTAGGGCACGATGCCCTCATCGCGCCGTCCCCGCCGCAGCGGATGTTTCAATCCGTGCCGTCAGGCACACCGCAATGCTTCCCTATTCAACCGTTCACGCATCGAAAGCGCCCTTGTAGCGTTTAAGGGAGGAGAGATTCCTATGGCAAAAGAGAAGCGTTTTGTCCGTATTCTTTCTGAGGGCAAGCTGTCCGGGAGCGAAATTTGGGTGGACACCGTTACGGGTGTCAACTATTTCTATCACAACGCGGGCTACGGCGCGGGACTGACCGTGCTGCTCGACCGCGACGGCAAGCCCATCGTTTCCCCACTCCCGCTCCGCGAGGAAGATATTAAATAATATATAAGGAGGAATTCCTATGGATATGACCACAAAATCCTGCCGTGAGTTTGTCACGGTTCTGGCTTCCAATGAACCCGCGCCCGGCGGCGGCGGCGCTGCTGCGCTCGTCGGCGCGATCGGCACTGCACTGGGCAACATGGTCGGCTCGCTGACCGTCGGCAAGAAGAAGTACGCCGACGTCGAGGCCGAGATTGTCGCCCTGATGAAAAAGTGCGACGCACTGCAAACCGAGCTGCTTGACCAGGTCCCCGCCGACGCGGAGGGCTTCGTCCCGCTGGCTAAGGCCTACGGCATTCCCAAGGATGACCCGACCCGCGAAGCGGTGCTGGAGGAAGCGACCGTCATCGCCTGCAAGGTCCCGGTCCACATCATGGAGCTGTGCTGCGAGGCGCTGGAGGCCATCAAGACCTTCGCCGACAAGGGCAGCCGCCTCGCCGTTTCCGACGCGGGCTGCGGCGCGGTCATCGTGAAGTCCGCTCTGCAGGCGGCCTCCCTGAACGTGTTCATCAACACCAAGACGCTGAAAAACCGCGCCTATGCCGACGAGCTGAACGCAAAGTGCCTGTCCATGCTCGACACCTACGGCAAGCTGGCCGACGAGATTTTTGAGACCGTGAAGAACGGCTTTTTCAAATAATAAAGGAGAGAAAACGCCATGGCAAAACAGCTTTTGGGCAAGGAAGTTACCGACGCCCTGAACGCGAAGCTTATTGAACGCACCACCGCTCTGAAGGAAAAGGGCGTTACCCCCACCCTTGGGATCCTCCGCATCGGTGAAAACCCCAGTGACCTGTCCTATGAAAAGGGCGCAACGAAGCGTGCCGAGCTGATCGGCATCGCGGTGCAAAAGTTCGTCCTCCCGGAGGATGCAACGAAGGAAGCCGTCCTCGCCGAGATCGACAAGCTCAACGCCGACCCCGCAATCCACGGTGTTCTGATGTTCCGCCCGCTGCCCAAGCACCTCAAGGCGGACACCGACGAGATCTGCAACCGCCTCGACCCGCGCAAGGACGTGGACTGCATGACGGACCTCTCCAACGCCGGTGTGTTTGAAGGCCGCGCCGATCTGGGCTTCGCCCCCTGTACCCCCGCCGCCTGCATGGAAATTCTGGACTACTACGGCATCGACTGCAAGGGCAAGAACGCCGTCGTCATCGGCCGCAGCCTTGTCGTTGGCAAGCCCGCCGCGATGATGCTCATGGGCAAGAACGCCACCGTCACCGTCTGCCACACCAAAACCGTCAACACGGCGGAAATCTGCCGCAACGCGGACATTCTCGTTTCCGCAGCCGGCGTTCTGAACTCGCTGACGAAGGAGTTCGTCCGTCCGGGCCAGATCGTGATCGACGTTTCCATCAACTGGGACGAGAACAAGCCCAACGCACGCGGCACGCTCGGCGCGATTGCGGGCGACGCGGTGTTCTCCGAGGTCGAGCCGATCGTTGAGGCCATCACGCCCGTTCCCGGCGGCGTGGGCAGCGTCACGACCTCCGTCCTGATGAAGCACGTCATCGAAGCGGCGGAGCGTGCCTAAAATCGAGGTGGCTTTTTCATGACCAAGCTCAAAAAAATGGAGGAAAGCGGCTTTCTCAAGCTCGTTTTCGCCCTCTTTACGCTGGCATTCCTGATCGCCGCTGTGGCCATGCCCGACCGCGGCACGATGCTCGACGGCTTCGTCAACATTCAGAAGCTGACGTGCAAGGTTTCGACCAACAACTTCGATAACGGCGGCTACGCGGGCGCGTTCTTGAACGCTGGTGTCGTCTGCCTGATCCTGACGGCGCTCTACTGTCTGCCGAAGGTCAAGGCCAATGCCGTATCCTTCCTCGCGTTCGTGCTGACGGCGGGCTTCACCTTCTGGGGCATCAACGCAGTCAATCTCTGGTTCGGCTTCCTCGGCGTTTTGCTGTACTGCGCGGTCAAGCGCGTCAGCCCCGCCTCGCAGGTCAACGCCATGCTCTTTACCACCGGCCTTGCGCCGCTGATCTCCGATCTTCTGCTGCGCTACCCCAACGCGGAGGCCGTCGGCTTCCACTGGGCGGGTCTGCTGCTGGCGCTCGGTGTCGGCGTGTTCATCGGCTTCCTGCTGCCGTTCGGCCTCGGCCATTCGCCGAAAATGCACAAGGGCTTCTCGCTGTATAACGCGGCAGTTCCCCTCGGCCTGACGGCGTTCTTCCTGCGGGCTGTGCTGTATAAGGTGCTGGGCGTGGCCGTTCCCGGCGGTGCGACGACCAGTTTGGATGTCGCCTCGTGGCCCATTGCGAACATTTTCTGCTTCGTCCTGTTCGGCCTATGCATCGTTCTGGCGCTGGTGCTGGGCGCAACGCCGAAAAGCTACTGGGCACTGCTGAAGGACAGCGGCTACGGCGTCGATTATTCGCAGAAATACGGCAACGCGGCCTCTCTGATGAACGTCGGCGTGTACGGGCTGTTCATCGTGCTATACTATAATGCGATTGGCGCAACGTTCAACGCCGTCACGTTCGGCTGCATTTTCTGTATGCTCTCCTGCGCCTGCTCCGGCAGCCATCCGCGCAATGTCCTGCCAATCATGCTGGGCTATGTCGCGATGTCGTTTATTATGAAGTGGTTGAGCGTGAGCGTGCTGGGCATGGAATTCGCGCAGGCAATCAACGCGCAGGCCGTCGTGGTCGGGCTGTGCTTCGCAAACGCCTTGTCCCCCATCTCCGGCAAATACGGCTGGGGCGCGGGCGTTCTGGCCGGTGCGGCGCACTATCTGCTCGTTACCAGCGTCCCCGATCTGCACGGCGGCTTCTGCCTGTACAACGGCGGCTTCACTGCGGGCTTCATCTGCATGATCTTCCTTCCCGTTCTCGAAGGTCTTTGCCGCACGATTGACGACCGCCGCGCCGCGAAGGCAAACTAATAAAAAACGGAATCGAAGGGGTTTCCTCCGATTCCGTTTTGCTTTATTCTGCAAGCTCACGGTACATCGCCGAAGCGTCATCCTTGCGGACGGCATCGGCGACGGCCAGCACCTCGACGGCGACCGTGCGGCTGCCGAAGGCAATGCGGATCACGTCGCCGACCTTCACGTCGTAGGATGCCTTGGCAGGCCGGTCATTGACGGTCACACGGGCGTTGTCGCAAGCCTCGTTGGCGACGGTACGCCGCTTAATCAGGCGCGACACCTTGAGATATTTATCCAGTCGCATTCAATTCTCCTAACAGAAAACGGGGCTGCGAAAGGCAGCCCCGTTTTTGGCATACTTACTTGGAAACGGCGTCCTTCAGGGCCTTGCCTGCCTTGAAAACAGGAACGCGGGTCGCGGGGATTTCGATGGTTTCCTTCGTCTTGGGGTTGCGGCCCATACGAGCCTCGCGGGTCTTGGACTCGAAGGAGCCAAAGCCGACGAGCTGGACCTTGTCGCCCTTGACCATAGCGTCGGTCAGGGAGTCAACAACAGCGACGAGCGCCTTTTCCGCATCCTTCTTGGACAGGCCGGACTTTTCCGAAACGGCCGCGATCAGTTCAGTTTTGTTCATAGTAGTTACCTCTTTCTAAAAAAATAATATGGTCCCGGTCTCCCGGCGCAGTCGGCGGAATTGGGCAGCACACTGCTGCGTGACCGGTAATTTCCCTTCCTATAAAATTTACCACAAAATGTACAAATACGCAAGTAAAAAATTGGGATTTTTTATTGCAATCTCAAGACTTTTGCGATTTTTTCGCCCTTGGGCAGCAGCAGGCAGTCCTCATAGGTGATCGCCTTCAGTACGACGACCAGTAAAGCGTAGATAATCACGGCGACGACGATCGCGCCAAGGCAGCAGACCGCCGCACTGGAAATCACCTTACTCAGCAGCTCATTGGCAAGATATGTGGCAACTCCCATCACAAGTGCCGCAACACCGGCCTTCCAAAGCCGCGGCAGCAGCTTCGGGGGGGCCTCCAGCACGCGGCGCATCGCAATCACGTTCAGAATCATAATAACCAGGAAGCACACGAAGGTGCCGACCGGCGCACCGATGATGGCGATGTCCGGGTTGCCGACGAGGATGAAATTCACACCCAGCTTTGCAAGGCCGCCGATGAGTGTGTTAATGACCGGCAGGACCATGTGATTGTGCGCCTGCATGATGGCGGTGGTCATGGTCGTGATGCTGTTGATGAGCACCGTGGGGGCCAGCAGCGCCAACAGCCACGAAGCGATTTGGAGCTTCTCGCCGGAATAGCCGCCGAGCAGCGACATGATCGGCTCGGCCAGCACGAACAGGCCGACCGTACACGGCATGGCGATCAGGCTCATCAGGCGCAGGGACGAATCCTGCACCATCTTCACGCCCTTCGCGTCCTTCAGCGTCAGGTGGCTCGTGATTGCAGGGATGATTGCCGCCGTGATGCAGGGAATGAACGCCGTCGGCAGATTAAAAATCGTCTGCGCGAAGGAGTAGATGCCCTTGCCGATCGACGTGGCATGTTCGGCGAGCGTGACCTCTGCCGAGCGGGACGCATCCTGCGCGGCAATGGCCAGCAGACGGCCCATCACGTTCAGTGACTCCGGCGTCGTCTTATCCGCCGCAACAACCATCCGCCAGTTGACGGTGGACGCGTCGAGCAGGTTGATGAGCTGTAGGCCCGCCGCACCGATAGTGATCGGAATGGCAATGGCAAGCAGGGCTTTTAGGGTCTTGCCGAACGGTTCGGCCGTACCGCCGAGAGCGGCGACCTCCTTCCGATTGCGCAGATAGCGGGCAAAGACGTAAACCGCTGCGAAGCCCGCGCCCAACGTGATGCCGAGGATCGTCGCACCGGAGGCCAGCGCCGGGTCGTCCCATTTGCGCATGACCAGCCACGCGAAGCTCAGGCCGAGGAACAGCTTGCCCATTGCCTCGATGACCTGGCTGACAGCGGTCGGTCCCATGTCGCCCTGCCCCTGGAAGAAGCCGCGGAATGCGGAGGTCAGGCAGATGAACAGCACGGCCGGGCCGAGCGTCAAAATGGAATACCACGTCTGCGGGCTGTGCATCAGGTCCGTCGCCAGCAGACGCGGGAAGCAGACCATCGCCAGCGTTCCCAAAATGCCGACGACCAGATACGATGTCAGCGCGGCGCGGAAAATGCGCTGCATCTGCCGCCCGTTATTGAGTGTCCGCGCCTCGGACACCATGCGGCTCATGGCCACGGGCAGACCGGTCGTGGACAGCACCAGCAGGAACGAATAAATGTCGTAGGCATTGCTGAAATAGCCGTAGCCCGCGTCGCCGATGATGCTCTTCAGCGGGATCTTGTAGAACATTCCGATGACCTTGACGATGATCGTCGAAACGGACAGGATCGCCGCGCCGGTCAGGAAATTTTGCTTTTTTACGCTGCGTTTTTCTTCCAAGCTTATCCTTCCTTCTTCTCGCCGAACAGCTTCGGCATGACGTACTCCGCAAGCTCGCGCACGACCGCGTTGAGGTCGATGGTCTTGTATTCGCCTGCGGCGTAAAGAATTTTGCCGCGCACCATGGTCATCACCACATCACTGCCCTTTGCGGCGTAGGCAAGGTGGCTCATTACATTGTGACAGGGCATCAGGTGCGGCTGCGTGAAGTCGAGCAGGATGAGGTCGGCATCCATGCCGAGCTTGATCATGCCGCATTCGGCCTCGCGGCCCTGCGCCCGTGCGCCGCAGACCGTTGCCATCATCAGCGCAGCCTGTGCGGGCAGCGCTTTGGGGTTCAGGCTCGTACCCTTGGCCATGTAGGTCGCCGCACGAAGCTCCTCGAACAGATCCAGATTGTTGTTCGACGCGCTCGAATCCGTGCCGAGGCAGACGTTCATGCCCGCACGCACCATGTCCTCGACCTTGGCACAGCCGGAGGCCAGCTTGAGGTTGGAGCAGGGATTGTGCGCAGCGGATACCTTGCGCTTGGCCAGCAGCGCCATATCCTCCGGCTCCAGCCAGACGCAGTGCGCAGCGGTCACGGGAACGTCGAACACATGGTGGCAGTCCAGCACCTGCGCCGGGGTCAGGCCATAGCGCTCCTTGCACTCGTCATGCTCGCGCTTCGTTTCGGACAGATGGATCTGCATCCGCAGGCCCTCGTTGATGCAGTACTCGCTCATGGCCTCCCAGAGGCGGTAGTCCGAGGTGTACTCCGCGTGGATGCAGCCCTCAATTTTGATGCGGCCCTGATCGAAATTATGCCACTTTTCCTTCATCTCGACCAGATCTTTACAGGCCGGATGGGTGTCAAACGAGAAGTCCTCGCCGAACAGCGACGCGCCGCGCGAAACGTTGGCCTTGATGCCGCTCTCGGCGACCGCCTGGCAGACCTCGTCGCAGTAGAAATACATATCCGACACCGAGGTCGTGCCGAAGCGCAGGCACTCGGCCAGCGACAGCAGCGTCGCGGCCTTGACGCAGCGCCCGTCGAGCCGGTCCTCCGTGGGGAAGATGTAGTCACCCAGCCACGTTTGCAGCTCCACATCGTCCGCGTAGCCGCGCATGGGCGACATGGCCAGATGCGCGTGGCAGTTGATAAGGCCGGGCATCAGTACCATGCCCTCGCCGTTGATGATCTGTGCGGGATGCTCCTCCGGCGCCTTGCGGGAAAGATAGCTGATCTTCCCGTCCGTCACGCCGACGAACGCCGAAAACAGCACCCGCAGATCCTCGTCCATCGTCACGACGGTCACATTGGAGAATAAAGTATCCATAGAGTTGGTTCCTTTCCGTTTCATAATACGCGTATGGTCGCCAAGAATAATAGATTACTAGAGCCTTGCTTGGGAAGCTCCGAAGAAATCGTCAAGAGCGGCTGGCGAGAGATTTTTTGTCAAGTCGAGATTTGAAAGGCGCAGGAATACTTTGTGTATTTCAAGCCTTTCAAACCGAAGAATTGGCAAAAAATATCCGCCAGACGCCGCAGACGATTTTTTCGGAGTTTCCCCTCTAAAATAACGCGAAGGCATTGTCTTTTTGCCGGAGTACGTCGTCGATGCGTTCGATGTATTGCTGGGGGAATTTGGGGTTGTGGAAGCGCTCGAGATGGCCGTCCGCGAGGTTGATCTTGGTCATTCCGCCGCCGCCGAGGGAGATAATGCTGTGCAGCTCCTCCATCATGTAGATGTTGTACAGCCCCGCGTAGCCGGGCTTACACCAGCCGACATTTTCAAAGCTGCCGGACATATATTTCTGCCGGTAGAGATAGTAGGGCCGGTAGCCCGCCGCGCGAAGGGCCGTCTCCGCGCCGGAGAGCATCTGCCGCACCGTCTCGGCCGTGGGCAGCTGCATCCGCTCAAAAAACAGATCCGCGCCCTTCTTGAGTGCCAGCGTGTGGACGGTGATGTTGCTCGGGTCAAGCGCGATCACCTGCGCCAGCGAATCGGCGAAGGAGGCCGCGTCGTCACCGGGCAGGCCGGCGATTAGGTCCATGTTGATGCCGTCAAAGCCCGCTGCCCGCGCCGCCTGAAACGCATCCAGCGTCTGCGCGGCGGAATGGCGGCGGCCGATCGTTTGCAGCACCGCGTCGTTCATCGTCTGCGGGTTGATGCTCATGCGGTCGCAGCCGTTTTGGCGGATGGCGCAGAGCTTTTCGAGGTCGAGCGTGTCGGGCCGGCCGCCCTCTACCGTATATTCTATCAGGTCTGTCAAGTCAAAATGCGTCCGAATTGCCTCCATCAGCCGCGCCATCTGCGGCGTGGAGAGCGTTGTGGGCGTGCCGCCGCCAATGTAAAGCGTGCGCACACACTTATGATACTGCCGCAGGAGCTGCCCGACGTGGGCGATCTCCCGCTCCAGTACGTCAAGAAACTGCGGCAGCAGTCCTTGCAGCCGCTCCACGCTCGCGCTGACGAAGCTGCAATAGGCGCAGCGCGTCGGGCAGAACGGGATGCCGATATACACGGACACGTCATCCCGGCGCAGCAGGCCCGCCGCTGCGACCGTTTCCTCCGAGCATTCCACGCACAGGCGGCGGCGTTCGTTGGTGACATGATAAGTTTTTTCCAGCAGCCGGTCGGCATCCTTCGCAGTCCCGCCCGCAAGCAGGCAGCGCGTCGTCAGCTTCGTCGGGCGAACGCCGGAGAGGCTGCCCCATTCCGGCGGCTGCCGGAGCTGCATCGCTGCGTCGTAATAGCAGTTTTGCAGCAGGCGGCGGCGCGCCGGCACGTCGTCTGCCAGTGCGGCCCGCTCCCGGCGCATCGCACGGACGGTCTTTCCGTGCAGCGTGAGCTTCGTCGTCGCCGTCATCCAATGCGTCCCGACGTGCAGCGCCGAAACCGCCCCGTCGCCGGAAAACGGTGCGTCGGCAGGCTCCATCGGCTCGTCGGGAAACAGCGCCAGCTGGAGCTGCTCGACGGCATAGCGGTCGTCGTGACCGCGCAGATACAGCTTCATAATTTCATTTCCTTACAGTGCATTTCGCAGATAGGGATTGGT
Organism: uncultured Eubacteriales bacterium; assembly: GCA_902477055.1. GTDB lineage: Bacteria > Bacillota > Clostridia > Oscillospirales > Oscillospiraceae > JAZOXB01. Next base: position 17,355 of record CABSFY010000021.1, read on the forward strand.
GCGCTTTTCCTCGGCCAGCGTCGATGCCGGGCCGTGGCCGGGGTAGACCGTCAGATCCGCGTCGATCGCCGCCAGACGGGACAGGCTGCGCCGCATCGCCGCGCCGCTGCCGCCCGCAAGGTCGGTTCGTCCGCAGGAACCGGCAAACAGCGTATCGCCGGAAAAGAGCGCCTCTCCGCAGCGCAAGCAGACCGAGCCGGGCGTGTGACCGGGCGTTTCCAGCACCGCAAAGCGCAGCGTCCCGACGGCGATCTCGTCGCCCTCGGCGTAAAAGTCGGTCAGCGTCAGGCCACGCCGCAGCGGTTCGGGCAGGGTCAGGTCGGACTCGCTGCCGTACACGGGGCAGTGCGCCGCCTCCATCACGCCCTTCACACCGCCCACATGGTCAAAATGCCCATGCGTCAGCAAAACCGCGCGAACCGTCAGCCCCAGCCTTTGTGTCGCCGTGAGGACCACCTCAGGCGTATAGCCGGGGTCAATCACGGCCGCGTCGCCGTTTTCGTCCGAAACAAGGTAACAATTGGTCTGATAATCGCCCAGAACCAGCTTTTGAATGTTCATTGTGTCCTCCTCTGGTCAGTGCGCATCGGCATACGCAATGCCGAGCGCGCCGGAATAGGTCTCGACCGTCACGGTATCGCCGATCTCCGTCTGTTCATAGAATTCCTGCGCGACGGACAGCTCCTGCGTCTGCCCATCCGGCAGAACAACGGTCAAGTTGTAGGTGTCCGGACTTTTGGAGCTGGTGGAGATCCGCATTTCCTCCACCACCGCCTCGCGGCTCGTCGGCTCGGCGCGATCGAACACATAATTCACCTGTGCCGTAAAGCCGATGCTGTAATACAGCAGCGCAAAGCCAACGGAAATCAGCACGCTCTTTCTGGCGCGCCACTCCGTCGACAAAAGCAGCACCAGCGCCAGCAGCACCACATACACCACGGCGCTGATCCAAAGCAGCCGCCCCCACTGCGGGAAGTTAAAATCCAGCAGCGTTCGCAGCGTGGGCACAAGCGAGCTGATGATCATCACACCCGTAAAGGAGGCGCGGCTGCCCTCCGAGCGCTTGCTTTCCGTGAGCGTCGTGTCGTTGGGGAAAATGCAGCACAGCGCCAGCGCAATCAGCGGCGGCAGCAGTGCAAGAATCGCAAACAGCCGGTATGGCACGTTCAGGAACAGCCACGGCAAATCGACCAGACCGGCAAACACCGCCAGCGCGACATTTGCCTTACGCAGAGCAGCCACGCGGCTACGGTCGGCAGGCTTTTCCGGCATCTTCGGTTTTTCCGGTGCTTTTTTCTTTTTTTCGACGCAGTTCGATGTGCATCTCGCAAAGAATGCGCGGATTTGGCTGTTTTGCGCAAAGCAGGTCATCCGATGGGTATGCCTGCCGGAGCGCAGCCTGACGACCAGCACCTCGCGGTCAAGGCGGCTGTCGTATCTTGTTTTCATGGTAATGCGCAGCGTCTCGTCCAACGGGAAGGTCAAGTCCTTTTTCCCGAGCGGGCGCAGCGGCTTTTGAGGGTCCTGCAAAAGCGTCGCGTCAATGCCGCGCAGCTCGCCGCCGACGCGGTAGGCCCGCAGCTCGCCGGGCGTGCGGATCAGCTGATAGTTCCGGTCGCTGATCTGGAAATGCGCCAGCAGCGAGGCCCCGTTCACCACAAAGTCCGGCTCACCCTCCGTCTCCGGCTCCACCTCGTCCGCAGGCGCGGTAAGCTCCTCCGGCTGCGCCGCTTTCTTTGCTTTTTTCATACCGCCGGATTTTTTGCGTTTCTCCGGATGCGCCTTCTTCCACTGCTTCTGTATCACGGGGATCAGAAGCAGCAGCGCAAGATAGGCCAAGGCATAATAGCGATCCCACGGCTCCGGCAGCAGCTCCGGCAAAAACTGAATCAGAACAATGGCATAGCCTGCGAAAAGCCCCGGCCAGCCGAGGAGCAGGAAGAACAGTGCGCTCAGGCCCGTGCCAAAGGATGCAAGGCAGAAGACGCAACGCTGCCACATCGCGCTCTCCGCGCCGGTAAAGCCGCTGAGCAAAAAGCCCAGCCCGACCGCCAGCGCCAGCAGTCCGAGTGAGATCAGCACTCGCTTGCCGAACTTGGATTGGAAAAACTTCTTCATAATCCAGCTCTCATTCGATCAAAAGAAACGGGATCCACAACGCGCCGTCGTGGAGGGAGATGTCGAGGGGGTCGCCGACGTTGGTGTCGCGATACTGGTCGCTGTCAACGCGGATTTGGACCCGTTTGCCCGCTTCGGTTTTTAATGTAAAATAGTATTTTGTCATTTTTCCGCTCTGCTCACAGCTCTGATCCAGTACGATGGCGGTCTGCTGCGGCGGAACGCCGCGCTCGGCGAGGTAGTTGATTTGTAAAATTGCCGCCGCGCTGTAGAGCACAAGGATAAAAAGCAGCGTCAGCAAAGGCGCGGTTTTCTCGCGCCATTCCTTTGTCAGCGGCAGGACGACCGCCGAAAGAACCGCCGCAGAAAGGATGCTGAGCATCACCAGCGGCGTCCATTGCAGCACGTGGAACTCGCTAAGCCCCCGGATCAGCGGGAGGATGATCGCCACGCCCATCGTGGTCAGGCAGTTGGCCTGCTCCTCCGTGACACCCACAAGCACAGCATTCTTGGGGAAGATGCAGTACAGCGCGAGGCAGACCGGCAGCGGCAGCAGCGACAAAATCGCAAACAGGCGATACGGCACCGCGAAAAACATCCACGGCAGGTCAATGGCTAAGGCCGCAATTTTCAGCGCCCAGAACGTCTTGCGCAGGCGGGCGGCGCGGACATTCGGTGTTTTCCATCTCCGTATCATTGCATCAGAACATCCGTGTCCAGCCAAATCGTGACCGGACCGTCGTTGACGGACTCGACCTGCATTTCCGCGCCGAATTCGCCGTGCTGCGGCTCGAAGCCGTGGTCGCGGCACTCCTGCAAAAACTGCTCGTAAAGTGGAATTGCCACGTCCGGCGCGGCTGCGCCGATGAAGCTGGGGCGGTAGCCCTTTTTGCAGTCGGCATAGAGCGTGAACTGGCTGACGACCAGCACCTGACCGCCGACGGCCTCCAGATTTAGGTTCATTTTTCCATTTTCATCGCAGAAAACACGCAGCCCCAGCGCCTTTTGTGCCAGCTTTCTGCATTTTTCTGGCGTGTCGTCCGGACCGATGCCGAGCAGGATCAAAAAGCCCTGCCCGATCGCGCCGTTGATCCGGCCGTCGATCGTAACGCTTGCGCGCTTGACGCGCGTGACTACCGCCCGCATCAGTTCTGCCCCCGGCGCACGTCGGTCACGCCCGCGATATTGCGGATGCGGGAGCGGATGGCCTCCAGCTCCTGCACGTTTTTGACCTCGAAGGTCGCGATGGTCCGGGCCTTCCCGGCCGGCATATCACGGCCGGAAATTTCGGTGATTTTTACGCGCGAGGCCGTCAGGGCCGTCGCAATGTCGATCCAGATGCCGTCGCGGTCGGTCGAGTCGATCTCGAACGTGGTCGCAAACGGCTTGTCCTCCGCCGTCGACCACGAAACGCGTACCCAGCGCCCGGCCTGCTGCGGGTCGTTCACACCGGCGGCGTTCTTGCAGTCGCGGCGGTGGATGGACACGCCGTAGCCCTTGGTGATAAAGCCGACGATATCGTCCCCCGGCACCGGCGTGCAGCAGCGGGAGAATTTGATCATGCACGTTTCGATGTCCTCAACGATCACGCCGGAGTCCTTATGGCGGCTGAGCTTGACCGGTGCCTGCTCGGCGGGCCTGGCCGGCTCCTTCGTCTGCGTCTGCCGCACTGCGCGGGTCAACTCGTCGCGGATGCGCCCGAACGCCTTGGCAGCGGTCAATCCGCCGTAGCCGATGGCGGCGTACATATCTTCTAAGTTATCAAACGACAGTTTCTTCAGCAGGCCGGGCAGCAGCTCCGGGTCCTGCAAAACAGAGGGGTTGATGTTCGCGCGGCGCAGCTCGCCCTCGAAGCTGGCCTTGCCGTGCGTCACGTTCTCCTCGCGCTTTTCCTTCTTGAACCACTGCTTGATCTTCGTCCGCGCCTGCGTGCTGTTGCAGATGTTCAGCCAGTCACGGCTGGGACCTTTTGCGGATTTTGAGGTCAAAATTTCGACGATATCGCCGTTGCTGAGCTGCTGATCGAAGCTGGCGATGCGGTTATTGACCTTCGCGCCAACCATCGCGTTACCGACACCGGAGTGAATCGCGTAGGCAAAATCGATTGGCGTGGACCCGGCGGGCAGGCTCATAACCTTGCCCTTCGGCGTAAAGACGAACACCTCGTCGTCGAACATATCCACCTTCAGAGAGTGGATATAGTCCTCCGCGTCGCTCTCCTCCTGCTGCGTTTCGAGCAGGCGGCGGACCCATTCAAACTGCTTCTCATCGCCGCCCTCGACACCCTGCTTGTATTTCCAGTGCGCCGCGATGCCGTATTCCGCCGTTTCGTGCATCTCCCATGTACGAATCTGCACCTCGAACGGGATCCCCTGCTGACCGATGACGGTCGTGTGAAGCGACTGATACATATTGGGCTTCGGCGTGGAGATATAGTCCTTAAAGCGCCCCGGCACCAGGTTGAACAGGTCATGGATATGGCCGAGGACGTTATAGCAGTCCGGAATGGTGTCCACGATCACGCGGAAGGCATACATATCGTAAAGCTCGTCAATTTTCTTATCCTGCGCCTTCATCTTGCGGTAGATGGAATAGACATGCTTGATGCGGCCGTAGATCGTCCCGTGGATGCCGACGGAGGACAGGCGCGTGGTGATCTGCGTCTGGATCGTTTTCATAAACTCGTCGGCCTCGCGCTGATGCTCGGCAAGGTACTGCATGATCTCGTCGTAGCCCGCGGGGTCGAGGTACTTGAGGCTCGTATCCTCCAGCTCCCATTTGATCTTCTGCATACCTAAGCGATGCGCCAGCGGCGCGTAGATATCCATCGTTTCGCGCGATTTGGAGATCTGCTTTGCCGGGGACTGGAACTGCATCGTGCGCGTGTTGTGCAGACGGTCGCAGATTTTAATCAAAATCACGCGGATGTCCTTGCTCATGGCCATGAACATCTTGCGCAGATTCTCCATCTGCTGCTCCTCCAGCGTGGAATACTCCACGCGGGTCAGCTTCGTGACGCCCTCGACCAGTGAGGCAACCGTCGAACCGAACTGCCGGGCGATTTCATCATGCGTCGAGTCAGTGTCCTCGATGCAGTCGTGCAGGATCGCACCCAGAATCGCGTCGGTATCCAGGCCCGTTTCCGCGACGATCTCGGCCACGGCCAGCGGGTGGATGATATAGGGAGAGCCATCCTTGCGCTTCTGCCCCTCATGCTTGGCGCGGGCGTAGTCCACGGCGCGGTTGATGACCGTGAGGTCCGCCTGCGGGCAGTGCTGCCGGATGGTCCGCATCATGCTGTCATAGTGTTCCTGAAAAGTTTCCACGGTTTGCTCCTTTAAATTCTTGTCTATATGTGAAGCGCCTGATAGAGCTTGCTGTTTTCCAATTTATTGGGCGCGGCATTCGGGATAAGGCGTATCGCTGCCTCCGTGCCGTCGCGCTGTAGGCCGATGAGGCCCAACTCCGACAGGATCGTCAGGCTCGGCAGCGTCCGGCGCACGCTATGCTCCGGTACGCTGAGTGAAATTCGTGCCGCCAACGCGTCCAGCCGTACGTGACCCCACTGGCCGCTCTGCGGAAGGTGCTGCTTCAGATAGCGCCAAACGGCGGCGACATCCCCGCGCTCCGGGGTCAGGGCCGCCCGCTCCGGTCCAGCCAGCGGCTGCCCCGCCGTGAAGCGGTCGAACAGTGCCGTCGCCGAGGCCGCACGAAGGTCGAGCAGACCGAGCTGCACGGTGCGCGTGTCGCGGTATTCGTTGATCTGCAAATGGCAGGCGACATCCACGCGGTCGCCGGGGTGCAGCTGTTCTGCCAACCGGCCGGCCGAGAAATAAATCGCCTGTATAGACTGGCCGCGCCGGGTTTTCAGCCGCAGGCGCAGATGCTTCCCGCCGCCGACGGTGCTGACGCGCTCGACCTCCAGCTCACTCAGGCAGAACACCGGCTTCGGGCAGCTTGTGCCGCACGGCTCCAGCTGGTCCAGACCGTTGATGTTCTCCTCCGTCAGCAGCTCCTCCGGCACTTCGCCGTCGATTTGCAGCGTCGGTTTTGTTGCGCCGCCCGCGCTGAATTCCTCGGCCCGGCGGCAGATCTGGCGGCGAAATTCGTCGATATTGCCCCGTGAAATCGTAAAGCCTGCGGCAAATTCGTGTCCGCCGAAGTCCTCCAGCAGCGGGGAAAGCTCCGTCAACGAACGGAACAGGTCAAAGCCACCGTAGGAACGCGACGAGGCCTTGCCACGCTCACCGTTGAGACAGATCAGAAACGTCGGGCGGCAGTACTCCTCACAGAGCCGCGAAGCGACGATGCCGATCACGCCCTGATGCCAGTTTTCCCCGGCGAGGACGATGGCGCAGTCGCTGTTGTGCGTCGTTTGTAAGCGCTCCGAGGCCTCGCGGTAGATTTCGGCCTCTGTCGTCTGCCGGTCGCGGTTGAGGCGGCAGAGGGTCTGCGCCAACTGTACTGCCTCCGCCGGTTCCCGCGACAAGAAGAGCTGCACGGCAAGCTCCGCGTGCTCCATCCGGCCCGCTGCGTTGATGCGCGGGGCCAGCACATAGCCGACCGTTCCCGCCGTAATGGGCTGGCGACCGCAGTCGCAGGCCTCAATCAGGGCCCGCAGGCCCAGCCGCTCCGGCTGCTGCATCGCCCGCAGACCTTCGGCGACCAAGCGGCGGTTCTCCCCCCGCAGGGGCATCACATCCGCGATTGTTCCGAGGCAGAACAGGTCGCAGTAGCGCCGGGCGATCGCATCCTGGTCGCCCTCCAGCGCCGCCGCCAGCTTAAAGGCGATGCCGACGCCGGAAAGGTCGGTGTGCGGATAGGTCCGGTCGATTCGGTGCGGATCAACGACCGCCGCCGCCTCCGGCAGCTCGGGCTTGCATTCATGGTGGTCGGTGATGACCAGCTCCACGCCGAGGCGCTTGCAGAGCTTCGCCTCCTCGACGGCCGTGATGCCGCAGTCCACGGAAACGATCAGCTCCACGCCCTGCGCGGCCAGCTGCTCGATCGCCGCCGCGTTCAGGCCGTAGCCCTCCTCGATGCGGCCGGGGATATGGAAGCTGCACGAGGCCCCGTGCGTCCGCAGGTAGTCCGCCAGCAGGCACGTAGCCGTGATACCGTCCACATCGTAATCGCCGAACACAGCGATTTTCTTTTTTTGCTCCATCGCGCGGCGAATGACGGCGACCGCGCGGTCCATTTCCTTCATTTGCAGCGGGTCGATCAGCGGCTGCTCCGTTCCGAGCAGCTCGCGCGCCTGCGCCGCCGAACGACAGCCGCGTGCGCTTAGCACCCGCGCCGTCAGCGGTGCAAAGCCCGCTGCACACAGCTCCTTCACCACGCCGTCCTCCGGCGCAGCAACGTTCCAGGTTCCGTACTTCAAATCCATGCACATCCCAAGATTTTCTTTTTATTATAGCAAACAATCCCTCGGTAAACAATATGCCGGGCCAGAAAAAGTTCCCCGCGCCGCGATTTTTCGCCGCCGAAGGCCGCAAAAACGTAAACAAATCGTAAATAATTCGAGCCGCCTCTTGTAAATCGAAGCCATCTGACTATAATGATTCACAGGTGATATGAAATGCTGCAACGTTTGCGTGATTCCTACCGGCGGTTCATGTATGGCCGCTACGGTTCGGATCAATTGAATATTGTTTTGCTGGTTGCGGCGGTGCTGTTCAGCTTCCTTTCGAGCGTGTTGTCGCTGTTTTTGCGGAACAGTTGGGCGTATGCCTACGTGATCTGGCCGCTGCTGACGCTTCTGACGTATGCCATGCTGGGCTGCTCGATTTTCCGGATGCTCTCGCGGAATATCTACCGCCGTCAGCGGGAGAATCAGCGCTGGAAGAACCTCTGGCTGCGCATCACGGACCGCAACCACCGCTACTTCCGCTGCCCGCACTGTAAGCAGACCATGCGTGTGCCGCGCAACCGCGGAAAAATCAACATCCGCTGCCCCAAATGCGGCGAAAAATTCACAAGAAATACCTGAACGAAAGGCCGCTGCAAAGCGGCCTCAGACTGTCAAAGAACTGCCCAACGAAAGGTTTCGGAGGGAGGAATAGTGTGAAAGGGAACCGTCAGGGTTCCCTTTCACGTTCAATAACCCCGCCGCAG
>CABSFY010000022.1 GCA_902477055.1 uncultured Eubacteriales bacterium
CGGTACGCACGGTGGTGTGAGAGGCCGGGGCTATTCAGGCCCCTCCTACTCGATTATTCGGCTTCGTAGAATACCTTCATGCCCTTGTAGGTCATGTAGGTATCGAGCTTGGAAACGATTTCCATGGGGGCGTGCATGGACAGGACGGGAACGCCGGCATCGACGGTGGGAATGTTGCGGTTTGCCATGTAGCAGGCAACCGTGCCGCCGCCGCCCTGATCGACCTTGCCCAGCTCGCCGGTCTGCCAGATGACATCCTGTTCGGAAAACAGCTTGCGGACGTAGGCCATGACCTCGGCCGACGCGTCGGATGAGCCGGACTTGCCGCGTGCGCCGGTGTACTTAAAAATGCCGGTGCCGTAGTTGATCTTGGTGTTGTTGCGGCGGTCGCAGGTCTCGGCGTAGATGGGGTCGTAGGCGTTGCTCACGTCGGCCGACAGGCAGAACGAGCTTTCAAAGCAGCGGCGGCGGTCTGCGCCGGTGGCCTTGCAAAGGTCGCGCATGAAGGTTTCAAAATACTGGCCCTGCATACCGGAGATGCCGACCGAGCCGATCTCCTCCTTGTCCGCGAGGACGCAGACGGCGGTCTTTTTCGGCGTGCCGAGGGTCAGCAGCGGCTTGAACGCGGCATAGGCGCACACGCGGTCGTCATGGCCGTAGGCGGCGATCAGGCTGCGGTCGAAGCCCACGTCGCGGGCGGGACCGGCGGGGACCATCGTCAGCTCGGCGGAGAGGAAATCGTCCTCCGTCAGGCCGTATTTTTCGTGCAGCAGGCACAGCACGGCGAACTTGATGCGGTCGGCACCCTCGTCATCCTTGAGCGGACGGCTGCCGAGCAGGATGTTGAGGTTTTCGCCCGTCACGCCCTCGGCCAGCGTCTTTTTCATCTGGTCGGCGGCGAGGTGGATGAGCAGGTCGGTCACGCAGAAGATGGGATCGGCAGGGTCCTCGCCGACGGTGACCTTCACGACCGTGCCGTCCTTCTTCGCGACGACACCGTGGATGGCCAGCGGGGTGGTCGTCCACTGATATTTTTTGATGCCGCCGTAGTAGTGGGTCTTGAAATAGGCCATTTCGGCATCCTCGTACAGGGGATTCGGCTTGAGGTCGAGGCGCGGGGAGTCGATGTGCGCGGCGCAGATGTGCGTGCCGTTGTTCAGGCTCTCCGAGCCGATGACGGCAAAGATGACGCTCTTGCCGCTGTTGTTGCCGTAAACGCGGTCGCCGGGCTTCAGCTCCATGCCGGGGCGATAGGCGCGGAAGCCGGCCTTTTCGGCCTCGGCGATCGTCCAATCGACGGCCTCGCGCTCCATCTTACAGGCACTGATGAAGTCCATATACTCCTTGCAGTACGGCTCCATCGCCGCGAGATCCTCCTCAGAGATACGGTCATAGCCGTTCTTGGGTGCAAAGAGCAGCTCCTTGCGCAGTTCTTCGTAATTTGCCATATGAATAACTCCTTTCAGAAATTGCTTACAATCTGCGAAAAATTCCGGCTGCGTTTCGCGCCGGTTTTCCAGCGTGTAGTCCGCGGACGCGGAAAAATCGGCGTCGCTTTTCTGCGCGTGCAGGCGCGAGAACGCATAGTCACGGGAAATGCCGTCGCGCTGCATCAGGCGGGCGATGCGGGCCTCCTCCGGCGCGACGACGGCGACAGTGGCATTGCATATCGCGTTCAAGCCGCTCTCAAAAAGGCCGACGGCATCGATGACGGCAAACGGCTCGTTGCGCCCGTTCAGCCGCCGCCGTACCTCGGAAACGACGCGCGGATGGGTGATGGCGTTGAGGCGCGCCAGCTTGTCCGGGGCGGCAAAGACCAGCTCCCCCAGCTTGCGGCGCTGCAATGCACCGTCGCGGAAGGCGGCGGGAAATTCCGCTTTGAGAGCAGCCAAAAGCTCACTGTCACGCGCCAGCATTTCGTGATACAGCGCGTCGCAGTCGATTGTGTATGCGCCCAGCTCCTGCGCGGCCAGCAGCAGCGTCGTCTTGCCGCAGCCGGAGCCGCCGGTGATGCCAAGAATTTTCATACCCCGGCCTCCGGGTCGATGACGCGGAAGGCGGCGGCCTTTTTCAGGCGGTTGCCGACCGCGTAGGCCACGCCGCCGCCTTCGGGGCAGCGGGCGAAGATGCGGCGCACATCCGGCCGGTCCAGCTCGCGCAGGGCGGAAAACAGACCCGCCGAAAGCGTGCGGACATCGGCGCTCTTTCCGTAGGCGAGAGCGGGACAGCCGCCATAGAGCGGCAGCTCCTCCTCGTAACAAAGCACAGCATCGCCCGGCACGAGGTGGGCGCGGATGTACCTTGCCGCCGCTTCGGACGTGCCGGAAACGATGTAGACCTCGGCGGTGGGGGCGTAGTGCTTATATTTCATGCCGGGGGCGCGGACGACGGTGTCGTTTGCGATCTGTCCCAGCACAGCGCGGTCGATGTCGATCTCGCCGAGGACGGCGCGAAGCTGCTCCGGGGTGATGCCGCCCGGACGCAGCAGCCGCGGGCGCTCGCCGGACAGTTCGATGATGGTCGATTCCACGCCGACGCTGCACGGGCCGCCGTCGATGATCGCCTCGAGCTTGCCGTCCGTGCCGTAGTCGTGCAGGACGTGCTGGGCGGTGGTCGTCGAGGGCTTGCCGGAGAGATTGGCCGACGGGGCGGCGATGGGAACGCCGGATTGGCGGATCAGCTCGCGCGTGACCGCCGTTTGCGGGCAGCGGACGGCCACAGTGTCGAGGTTCGCGGTCGTGCGGCGGGGAATGCAGTCCCTGACCGGCAGGACCATCGTCAGCGGTCCCGGCCAGAATTTTTCGGCCAGAAGCCATGCGCTGGCCGGGATATCATGGCAGTAACGCGTCAGTTCGGCCGGCTCGGCGATGTGGATGATAAGCGGGTTGTCCTGCGGACGGCCCTTGGCCTCGAAAATCTTTGCGACCGCAGCCTCGTTCATCGCGTTCGCGCCCAGGCCGTAGACCGTTTCCGTCGGAATGGCGACAAGGCCGCCCGCGCGAATGATTGCGGCGGCGATTTTGGGTGTCTGTGGGTCGAGTGCGGATAAAAGCTGTGTTTTCATGTTGCCTCCCCGCTTTCGCGCAGCTTTTCGGCCTGGTTGGCGGCGACAAGCGCGTCGATCAGCTCGTCAAGGTTGCCGTTCATGATCGAATCGATTTTGTAAAGCGTCAGACCGATGCGGTGATCGGTGACGCGGCTCTGCGGGAAATTATAGGTGCGAATTTTTTCGTTGCGCATCCCGCTGCCGACCTGACTGCGGCGCTGGCCGGAATAGGCCGATTCGATGCGCTCCTGCTCCATCTGGTAGAGCTTGGACGAGAGCATCATCATGCACTTTTCGCGGTTCTGGAACTGGCTGCGCTCCTCCTGACAGGACACAACAATGCCCGTGGGCTTGTGAATGAGGCGCACGGCCGAGGAGGTCTTGTTAATATGCTGGCCGCCGGCACCGGAGGAGCGGTAGACCTGCATTTCAATGTCCTCGGGCCGGAGATCGACCTCGGCCTCCTCCATCTCCGGCAGGACGGCGACTGTCGCGGTAGAGGTGTGGACGCGGCCGCCGGATTCCGTCTCCGGCACGCGCTGAACGCGATGCACGCCGGACTCGAATTTCAGGCGGGAGAACGCGCCCGTCCCGCGAATTTCAAAATCCGCTTCCTTGATGCCGCCAAGCTCCGTTTCGGAGTAGTTCAGCAGCTCGACGCTCCAGCCGCGCGCGGCGGCGTAGAGATTGTACATTCGGAACAGGCTGTGCGCGAACAGGGCGCTTTCCTCGCCGCCGACGCCGCCGCGAATTTCCATAATGACGCTTTTACTGTCATTCGGGTCCTGCGGCAGCAGGAGAAGCCTCAGCTCCTGCTCCAGCGCCTCGCTGCGCTTTTTCGCGTCGGCAAATTCCTCCTGACACAGCGCCTTCAGCTCCGCGTCGTTCTGACCGCTCATCAGCTCCAGCGCGTCAGACATATCCTGCTTGGCGCGGCAATAGGCGCGGTAAGCATTCACGACCGGCTCCAGCTCCTTCTGCTCGCGCAGATAGGCCGCCGCCTTTTTCGGGTCGGCGTAGAAGTCCGGCTGCTCGGCGCGGGCGCAAAGCTCGACGTATTTATCTTCCAATGCCTTCAGTTTTTCTAACATGGATACTCCTTCGGTGGAAATCCCCAAAATTTGTCCTTTATTTTATCAGATTTTTCCCGGCTTGTCCAGCGCGTAGACGTTAAAAATCACCTCGGCCTGCTCGTCGAGGCGGGTCGTCTGCGCCAGTGCTTCGGCGTTTTCCTTGCGGATGCGCCAGACGTGCGGGGTCATGTACAGAAGATTGTGTACCATTTCGGCGCTTTCGAGCGCAAAGTCAAATTGCAGCGTCTGCGAATATTGCAGCGTGAAGCCGGGCAATTCCGGATGCAGCGTTTTCTCGCGCTCTAAGACTTCAGGGTAGATGATGTGCCTGAGCGCGGGCAGGTGCTTCGCGCCGGCCAGAACCTGAAGAAAGCAGCCGCCGGGCTTCAGAACGCGGGCGAATTCCGCCTCCGCCGTAAAGGCGAACATGGAAAGCACGCAATCAAAGCTGTCATCCGGGAAGGGCAGATGCGTTGCCGTGGCAGTCAGCCAGTGCGCCTGCTTTTCCCGCGCGGCGGCAAAACGGACGGCATCCTTCGAGATATCGATGCCCCAGCGTTCGACGATGCCGGTCAGACCGGAGAGATAATAGCCCTCGCCGCAGCCCGCGTCCAGGACGGTGTTCGCGTTTGGCGCAAACCGGGCGACCAGCGCTTGCAGCGTTTGCAGGATCGGCGCGTAGTAGCCCGCGTCCAGAAAGGCGCGGCGGGCGGCGACCATTTCGCGGGTGTCGCCGGGGTGGAGGGAGTGCTTCTGCTTGACGGGCAGCAGGTTTACATAACCCTGTCTTGCGACATCGAAGCAATGCCCGTTTTCGCATTGCCATTGTGCTGGTTTGGTGGCCAGCGCCGCGCCGCAGACGGGGCAGAGAACTGATAGCATGGTTCGTTCCTTTCTTTTCCAGACGCATTTTCCCGCGAACGGCGCATACTAGACGTGGCTGCACGAGGGGGGAACGCGCGTGAAACGATGGATTTGTGTCGTATTATTATGCACATTGTGCCTGCTGCCCGTGCGGGCGGGGGAGGCGGAGCGGTATCTTGCGCTGACGTTCGACGACGGGCCGTCCGGCCGGTTCACCGCGCGGCTGCTCGACGGCCTTGCAGAGCGCGGGGTTAAGGCAACATTTTTCCTCTGCGGCTATCGCATCGACCAGTACCCGGAATTAACGGCGCGGATCGCTGCCGAGGGCCATGAGATCGGCACGCACGGCAACCGGCATGAGTTTTTCACGCAGCTTTCTGCCGAGGAGGTCTGCGCCGATCTTGCGGCGGCCTCGGAAAAGATCCGTGCGGCGACCGGCCGCGAGCCGATGCTCCTTCGCCCGCCCGGCGGGCTTTACGATGCGAAAATTCTGCGTCAAACCGTCTGCTCGGACCTGCCGGTCGTGCTGTGGTCGGTGGACCCGGAGGACTGGCGCTGCACGGAAAGCGATACCGTAACACAGCATATCGTCAAGGCGGCCTCGGCGGGGGACATCATTCTGATGCACGATATGTCCGATTCCAGCGTGGACGCGGCGCTGCGGGTGATCGATACGTTACAGGCAGACGGCTATACGTTTCTGACCGTCAGCGAGCTTGCCGAACGCGCGGGAACGGTGCTGCACGGAGGGGAAACGTATTATAAATTTTCGTTTGAGAAAAACGACTCGATTGCGGCGTGGGAGGCGGAAACGGAGCCTTGCACAAAGCCGGGCTTGCCGCCGCCGCGGCCGTTGAGCGAGGAATTCAGCCGCTTCGATAACTCGCGCAGGTCGCCCTTGGGGTCGAACAGCACGTAGCGATAGCTTTCCCCGCTGCCCGCGAAAATTGCGCCGCTGCATTTTTGCGCCAGCAGCTCGGCATAGCGCCGCAGCAGCTCCGGCGAAAGCGCCTCGTCGATGATGAGCTGCCAGCCGCCCGCGGGAACGGCGGCGGCCCTTGCGGCCAGCAGCTCGTTTTCCAGCCCGGTCAGGCGGTATTTCAGCGCGGCCTGCTCGTCGAGCAGACGGCGGACGGCGGCGGCGGTTTCGAGCGGCTTTGCCGAGAGTGCGGCGGAAACGGCCTGATTCTGCACACAGACACCGTTCAGATATGCCAGCGCCTCCTCGCCGCACAGCATCTCAATGCGGGAGCCGCCGTGGAAGCGGACGTTCGACAGGAGCTTGACAAGGCCAATCTCGCCGGCGCGGGCAACGTGCGTGCCGCAGCAGGCGCAAAGATCGACGCCCTCGATCTCGACCAGACGGACAGCACCTGTCAGCTCCTTCTTGCTGCGATAGGGGAGAACGGCCAGCGCCGCCGCTTCCGGATAGAATACCCGGAAGGGAAGATCGCGCCAGATCGCCTCGTTTGCGGCCAGCTCGACGGCCTGAAGCTGCTCGGCGTTCAGCTCGCCGGAAAAATCGATGGTGATCGCGTCGCTGCCCATGTGGAAGCCGACGTTGTCGTAGCCGAAGCGGGCGTGAATGATGCCGGAAACGATGTGCTCGCCGGAATGGCCCTGCATCAAGCGGAAGCGGCGCGGCCAGTCGAGTCTTAGTTCGACCTCGCTGCCGATGGGCAGGGGGCGGTCGCAGACGTGAACAATCGTATCGCCATCCTCAAAAACGTCCGTCACCGCCGCGCCGGCGATCGTACCGAGATCGCAGGGCTGGCCGCCGCCGGTGGGGTAAAAGACCGTCCGGTCGAGCGTGACAAGCCAGCCGGCCTTGCCCGCTGCGCAGGATAGCACGCGGGCGGTGGCGGTTTGCAGATATTGGTTTACATAATACAGCTTTTCGGTCATGCCAATTCATCCTTATTTTCATTTCTCTCCTTATTATATCTGCAACCGCCGGGAAAGGCAAGATAAATAAAAAGAGCTTGACAGAGAAATAACCGCATGATAAACTCAGACCGAGCAAAAACAAAAACAACCGAAAGGAAGCATAGACATGGACATCAATGAGATCATCCGTCAGGTGACGGAGGAGGTCGGCACGGACTGCGGCCCGAAGCTGACGGCACCGGAGGCGGGCGCAAGCATCGCCAAGTACATCGACCACACGCTGCTCAAGCCGGAGGCCAGCCTTGAAGATATTCGCCGTATTTGCGAGGAGGCCAAGCAGTACCATACGGCCAGCGTCTGTGTCAACCCCAGCTATATTCGTTACGTTGCCGAGCAGCTTGCGGGCAGCGATGTGACGCCCTGCTGTGTCATTGCCTTCCCCCTCGGCGCTTGTACGCCGGAGGCTAAGGCGTTTGAGGCTGCCGATGCGGCGGCCAACGGCGCGAAGGAGATCGATATGGTCGTCAACGTCGGCGCAATCAAGTCCGGCGATTGGAAGCTCGTCAAGCGCGACATCGAGGGCGTGGTCAACGCCGTGCGCGGCCGTGCGCTGGTCAAGGTCATCATCGAAACGTGCCTGCTGACCGACGAGGAGAAGGTCAAGGCCTGCACCTGCGCGAAGCTCGCGGGCGCTGCCTTCGTCAAGACCTCCACCGGCTTCTCCACCGGCGGCGCGAAGGTTGAGGATGTTCGCCTCATGCGGCAGACGGTCGGTCCCGAGCTGGGCGTGAAGGCCTCCGGCGGCGTTCGCACCTATGAGGATGCGATCGCCATGATCGAGGCCGGCGCTACCAGAATCGGCGCAAGCGCAACGGCGAAGATCGTCGCGGGTGCAAAGTAAAAAGCGCGAAAAATCCCGGCAGGAACCTCCTGCCGGGATTTTTTGTGTTATTTTCTGCGCCGGACGCGGCGGTGAGGGAGGTGCTTGTCGCGGCGGGCCATGCCGTTGTCGAAAAACAGCAGGAAAATGCGCATGACCGTCGGGCAGGCAAGGAGCAGCAGCGCCAAAATCAGCCCGGATTGCAGCGAAAGCCGCGACAGCTCGAAGAACCCCGGAAGCAGCAGCAGCGCAATCAGCATGGCGGCCAGCATCGTGGAAAACACGGCGATGCGGAGCTTCGTAAACGGGACGGAAACGTGATACAGCGTCACAAAGCCGACCGTCGCGACGACCCAGACGGCGATGGTGTTCAGCTCGGCATCGGTCAGCTGGAACACGCGGACAAACAGGCCTGCGATGGTCACAAGAACGATGTTCGTCAGGCCGCCGGGCATGGCGCGGCGGACCACATTGCGCAGGAAGCGGCCCTCAACGCGGTCGTAGTTCGGCTCCAGCGCGAGGAAGAAGGACGGTATGCCGATGGTCAGACCGCCGATAAGCGAAAGCTGAATGGCCTGTAACGGGTACGGCATATCGAGGAAAAATAGCAGCAGCGTCATGACGAAGGAGAAGATGTTCTTGACCAGAAACAGCGACGCGGCGCGTTGGATGTTATTGATGACGCGGCGGCCCTCCGCAACGATGTGCGGCATTGCGCCGAACTGGGAATCGAGCAGGACGATCTGCGCGACCTGCGCCGCCGCCTGACTGCCGGAGGCCATCGCGATACCGCAGTTTGCGTCCTTCAGGGCCAGCACATCGTTCACACCGTCGCCGGTCATGGCGACGGTATGGCCCTGCGCCTGCAAGGCGCGGACGAGGCGGCGCTTCTGGTCCGGCGTGACGCGGCCGAACACCGTGTATTTCTTTACGGCGTCGGCAAAGTCGCGGTCGGTGACGAGCGTGGAGGTATCGATATAGCGCTCGGCGTTTTCAATCCCGGCGCTGCGGGCGACCTCGCTGACGGTGATGGGGTTATCGCCGGAGATGACGCGGACGGACACACCCTGCGAGGCAAAGTAACGGAAGGTGTCCTTCGCATCGGGGCGCAGAAGGTTATTGAGGAAGATCAGCGCGATGGGTGCGACGCGGGCAGAGTCCAGCGTGGGCGAAAGCTCCTGCTCATAGGCGGCCAGCAGCAGCACGCGGCAGCCGCGCTCGGACCACGGCTCGGCGCTGGAGCGCACGGTGTCGTAGCGGTCGCCCAGAACGAACTCCGGCGCGCCGACGATATAGCGGCCGTACTCGCCGAAGTCGGCGGCGGACCACTTGGACGAGGAGGAGAAGGGGATGCGCTTTACCGCCCGCCAAAGGCTCTGCTCGGAGAACTGCGCAGCCATGGCCTTGGCCGTTTCGTTGTCCGGCTCCTCGCCGGAGTAGAACGCGGCGAGGATTTTTTCGATCGCGTCGTAGTCAAAGCGCTGCGTGTCGAGCGGGAAGATGTCGGAAACCTCCATCTTCGGCTCGGTGATCGTGCCGGTTTTATCCACGCACAGGACATCAACGTGTGCCAGCGTTTCAATGCAGTTCATGTCCTGCATCAGCACGCGGCTTTTCGTCAGCTTCAGACAGCTCACCGCGATGGCCACGCTCGTCAACAGGTATAGGCCCTCCGGAATCATGCCGATCAGGGCGGCGACGGTGTACTGAATGGATTCCTTGAGCGGCAGACCCTGAAAAACATTCAGATGGTGCCGCAAAAACAGGAAAATGCCCATCGGAACCAGCGCGATGCCGACGACGGTAATCAGGCGCGTCAGCGAGAGCATCATTTCGGATTTTGTGGATTTGACGTTGCGCTTTGCCTCGGCGGCAAGCTGCGCGGCATAGCTCTCCGCGCCGACATGGGTGAGCTGCGCACGGCAGCGGCCGGAAATGACAAAGCTGCCCGATTTCAGTTCGTCGCCGGGACGCTTGATGATGGCGTCGGCCTCGCCGGTCAGCAGCGATTCGTTGACCTGCATCTCGCCCGTGCGGACCATGGCGTCGGCGCAGATCTGGTCGCCGGCGGAAAACTCGACGATATCGTCGCGCACGAGCTGATCGGTGCGGACGGGGACTCGCTGACCGCTGCGGATGGCCCGCACCGTGCCGGCCGAGACGAGCGTCAGCTTATCGACTGCTCGCTTGGCGCGAATTTCCTGAAAAATGCCGATGATCGTGTTGGCAAAGGCAATAATCAGGAACGTCATGTTCTTGAACGAGCCGACGATCGCAAGCGCGACCGCAAGAACGATAAAAATCAGGTTAAAGAAGGTGAAAACGTTCTCTTTTACGATCTGACGTTCGGATTTTGTGTTGGATTTCGGGGAAATATTGCGTTGCCCGCCCTTTTGCCGGACGGAAACCTCCGACGCGGACAGACCCTCCTCCGGCGCGGCATTGACGACGGGAATATTCCGCTTTCGTTCACCGGAGGGCGCTTGTGGTGCTTTCTTTTTCATACGAAACGCTCCGTTTTCGATTTCTCATGGGCATTATAGCACACGCGGCAGGAAAAAACACTATCGAATCGGCAAAATATTGTAAAATATCTGGAAATTCGCAGGAAAAAACCGCAAATTCAGGCTTGATTTTTGCAGCGGAATGTGATAGAATATCCGGGTCTGCAAAATGGGTGGTCCTCTGCGCGGCGCGGTCATCGCCGGCATGAACGCCTAATAAACAAGGAGGACACAGCTATGGATCTGATGAAGGCTCTGACCAGCCAGTACATGAAGGAAGAGCTGCCGCAGATGAATGTCGGCGACACCGTTCGTGTTCATGTAAAGATTAAGGAAGGCGCTCGTGAAAGAGTGCAGGCGTTTGAGGGAACCATCATTGCCCGCAAGCATGGCGGCATTGAGGAATCCGTCACCGTTCGCCGCCTGAGCTACGGCGTTGGCTGCGAGAAGGTTTTCCCCGTGCATTCGCCCAACATCGTGAAGGTCGAAACCGTTCGCCGCGGCAAGGTTCGCCGTGCGAAGCTGTACTACCTGCGCGACCGTCTCGGCAAGGCTGCCAAGGTCAAGGAAAGAGTTTAATCGAAACAATTCCCCGTGCATCGTTCCGGTGCGCGGGGCTTGTTTTTTTGTTGCTTTTTTTCGGCGAATCGAGTATACTAAAAACCATCGGAGGTGAACGGAATGTACCAGGCGCTTTATCGGAAATACCGGCCGCAGACGTTTGACGACGTTGTGGGGCAGCAGGGCGTGACGCAGACGCTCAAAAATCAGATTCTGAACCGGCGGCTGAGCCATGCCTACCTGTTCACCGGAACGCGCGGGACGGGCAAAACCTCCTGCGCTAAAATCCTCGCCAAGGCCGTCAACTGCGAAAACCCGATCGACGGCAACCCATGCAATTGCTGCCCCGCGTGTAAAAGCATCGACAGCGGTGCGTGCATGGACGTGCTGGAGATCGACGCGGCATCGAACAACGGCGTTGATAACGTCCGCTCCCTGCGCGACGACGCGATCTATACGCCGAGCGAGGTCAAGATGCGGGTGTATATCATCGACGAGGTGCATATGCTGTCCATCAGCGCGTTTAATGCGCTGTTAAAAATCATCGAGGAGCCGCCGGAGCATTTGCTGTTCATTCTGGCGACAACCGAGCTGCATAAGGTCCCGGCGACCATTCTCTCGCGCTGCCAGCGCTTTTCCTTCCGGCGGCTGCTGCCGGAGGACATCGTGGACCGGCTGAACTATATCGCCTACCGGGAGCACATCGAGCTGGAGCCGGACGGCGCGGCGTTTTTGGCCCGGCTGGCCGACGGCGGGATGCGCGATGCGGTGAGCCTTTTGGACCAGTGCGCCTCAGCGGTCAACGGCGCGGTCACGACGGAGGAAATCTGCCGCGTGCTGGGCTTCACGGCGGCGCGGAAAACGGCCGAGCTGATGCAGGCAATCGGGCAGCACAACGCGCCCGCCGCGCTGACGATCTTCAACGAGCAGTACGCCGAGGGAAAGGATCTTGCCGCTATGCTCGACGAGCTGTGCGCCGTGGCGCGCGACCTTTTGATCCTTCGCACGGCGCCGAAGGGCGGCGTGAATTTAATTTCCGGCATCTGCACGGAGCAGGAGCTAAAGACGCTGCTGCCGCTGTTCGGCGCGGGCGAGCTGCTGCGCATTACGTCGATTTTACGCGATGCGGCAGCGGGCTTTAACACCAGCGCCAACCGGCGCATCGACGCGGAGCTGGCGCTGCTGCGCCTGTGCGAAACGGAGGCGAAGCTCGATGCGCAGTCGCTGAATGCGCGCATCAGCCGTTTGGAAAACAAGCTGGCTGCCGGCTTTGTTCCGGCTGCCGTCCCGGCGCAGGAGGCTGCCCCGGCCTCGGACGAGGCTCCGCCGTGGGACGATGCGGACGCGCCGCCCCTGCCGGAGGAGCCGCCCGTTGTGCCGCAGGAGGCGGTGCCGCAGTCGGATGCACCGGACGGATTCTGGCAGAGTCTGGTCGAGCGGCTGCATCAGACGCTCAAGCGCTCTGTCGGCTGCCTGTTTGCGGCGGGGGAGGACTCGCCGGTGCGCGGACAGGTGCGCGGCGACCGGCTGCTGCTCGACTGCCGGACTCCGCTGTCCAAGCAACTGGTGAACTCGCCGGAGGTCCTGCAAACGATTGGTGAGAGTGCCTCGGCCCTGCTGGGCCGCAGAATCACCGCCTGCATTACCGAACAGGAAAAGCAGAGGGAAAACCCAAATTTTGACCGGCTCATGGGCTTTGCCAAGGAGCATCCGGATATCGTGGAGCTGAAATGACCTTCGCATAGGGGCCGATGCCCACGGCGTACTATCGAATTTCATTCGTAGGGCGGGCTGCCCTCAGCCCGCCGCTGCTAGCAGTGTCGAGTTAGTGAATAGTGAATAATATAAATAGGTGTGCCTGACGGCACGGATTAAAATTTCGCGCCGGAGGCGCGAAAACAATCCTTCAGTCATGGCCAGAGGCCATGACAGCTTCCCTTACACAGGGAAGCCCTTAGTTGGCACGCAGGCGAAAGGCTCCCTTGTGTAAAGGAAGCTGGCACGGCGAAGCCGTGACTGAGGGATTGCGTTCTTGCGCTTTGCGCAAGGACAGCGGGCTTTGCCCGCAATTGCTGGAGCCTTCGGCTTTGGCGCGAGGGCATACATTACAATAATAACAATAAAACAATACAACAACGTAAGGAGAACGAACGATGGCAAAAGGCGGATATCGCGGCGGTATGGGCGGCGGGATGAACATGAACATGATCAAGCAGGCCCAGAAGATGCAGCAGGATATGCTGAAAATGCAGGAGGAAATGGAAGCTAAGGAGTACGAGGCGACCGTTGGCGGCGGGGTCGTAAAGGCGAGCGTCAACGGCAAGCACGAGGTTATCAGCCTGACCATCGCGCCCGAAGCGGTCGATCCGGAGGATGTGGAAATGCTGCAGGATATGATCGTCGGCGCGGTCAACGAGGCGATGCGCAAGGCCGAGGCCGAGGCGGCGCAGAATATGTCGAAGCTGACCGGCGGGCTGAACCTCGGCGGTCTGGGCGGCCTGTTCTGATGCGGTATTTTCCTGCCGCATTGGAGCGGCTGACGGAGCAGTTTGCAAAGCTCCCCGGCATCGGCGGCAAGACCGCACAGCGCTTGGCCTTTCATCTGCTGAGTCTGCCGGAGGAGGAGGTTGCGGAGTTCGCTTCCGTGCTGGCCGAGGCGAAAAAGTCGGTGCATTTCTGTCCGGTGTGTCAGAATCTGACGGACCGCGACATCTGCCCGATCTGCGACGACGAGAGCCGGGACCACGGCGTGATCTGCGTGGTCGCCGACCCGAAGGACGTGATTGCAATGGAGCGGGCGCGGGAATTTTCGGGCGTTTACCATGTGCTGCACGGTGTCATCTCACCGCTGAATCACATCGGCCCGGACGACATCCGTATCCGCGAGCTGCTCAGCCGGGTGGGCAAGGGCGATGTGCGCGAGGTCATCATGGCCACGAATCCCGACACCGAGGGCGAGGCGACGGCGATGTACATCTCGCGCCTGCTGCGGCCGATGGAGGTGCGCGTCACGCGGCTGGCCTACGGCATCCCGGTCGGCAGTCAGCTCGAATACGCCGACGAGGTGACGCTCCTGCGCGCGCTGGAGGGCCGCCGGGATATCTAAACTTTAGAATAGGAAGAATCGGATATTTTTGTCCCCCGCAAGACGGAGTTCGTCCGTCCTGCGGGGGACTTTTGCTGCTTTTGCGCATATAGACCGATACCTGACATGGGGGATACGTATCGCGCTACTACGCATAAATAAACGTTATAGACCTGTGAATCCGCTGCTTTGTAAAAATTTCCAAATCGAATGGAGCAAATTTAAGAAAATATATACAAAATAATTTTACACAGTAAAGTAAAAAAGTGATAGAATATGAAGTATAGTCAGAGGTATCGTTACAAGCAATACCTATGGGAATTCATATAAGGGAGCGATGAGAATGAAACAAACCGGAAAACGCTTGTTCGCGGTGCTGTTGACGATAGCGCTGTGTTTGAGCCTGTTTCCAGTGATGGCCTCGGCAGAGGATGATGCCGTTGCCATTACAAGTCTCAGCGAGATCACGAATCTGTCGGGCAGCTATAAGTTGTCTGGCGATATTACGGTAAACGAGCCGTTATCGGGTACATTTGACGGCACCTTCGACGGTGGCGGCCATACCGTGACGATCAGCATCAGCAAGGATGGCGATTCTGTCGGTATGTTTGCATACATCGGGGCCGGTGCGGTCGTGAAGAACTTCACCGTTGATACCGCAGCTGTAGCTAATGCCGGCTATTATGATCCAAAAACCGGTGCGATTGCCGGTTGCTGCTACGGTACAATCTCCAATGTTCGCGTGTTAAGCGCTGACGTGACTAGCTCGGGTACCATAGGCGGTCTGGTTGGCTACCTTGACTCGACGGGTACGGTTACGCAGTGCAGCATAGACGCCGGTGCCGTAAAGTCAAAAAGCACCGCGGACAAGCCCGTTGGCGGCATCGTCGGTGAAAACTACGGCGCTGTGAGCCTCTGCTCGGCGAATGTGACGATGGATCACAGCGCTGCGAGGAATAGCTACGGCTACACCGGCGGCATTGTTGGCCAAAATCAGAATAAAGGAACGGTCACCGATTGCTATTTCACGGGCAGCTTTGTTGAAAGTCCGAACAAAAGTGATACCGTCGGTGGTATTTGCGGAAGGAACAATGGCGTAATTACGAATTGCCACTTCTTCAGCACGGAGGAATTTAAGAGCGATGCCACCAAAGAGGGACCGATTGCTTATAATTATTACGGCTCTGCCTCGATAAATAACTGCTATTATCTGGAAACTGCTTATTCGGGCAGCGGCAGCGGCGGCACCAAGAAAACCGCTGCGGAATTTGCTTCTCTGGCGGCGGCGCTCGGCACGAATTGGGAAGACGGCACGGACGGCTATCCCGTTCTGAGCTGGCAGACGTGGAAGTATTCCACTACGGCGATCAAGTATAAGGTTGAAACCTATCAGCAGAATGTTGATGACGACAACTACACCCTCGCCTCGACCGAGGAAAAGCGCGCCGAGCCGGGTACGCCAGTCACGGCAACGGCAGCCGAGCTTGAAGGCTTTACCTTTGACGCGAAGAACGCAAACAATGTCACAAGCGGCAGCGCCTCCGCCGACCTGGTGCTCAAGCTCTACTACACAAGAAACAGCTACATTCTGACGTGGGACACCGGCGACTACGAGATTGCAAGCGCTGAGGATGCCTACACCCACGGCAAAGTGAAATTCGGCACGCCGATTGTTGAGCCGAAGGTTGCCGCTACCGGCATGAGCGTCAAGTGGGACAAAACCATTGCTACCATGCCTGCTGAGGACACCAAAATCACCGCGTCCTATACGCCGGCGGTTTACGATGTAATTTGGAACGCCAACGGCGGCTATTTGGAGAAAGAGAAAGAATATGGCTACGGCACTGAACAGGTCGATTCCATCAAGTGGACGGGGCAGAGAAGCTCCGACACCGATGGCGCAGCGTTCGGAAAGAAGCTTGGAGAGCGCAAGGCTTCTTACGGAAACTACTATACCAACCGCGCGCTTCCTGCGCCGAAGCATACATCGCTGGTATTTGACGGCTGGTACACGGCAGCCGAGGGCGGCGAGCTTGTGTCGGCGGACACCGTCGTGACCGAGCCTGCGGATGACAGCTTTACTTACTACGCCCACTGGACTGAGGGCTGGACGGTCACGTTCGACCCCAACGGCGGCAGCGTTTCGCCCAAAACCGTTCTGGTCAAGAAGGGCGGCACACTCGGCTCCGATATCCCCACCCCGACCCGCAGCGGCTATGACTTTGACGGCTGGTACCACGGCGAGGACAAGCTGGAGGCCGACACGGTCATCAATGCCGATGCGAACTACACCGCAAAGTGGACGCCCAAGACCTACACCGTAACCTTCAACGCCAACGGCGGCGAGGGCACAATGGAGCAGCAGACCTTTACCTACGGCGTTGCGCAGAAGATCAGCAAGAACCTGTTCACCCGCGAGGGCTACCGCTTCGTCGGCTGGGCCACGTGGAGAAGCGCGACCGAGGCAAGCTACGCTGACGAGCAGGAATACTCCATCGGCGCGTATAACCAGACCTTCTTTGCCATCTGGCAGGAGGTCCGCTACGACCTGACCCTGAAGGTCACGCCGGAGAACGCGACCGTCGTCCTGAAGGACGCGAACGGCAACACGCAGACCGGCACGAACGGCGTTTATAACCTCCGCGCGGGTACTTACAGCTACACCGTCAGCGCCTACGGCTACGAAACGGCGACCGGCGAGATCGTGCTGGAGGATACTGTTGAGAAATCGATCGAGCTGGTCAAGATCCCGACCTATGCGGTCACCTTCAGCGTCACGAAGCCCGAAGGCACCGGCGAAACGCAGATCACCGTCAAGGACGAGGACGGCATGGCCATGACCGCCGACGAAAACGGCGTTTACAACCTCATGGCGGGCGAGTACAGCTACCTCGTCAAGGCCAAGGGCGCTACGAAGAAGGCGGGCGTCTTTACCGTTGCGGATAAGGCACTGGAAATCGAGGTTATTCTCGAAGTTCAGGAGGGCTGGGACGGCGAAACGCTGACCGAGCCGCACCAGATCACTGCGGACGAGGCGACCGGCGCCTACGAGGGCAAGAGCGGCTACTATCTGATTACCGGCGGCGAGGAGCTGGCGTGGTTTGCCAACAAGGTCAACTCCGTCAGCGGCGGCTACAACGGCAACGCCGTGCTGGCCAAGGACATCGACCTCGGCAATGAGAAATGGACGCCGATGGGCGAACCCTATAGCTTCTACTTCACCGGTATTTTCGACGGCAACGGCCATACCATTAAGAACCTCTGCTGCGAGGGAACGACCTATCAGGGCCTGTTTGGCTACAGCAAGGGTACGATCCGCAATCTGACCGTTTACGGTGATGTGTGGATGACGGCGGGCGCGGGCGGCTATGAAGCCAATGCGGGCGGCATTGTCGCCTATCAGAACGGCGGCCGCATCGAAAACTGCGCGTCCTATGTGAATGTTACCAATGAAAATGGCAACGGCCGCGCCGGCGGCGTTGTGGCGTATACGAGCAATGCGACCGTCGCTTCCAGCTATAATGCCGGAACCGTAACCGGTGGCAGATATAATGCCGGCGTTGTCGGATATTGCAGTGGCACATCTACGGTAAGCAATTGCTATAACGTTGGTACCCTCATCGGCAGCGATAGTATGACGGAGAACTCTGACAATTTGGCTTATATTGCCGGTGTTGCCAGCGGTCTCAGCGATTACTCCAAAGCGACCATCAGCAACTGCTACAACATGGGCGCGATTACGCACACCGAGAAATACTCCCGTGTCGGCGCGATCGTTTCCGCACGCGGCGCTGCGACGCTGACGAATTGCTACTACCTTGAAGTTGAAGGGCTGAAGGGTGTCGGCAACGGCCTGTCCGACGGCGTTACGGCAGTGGATGCGGAAACGCTTGCCTCTGCTGAGATGCTCGAAAAGCTCGGCGAGGGCTACAAGGCCAACACCGGCTGCAACAACGTTGCGCCGCTGCTGACGTGGCAGCCGATCCCGGAACACAGCTTCAATGCTGCTGCTTCCGAGGTGGAGAGAACTCCCGCCACCTGCACCGAGGCTGCGACCTACTATGTCAAGTGCGATGTCTGCGGCGCGGTCAGCGACGAGGAATTTGTCTCGGTTGGCGAGCCGAACGGCCACAGCTTCACCACGCAGCCCTCTGATCAGAAGGCCAGCGATGCCACCTGCACCGAGCCTGCAAAGTACTATGTCAAGTGCGACAACTGCGATGCGGTCAGCGATACTGTGACGGTCGCGGTCGGCGAGCCGAACGGACACAAGGCCGGTGCTGCGGTTCGTGAGAACGAGGTTGCTGCGACTTGTGTTGCGGGCGGCAACTACGACGAGGTCGTCTACTGCTCCGTCTGCAAAGCCGAAATGACCCGCGAGGCCAAGACGACCGAGGCGCTCGGCCACGATTACATTGACCACGACGGAAAGGTCGCAACCTGCACCGAGAAGGGCTGGAAGGCCTATCAGACGTGCAGCCGCTGCGACTACACCTCCTATCAGGAAATTCCTGCGACCGGTCATACCGAGGTCATCGATGCGGCGGTCGAGCCGACTTGCACCGAACCCGGCAAGACCGAGGGCAAGCACTGTTCCGTCTGCAACGAAGTTCTCGTTGCACAGACCGAGGTTCCCGCGAAGGGCCATACCGAGGTCGTTGATGCGGCGGTCGAGCCGACCTGCACCGAGCCGGGCAAGACCGAGGGCAAGCACTGCTCCGTCTGCAACGAAATTCTCGTTGCACAGACCGAGGTTCCTGCGAAGGGCCACAAGTATGAAAACGGCGTCTGCACCGTCTGCGGCGCGAAGGACCCGGATTACGTCGAACCGGAGCAGCCGTGGGTCAACCCGTTCAAGGATGTGAAGGAAGCCGACTGGTTCTTTGATGGCGTGAAGTTCGCCAACCAGAACGGCCTGTTCAACGGCACTGCACCGGATATGTTCAGCCCGGACGACGCGATGACCCGCGCCATGCTCGTCACCGTTCTCTGGAGATTGGACGGCAAGACCGCGGCCACGAAGGCCAGCGCCTTTGTCGATGTCCCCGCGAACGAGTATTACACCGATGCCGTCGCATGGGCTGCCGAGAACGGCATTGTCAACGGCGTTGACGCGACGCACTTTGCTCCGAACGACGAAGTGACGCGCGAGCAGATCGCCGCCATCCTGTTCCGCTATGCGGAAAACAAGGGTGTCGATACCAGCAAACGCGCCGACCTGAACGCATTCCCGGATGCGAACAAGGTCAGCGACTACGCAAAGGACGCGCTGGCATGGGCCAATGCGGAAGGCCTTGTCAAGGGCAGCAAGGAAAACGGCAAGGATTACCTCGATCCGACCGGCAGCGCCACCCGCGCTCAGGTTGCGACCATTCTTGCACGGTATGCGCAGAATGTCGTAAAATAATCGATACCGAAGGTGCCACCCCGGCGCGATGCGGACATCGCGCCGGACGCACCATCGAACACCATTCGTAGGGCGGGGACCCCTGACCCCGCCGTTGCAGGCACTATCGATAAAGGTGTGTGCCTATCGGCACGATTAAAATTCGCGCCGTTGGCGCGAAGGAAATCCCTCAGTCAGCTACGCTGACAGCTCCATTTGACAAGGGAGCCTTTGGCCGGCACGCAGTCGAAAAGACCTCCCTCTGCGAGGGTAGCGAAGCGGCCTCGCGGGAGGGAATGACATGCCGGCGGCATGTCAGAGCCGTGAGGCGACCGAGCCGCAGCGAGAAGTGGCACGGCGAAGCCGTGACGGAAGGAGAGCGGGTTTCGATGAAAAGAAATCTCTCAGTCAACGCAACTGCCAGCATCTCTCCCTCAGTCAGCCTGCGGCTGACAGCTCCCGCGTCAGAGGGGGCCAAGGCGCTGCGGCGTAAAGACGGGCGATTGATGATCGCACCTAAACCTTAAAAAATCTCACAGCAAAAGAAAACCAGCAGGCAGTGCGGCCGGTATCCGGCCGTGCTGCCCGCGATTCGTCAAAGGAGAACAGTATGAAAAAAGTATTCGCATGGCTGCTGCTTGTGGCGATGCTCCTCTCCGTGCTGCCGGTGGCCGCGTTTGCGGTGCAGCAGCCCGATGCCGCTCCGATCGTTGAGGAGTCCGGCAGGAAGAATCTCGGCTACAGAAGCGCGAGCTTTGCAGAGAACAATGCTTATCAGTATGCAAACGACGAAACGGTCCGCGCGATCGTTGTGCTGAAGGACGCACCCGTCGCCGACGTTGCGCAGTCCGAGAGCGGCCTGCAGACCAGAAAGCTGGAAAGTGCGCATCAGAATGTCCGCCGCGCGATGCGTGGCATTTCGTATGAAATGGCATACGAATTCGATACGCTGCTCAACGGCTTCAGCTGCGACGTGGCCTACGGCGATCTGGACAAGATTGCGGCCATCGACGGCGTTGAGGCGGTCTACATCGCCAACACCTACGCCGCGCCCGTCGTGGAAAGCGGCGATGCGACCCGGATGGTCAATGCCGGGGAGAGCACCGGCAACCCCGCCGCCAATGCACTGGGCTACAACGGCGACGGCACGGTCATTGCCATTCTGGATACCGGCGTCCGTCTGACGCATGAGGTGTTCCAGAACACCGACCTTCTGAAAGCTCCCGCGCTGACCGCCGCCGACGTTTCCAAGGCGAGCGTTTCCGGCAAGTATGTCAGCGCCAAGCTCCCCTTTGCCTATGACTACGCGGACAAGGACAACGACCCATCCGACAATCAGGGCCACGGCACGCACGTCGCTGCCATCGCTGCGGGCTACAAGGCCGCTTCCGACGGTGCGGTCGAGTTCACCGGCGCAGCGCCTGCCGCGCAGATTCTCGCGATGAAGATCTTCGGCGACAGCACCTCCGGTACCCGCTCCGACGTTTACTTCGCCGCGATGGAGGACGCCTACAAGCTCGGCGCGGATGTTATCAATATGTCCATCGGCGCACAGAACGGCTTTACCTATGACGAGGACCTCGAAACCGAGGTGTTCGGCAACATCTACAAGCGACTGTCCGAGGCCGGTGTCGTTCTGTCCATCGCGGGCGGCAACGAGTACTCCATGGTGGAGAACGCCAAGGACGGCGTGATCGGCTCGGAGTACAGCGACTACGGCACGGTCGCCTCTCCCTCGACCTACACCGGCGCGGTTTCCGTGGCCTCTGCGGACAACGCGTCTTACCTGACCTTCGTGCTGTCTATCGGCGGCGATGCGAGCAACGTCGTTTCCTACGTCGATTCCTCCAACGAGGCCTCCACGACAGCGGGCCTTTGGTACAAGAAATTCGCCGGTACGACCTATGATTATGTCGTCGTTCCCGGCAAGGGCGAGCTGTCCGACTATGACGGCCTCAGCGTGAGCGGCAAGATTGCCCTCGTCACGCGCGGCGGCCTCAACTTTGAGGACAAGGTCAACAACGCCGCCGCAAAGGGCGCGATCGGCTGCATTATCTGCGATAACGTCGTCGGCCTGCCCATCAGTATGCAGATCAGCAAGTTCGCCATCCCCGCCGTTTCCGTCATCAAGAGCGCGGGCGAGGCGCTGAAGGCTGCCGAAAAGAAAACCATCACCACCGTCGCCGACCGCGTGAACGTTGCGGGCGAGAATACCGACGGTGCAAACCTCCTCCAGATGAGCGACTTCTCCAACTGGGGCGTTGACCCGATGCTGGAGATCAAGCCGAGCATCGCCTCTGTCGGCGGCAATGTTTACTCCGCCATCTGCACCGGCGACAGCGATTATGAGGTCTATTCCGGTACGTCCATGGCGACCCCGAACCTCTCCGGCTCGTTTGCAAACCTCCTGCAATACCTCAAGAGCAAGGGCGTTTCCGACAAGGCCGAGCGCGCCAAGCTGGCCACCACGCTGCTGGAAAGCTCCGCGACCATCCTCAGCGGCGGCGAGGAGAAGAGCTACTGGCTCTATTCCGTCCGCAAGCAGGGTGCGGGCTTTGCCAACACCCTTGACGCGATCCGCGCGTATGAAAACGGCGTTTATGTCACCGAGCCGCTCGTTGAGCTGGGTGACGACAAGACCAAGAGCAGCACGCTGGAATTCGACGTCACGCTGGCCAACAATTCCGAAGAAAACCGGACCGTGGAGCCTGCCGCGTATGTCATGGTCGATGGACTGACGACCGACGAGGAAACGGGTGCGACCGTGAATGCCCTGCGCCCCGTACTCTATTGCGCCGAAAATGGCAGCACGACGAAGGCAACCTATACCGTCGGCGGTGCGGCCGTGACGGAGATCGCCGTAGCGGCCCATTCCACGACGATGGTCCACGTCAAGCTGGAGCTGGGTACAGAGGTTCTCACACAGCTGGCCCGCTTTGAAAACGGCACGTACGTTGAGGGTTACGTCACCTTTGGCGATAAGGCGAAGGCAACCTTCCTTAGCTACTACGGCGACTGGACCGCAGCGCCCGTCCTCGAAAAGACCGACTTCCGTGATCTGGCGCGGGCGACGTACACCTTCGACACCGAAATGATGAACAAGGTTGCCTATACCGACGAGGACGGCAACGACGTTACCTATAAGGACCTCGGCTGGACCGGCATCGAGCTGCTCGACTACTACACCAACCCCAATGAGGGCTATCTGGTGAACAGCCAGACCTACAAGGGCGTTGCCTATCCCGGCTACAATATGGTGCTTGATGCGCCGTATAACGAGGCGCATATCGCCCTGTCTACGCCGAACGGCAACACGTCCGACAATATTTGGGCCGATGTGCTTTACCTTGTCCCTTACCAGCTCCGCAATGCGAAGCATCTGGTCATGACGATCACCGATGCCACGACCGGCGTGGTGTACCAGAAATCGGACAAGGAATACCTCCCCAAGGCCTATTACAAGAAGGATGCGGGCTGGCAGGCGAACACGGCCTTCCTCTGGGACGGCTGGGATGCGGCGAACAGCCGCTACGTTCCCTCCGGCACAAAGGTCCACATCCAGTTTGACGCGCAGCTTCCGTATGAGGACGCGTGGCACAAGGATATCTGGAGCTTCGATCTGACCGTTGACTCCACCGCACCGGAGATCAACAGCGTCGTCTACGATCCGGAAAAGGAAACCCTGACCGTTACGGCGACGGACGAGCAGTACATCTCCCTGATCTACATCAGCGACACCTCCGGCAATGCGCTGGAGGCCAAGGCCTTCTCCGAGAATGAGACGGGCAAGAGCTGCACGGCAGTGTTTGATGTCAGCAAGATCGCACCGTACCTCGATTACGTTACCGTTACCGCGCAGGACTTCGCGACGAACGAGAGAGAGCGCACCACGGCCTTTGTTGAAAGCGGCAAGCCCGCGACCGTCACGCTCGTGACCCCGACCGGCGAAACCACCGTTTCCGCCACGACCGGCACGACCATTACCGCGCCGAACTGCGGCGAGATCTACGGCGGCTATCAGTTCTCCGGCTGGTCTACGCGCCCGATTACAAAGGCCGAAAATCTGACCACGATCGACGGTGTATTCTACCGTACCGGCGCGAAGATCGCCGTCCGCGGCAATATGACGCTGTACGCCGTCTTTGCCAAGGGCGAGAATGCTACGGTTGATTATTACACCTACTATGTCCCCGGCTCCTGGGGCGGCTATGAGGGTATCTGGGCCATTTGCGGCGCAGAGGTCGATCCGTCCACGCATAACTACGATTTCTCGCAGCCGTTCGCAATGAATGAAACCGGCCGCGCCGTTGACCTTGTGACGGAAACCAACGCCGAGGTCAGCGACCAATACCTGATGTTCCAGACGAGCGCGAAGCCCATCCGCTTCGAGTTCAAGCGCTCCGGGACGGATGTCTACACCATCCGCAATCTCCTGTCCGGCCAGTACCTGACCGTCAAGGACGGTGCGCTTGCCTTTACGGATACGCCCGATGCGTATTCCAACTGGACCTTTACGCCTGACGAGCGCAGCAAGATGCTGCTCAAGAACGCGCTGAATACGAACCTGGTCGTCCTGTACGACGAGGAGGGCAGCTTCCGGGTCTACGACGATTCGCAGTACATCCCCGATACCGGCGCGAAGCCGTCGGAGTATTATCACCTGTACATCTACTGGTGCGACGAATCCCAGACCGAGCAGAAGCTGGAGTTCCAGGCGGAGTATTACACCACCGCGCCGGGCAAGGAGAACCATGAGCATACCGTCGTGGTCGATGCGGCGGTCGAGCCGACCTGCACCGAGCCGGGCAAGACCGAGGGCAGCCACTGCTCCGAGTGCGGCGAGGTTATCGTTGCGCAGACCGAGATTCCCGCAAAGGGCCACAGCTTTAAGGACGGCGCTTGCACCGTCTGCGGCGCGAAGGACCCGGATTACGTCGAGCCGGAGAAGCCTTGGGTCAATCCGTTTAAGGATGTCAAGACGCTCGACTGGTTCTACGAGGGCGTGAAGTTTGCCAACCAGCATGAGCTGTTCAACGGCACAGCCCCCGATCTGTTCAGTCCGGACGACCCGATGACCCGCGCGATGCTCGTCACCGTTCTCTGGAGATTGGACGGCAAGACCGCGGCCACGAAGGCCAGCAGCTTTGTTGACGTTCCTGCGAAGGAATATTACACCGAGGCTGTTGCCTGGGCTGCTGAAAACGGCATCGTTAACGGCACGGATGCAACACACTTTGCCCCGAACGACGAAGTGACGCGCGAGCAGATTGCTGCCATTCTGTACCGCTATGCGGAGAAGAAGGGCGTCGATACCACAAAACGCGCAGATCTGAACGTATTCCCGGACGCGAACAAGGTCAGCGGCTATGCGAAGGAAGCCCTTGCATGGGCCAATGCGGAAGGTCTTGTCAAGGGCAGCAACGAAAACGGCAAGGATTACCTTAACCCAACCGGCAGCGCCACCCGCGCCCAGGTCGCGACCATTCTTGCACGTTACGCACAGAATATCGTAAAATAATCCAGACCCAAAGTGCCACCCCGGTGCGATACACCCGCAAGGGGTATGCCGCATCCGTAAAGCTCCTTCGTCGCTAACGGCTGCGC
>CABSFY010000023.1 GCA_902477055.1 uncultured Eubacteriales bacterium
AATTGCAAAATAATCTTCCTTATTCCTATTTTGCAATTTTGAAAGCAGCTTGTCGGAAAAGTCCGTGAGGACTTTTTTGACAAGCTGAGGGGCCGATGCCCTTAGCGCAGCCGTTGGCGGCTATGCCGCCTTACGGATGCGGCATACCCCTTGCGGGTGCATCGGCCCGTGCTGGCACCATCGTTCCACGCCGTAGTGCGCGAAGAATATCGGGGTCGGGCGTTTGCCCGGCCCCGGTTTTTTATGCTTTTTTACGCTTCCTTTACAATGGCGCAGCCTTCGACGAGGTTGGCCATGACGAGCGTGCCGTGGATGGCCATCTGGCGCTCCATCAGGTCGGTCAGAATGACCATATCGCCGTCGCATTCGATCTTCATGACGTTCTGCATGGCGACATTTTCTTTCTTTAACTCGTTTTTATAGACCGTGGAAAGACACATAACGCATTCCCTCCTTATTTCAGCGCGGCCAGCACCGTGGACAGGCGCAAATTGCCCTTTTCAAACTCGCTCACGGCGGCCAGCACCTGCTCGGCGGCGGCGTGATTGCCCAGCTCCTCGAGCTTCTTCGCCAGACCGGCCAGCTCGTTGGCGTGCGCGGCGTTGTGGTTGACCATATACTGCATGAGCGCCAGCGTTTCCTGCATCGGGTCGCAGCCGCCGCAGGTGCCGCAGTCATGGGCGCAGTCGTGGCTGTGCTGATGCTCGGTCAGCTCGCCGTCGGCGTGGGTGTGCGCGTGATCGCCGCCGTCGTGGACATGCGCATGAACGTGTTCATGGGTGTGCTCCACGCCGTCATGCGTGTGTGCGTGAACGTGGACGTGCGTATGCTCGCCGTCCTCATGAAAACAAACGCGATAATTCATCATCGGTACTCGCTCCTTGCATTTTTTCTTATTATATCCCGTTTCCGATGGGTTGTCAATCGGTCATTCGGTGATATCGCCGTAGGTGATCGGGACGGCGGCGGCGAGAGAGGCGGGGGCGGTTTCCAGCATCATGCCGACCCGGCCCGCGCTGAAGCAGATGCGTTCAAAGCCCGCTGCGCTCCGGTCGATGACGGTCGGGAGCTGCTTCTTCATTCCGATGGGGCTGCATCCGCCATGGATGTAGCCGGTCAGGGGCAGCAGCTCGCGCTGGTGGAGCATCGCGACGGATTTTTCGCCCACGGCCGCTGCGGCCTTTTTAAGATCAAGCTCCGCCTCGACCGGGAGCATAAACACATAATGTGCGCCGCTTTTGCCGGTGGTGACGAGCGTTTTGAATACACGCTCCGGCTCCAGTCCGATCGTCCGCGCGACCTCGGCCCCGCTCAGCGCACCGCCCTCATAGGTATGTACCGCATAGACCAGCTTCTTTCGGTCGAGCTGCCGCATGGCATTCGTTTTTTCCATGGTCGTTTCCTCCTTGCCTTGCCGCCGGTTTTGCTGCCCGCACCGTTCAAAAAATCCGCCGCAGCGGGAACGGGCTTTGGGGACATTATACGGCGGGATTTGCAGATTTTCAAGCGAAATCGGCAAAGTGGGGGTTGAAAAATGATGGCATGTGCATTTGCATTCCCGCTACAGCGATGACGGCGAAGTTTCCCCGTCAGAGCTGGTCGCGCGATGCGCAGCGCACGGCGTGACGGCTATGAGCGTCACGGACCACAACTGCGCCCGCGCCAACGCCGAGGCCCGGCCGCTGGCCGAAGCCTGCGGCATCCGCTATCTCGACGGCATCGAGATCGACTGCGTGTTTCAATCGCTGGAATTTCACGTCCTCACCTGCGGCAGCGACTACCACGGCAAAACCAAACCCGCTGTCCGCCTCACCGGCTACGGCGAGCTTCCCAACGACTTTCACCCGGAAGAGCTCTTGGCCGCCCTGACGGGCTGAGCTTCCGGCGAATCGCATGGCCGCGCATCCGAATCTGCTCGGATGCGCGGCCATTTTGTCTTATACTTTCTATCCGCCGACGGAAAATCGCGCGTCTTAATTGCTGCGATACAGCACCGCCTTGTTGACGGTCAGACAGTTCCCGTCCAGAGAATACGGAACGGTATTGATCGGCCTGCCGTCGAGATTGATGAGCAGCTCCGTTTCGCTCAGGACTACGTAATCGCCATAAGCATTCTCGGACCCGGCGCTGATCATCACGTTATTGTTGTCGCCGAAATAAATCGTCCCAAGCTCGCCCTCCCATGTGCCGATCAGCCGG
This sequence comes from uncultured Eubacteriales bacterium, assembly GCA_902477055.1. GTDB lineage: Bacteria > Bacillota > Clostridia > Oscillospirales > Oscillospiraceae > JAZOXB01. Next base: position 2,200 of record CABSFY010000023.1, read on the forward strand.
TCGGGCAGCGTTTTATCAATCCGATTGTACACCTTGTCCGCGATCGTCAGCACATCGTTTGCGCAGATATAGGTCGTGCTGCGCTCGTTCAGGTCGGAGATGATCGTGATGGTATCGCCGTTGAGGATATAATTGCCATAGTCCCGATGCGCGTTTTCCAGATCAACGAGCACGATCGAGCCGTCCGCGTTTTTCATACCGCCGGTCGTGACCGCGAGGTCCGAGCCGCTGCTGGAAAAAATCAGGCGCAGCGTTCCGTCCTCGGAATCCCACGCGCCGAGCAGGCCGGAATCAGTGACGGGTGTCGTTGCCGGCTCGTCCGGCGTATCGTTCGCAGGCTGGCCCGTCGAAAGCGCTGGGTCAAGCCCTATCGTCATGTAGTCGTTCAGCAGGTAATCGTCGTAGGAGGCCAACGGGATATCCAGTTTTTTCCCGTCGCGATGCTCAACGAAAAGCATCGTAACGTTATCATCGATCAAGCTGCCCGTTCCGTCAAAGACGCGCTGCTCCAGGCCATAAGCGGCCAGTCGTTCGCGGATATACGCCACCGCCTCGTCCAGCGAGGAATACAGATGCTCGTAGCCCTCGCCGTAGACGTAATTCTCGCCGTCCTGACAATAGAGATATCGCCGGCGTTCCTGCTTTGTATCGTTTTCTTCCAAGGTGAAGGCGTTGTACTCCCGTTCATATCGAAGGGTGTATTCCAATTCCGTATAATCGCTCAAATCGATCACGCGAATGCTTTCCAGCCGGGTACCGTCCTCAGCGCCCAGACGGTAAGTATCCGTGCTGACCGTACTTGCAGTTGGTAGCAAGGTTTCCCGCACCAGATAATCGGCAGTATCGCCGTGATAAAGATAGCAGCAGACGGATTCTCCGTCCCAGTGCGTACCGACGTTCAGTTGATAATGATGGGAGTTGCCGTCCGGAGCGCAGAGGACAATTTCGAGATGGTCGCCGCGCCAGCTTGTGTCGGTCGCTTTTTTTGCGATACTAAGCTGCATTTCCGTGCCATTATGGCCGAAATTCCCGGAAAGCGTGGCTATAACGGGCAGCACCGGGAATTCGGTCGCGATGTAATAGCCGCCGCCTTCACTTTTTTGCGGTGTGCCGAGGAGCTTGTATTCGTGCAGCTCAAGCTGCGCTTGATTTAGCTCAAACGGGTCGCTGCTGAGCAGCAGGCGGTCCGACGATACCACGCTCGTCTGCGCATTGGGGGCTTCCGTGATCGGGCCGTCCGGCAATACGACGCCGCATTGCGTGAAGATCGGGAGTTCATCAGCGCCTCCCTGCTCCAAGACCAGAAGCGGCACTTCCATACGGTTGTCTCCGTTGGCATTGTCCACGATCTCCAGCGTGCACCGTCCCGCCAGCGGGAGCTCGATGCCCTCGGCATTGATCGTCTCGCCGGTATAGGTCTTGTTGCCGCTGCCGTAACGGACGGTCAGTGTGTAGTCACTGTAAGGCAGGCCGTTCGCGCCGTAGACCGTAACGGACAGATGCTTCTTCTGTACCGGTGTAATCGCAGGCTTGATTCCGACTTGGAAAAACGCGTTGGAAATACACAGTTGCTTTGCGCTGCTGAGCTTCTGAACACGGGCGGTATTTTCAACCAGTGTGCGGAACTGCGAAAAGCTGCAATCCGCCGGGAGCGAATACAGCGTTTCATAGAGCAGCTGCGCCAGCTCCTTCGTGCTGAGCGGTTCAAAAATGCCGCCGTTGTCCTCATGGCACATGAGATACGCCGCGTGGGAGATGACGGTGCTGTTGTTATGTACGCCGCCGTGATCGTTTTCATCCGTGGGATTTGTAGTATCGACCCAGTACTCGCCTTGATAGGTGTCCGGCCGTGGTTCATTTCGGCTGCTTTTCGGCGAGATTAGGTTTCGGCTCCCACTGTGGATCCAGTCGCAATCGTTGTCAAGTTCACCGTCATTGGACCAATCCTCGACAATTTCTCCAAAAATATCGCCGTACGCCTCTTTCATCGCGCCGGATTCCGCAGCGCCTTTCATCGCGCTGATTGATGTTTCTACGGAATGTGTGAATTCGTGCGCGACAGTATCGAGCACAAGTTTATTATCGGTTCCGAAGGAGAGTATGGTAATTGGAACAATTGGAGAATTGGTGGAGCCAGCGTTTGTTGTGTCACTGCTTTTGAAATCGTCATATACGACCGCTATCGCGCCGTATCGATTATCAAAGCTGTTTCTTCCTAGCTCATTTTGCCAAAAATCATATACATTTGCTACACTGGACATCAGTGTGACCGCCTTGGGGCTATCCCAAGCAGGAACAGTGCTGGTCTCCGGCGTGATCGTAGTAAAGAGGTTTTCCGTCCAAAGTCTGGCGACGATCTCACCGTCGGTGCCGACAATATTCCCGTTCTGGTCCTTGATGATAAAGGAGAAATTTTCTCCACTCAGCGATACCATATTGTTATTCTCGTCGAGGAAATGGTCATCACAGTACGGACGATACAGCTTTCCGTTAGCGTCCATGATGAGATATTCCATTTTCATGGTCGCATTGTGCGCATTATAAATGCTGATGTCTCTTGTGCGGTCCTCCATTGTGTACAGTCCGTTTTCATACTCAGCGTTGAACGTCTGTTCTTCGCCGTCAGTGTCCAGACCGGTGCATTGGACCTGTTCCGTAAAGCTCAGCGGCAGTTCGGCGAGCATAGCGCCGTCTTTTGCTGAGAGAAAGCAGGCTCGGCAGTCATTATAATCGCCTGCGCGGAGCTTCCAGGCAAGCGTGGGTGCGCCGTCAAAAGAGTAGATACAAAGCCCGTCGCTTTCGACCGCAGCATCTTCCCCATAGAGCTGCTGCAAAGCCGATACGGCCTCGGCCTCCGTCAGCTCCGGCGTGGTGTCCAATTTGCCGCAGTTCAGATAATTCCCGGACAGGGACAGCGCGTTTCCGGCTTCATCCGCCGCGACGATGACGCTGCGGCCATAGACCGGAAGCTCTGCGTAAACCTGCTGAAAGCGATAGTAGGTGTTCCCCAAAGCATCGCTGCTTTCGCATCCGCCAAGCTCGACGGCGGCATTCTCTATTCCGAATGTCTCCGAAGCCTCTGCGATCGCTGCACGCGCAGACGCTTCGTCTGTGATCTTTCGGTCAGTAAAGCCCTCGGTAAGCAGAGCAAACGGTGCTGCACCATTCTCCGGCGGCGCAGTCAGCCTCCAAATTGCCAAACCGGCCGCACCAAGCAGCACAGCAGCAGCCAAAACAAGCAAAATGGTTCGCACGCGTTTCCTTTTCATAAATATCCCTCCCGGTCGAGCTGTTATTCTCTCATGAGCAATGCGACGGTTTCCACGTGGGCGCAGCGGGGGAAGAGGTCCAGGGCTTGGGCGGAGGTTAGGTGGTAATTTTGGGCGGTGAGGAGCTTGATGTCGCGGGCGAGGGTGGCGGGGTCGCAGGAAACGTAGACGACACGGGGCGGGGCCATTTGGGCGATGGCTTCGATGACATCGGCGCTGACGCCCTTGCGCGGGGGATCGACGATGATGACGTCCGGGCGGATGCCCTCGGCGGAGAGCTGTTTGGCCGCCTGTCCGGCGTCGGCACAGAAGAAGCGGACATTTTCGATGCCGTTTCTCCGGGCATTTTGCTTCGCATCGGCGATGGCCGCGTCAATGACCTCGACACCGATGGCCTGTTTTGCCCGTTTCGCGGCGCAGAGTGTGATCGTGCCGGTGCCGCAGTAAAGGTCGAGGACGGTCTCCGCGCCCGTCAGCCCGGCGGCCTCGAGCGCCTTGCCGTAGAGCACCTCGGCCTGGTCGCGGTTGACCTGATAGAACGAGCGCGGCGAGATGCAAAAGCGCAGGCCGCACAGCTCGTCCTCGATGGCCTCCGCCCCCCAGAGAATGCGCGTCGTTTCGCCAAGGACACTGTTGCCCCGGCGCGTGTTGCAGTTGAGCGCGATGGAGCGCACCTCCGGCAGCTCCGCGCGTAAAAGAGCAACCAACTCCTTTTCCCGCGGCAGTCGCGAGCCGTTGACGACGAGGCAGACCAGCACCTCCCCTGTCGCGGCGGCGTGGCGGACGAAAATGTGGCGCAGCAGACCGGTGTGTGTCGTTTCGTCGTATGGTGCGACGCGATAGTCCCGCGCCCAGCGCAGGACCAGCGTTTTGGCCCGGTCTGCGCACTCCGGCTGGATGCGGCAGCGATCGATCGGGATGACCTCGTGGGTCCCCTTTCTGAAAAAGCCCGCCGTCAGGCCCGCGCCGAGGGGCGCGACCGGGAATTGTGCCTTATTGCGGTAGCCCTCGCAGGTTTTCGCGCCAGTGATCGGCACAGCGTTCAGCACCTGCCCGCCGAGGCGATTGAGCGCGTCGAGGACGCGTTGGGCCTTGATCTCGCACTCGGCCTCATAGGTCAGGTGCCAGAAGTCGCAGCCGCCGCATTGCTTCGCGTACGGGCAGCCGCGGTTGACGCGGGCCGTCGATTTTGTTATAATATGGACGATTTTCCCGTGCGCGGCGTTTTTGCCGACGTGTTCGATGCGCAGGTCGTATTCCTCGCCGGGCGCTGCATTCGGCACGAACACCGCGCAGCCCTCCACACGGCATACGCCCAAGCCCTCGCTTGTAAAGCCGGTGACGGCGGCACGGTAGATTTCATTTTTCTTCAACATAGCAAGTCCCCTGTTTCACGTGAAACATTGTTTTTTCTATTGTACCACAGTTTTCGCCAATTCTCAATGGGGTGTTTTCATGCTGAGCTATTCCAATTGTATGCTTTGTCCGCGAAAATGCGGCGTGGACCGGACGGCGGGCAAAACCGGCTTTTGCGGGATGCCCGACCGACTGACGGCCGCGCGCGCGATGCTGCACTACGGCGAGGAGCCGCCGATCGCCGGGTCATTCGGGACGGGCGCGGTCTTTTTCAGCGGCTGCACGCTGCACTGCCGGTTCTGTCAGAATCGGGAGATTTCGTTGGACCGAAAGGGCAAGACCATCTCGTCCGAGGAATTGCGGGAAATTTTCCTACGTCTGATCGACGAGGGCGCGCAGAGCATTGATTTGGTCACGCCGACGCAGTTTTTACCGTCGATTCTCCCGGCGCTCTCGCCGAAGCTGTCCGTGCCGGTCGTGTACAACTGCGGCGGCTATGAGCGCGTGGAAACGCTGCGGGAGCTGGAGGGGCTGATCGATATTTATCTGCCGGATTTCAAGTACGCGGACAACGCGCTTGCCGCGCGGTATTCAGGGGCGGCGGACTATTTTGAGGTCGCCGCCGCCGCAATACTGGAGATGTACCGGCAGGTCGGCGGGTTTATCATCGAGGACGAGCAGATGCAGCGCGGGCTGCTCATCCGGCATCTGGTGCTGCCGGGCGCGGTGGACAATTCGCTGCGCGTGATCGAGTGGGTCGCGGAGCATTTCCCGAAAAAGGACGTGCTGTTTTCACTCATGAGCCAGTACGTCCCGTCACCGGAACTGCCCGCGCCGCTCAATCGCCGGCTCACGCCGGAGGAATACGAGGGTGCGGAGTCGTGGCTGGAGCTTTGCGGCATCGAAAACGGCTACACGCAGGATCTGTCCGCTGCGTCAGACGAGCTGCTGCCGGAGTTCAATTTCGAGGGAATTTATTAAAACAAATGTTTGCAATTTTGCGTCCGCTGTGCTATACTATTATAAAATAAGCAAGGAGGGCGCGGCAATGGCACGGATGAGCGGAAAGCGTGAGGAGATTCTGGAATTTCTGCGGGAGTTTGTCGCAGAAAACGGCTATGCGCCGTCTGTGCGTGAAATCATGCAGGCGGTCGGCCTACGGTCCACCGCGACGGTGCATTATCATCTCTCAGCCTTGCAGGACGCGGGCCTGCTGACGGTGGACGGGTCGAAGAACCGTGCTATTTCCCTGCCGTCCCATCGTGGGCTGCCGGTCATCGGCGTGGTCACAGCGGGCCAGCCGATCTTGGCGTCGGAGAATATTGAGGGCTATCTGCCGTGGGACGCGGAGCCGGACTGCTTTGCGCTGCGTGTCCGCGGCGATTCCATGATCAACGCGGGCATTCTCAGCGGCGACAAGGTGGTCGTTCGCCCGCAGCCGACGGCGGAAAACGGCGAGATCGTCGTGGCCCTCCTCGGCGACGAGGCAACGGTCAAGCGCCTGTATCGGCGGAATGGCGAAATTTGGCTCATGCCGGAAAATCCCGCCTACGATCCGATCGACGGTCGTGATGCCGTGATTCTTGGGAAGGTCAAGACGGTGATTCGGGAGCTTTAAGCTATCTCCACCCAATAGAATTATCACATTTCGTCATACGATTCGTCTTTGTTTCACGTGAAACAAAGACGAATTTTCTTCCGTGCAACGGTTGCAAATCGCGACAAATCGTGATATGATGGTCAAACGAAAACGAAGGGAGGCGGTTTGATGGCACGCGTCATCGCCGTTGTCAATCAAAAAGGCGGCGTGGGCAAAACGACGACCGCCGTGAATCTGACCGCCGCGCTGGCGCAGGTCGGGCAGCGCGTGCTGCTGTGCGATTTTGATCCGCAGGCGAACGCCACCAGCGGCCTCGGCGTAAACAAAAAGACCGTTTCCCACACGGTCTACGATATGATCATCAACGAAGTTCCTCCCGAAAAATGCGTCGTTTCTACGAAATTTGGCAGTGTGATTCCCTCGGGCGCAGCGCTGGCGGGCGCAACGGTGGAGCTGATTGGGCTGGACCGCCGGGAGTACCGGCTCAAGGCCTGCCTCGACACGCTGAAGGACCGGTTCGACTGGATCTTCATCGACTGTCCGCCGTCGCTGGAGCTGCTGACGCTCAACGCCCTGTGCGCGGCGGACGGCATTCTCATCCCGGTGCAGTGCGAGTATTACGCGCTCGAGGGCCTGTCCGATCTGATGGCGACGCTCCGGGCGGTCAAGCGGCGACTGAACCCGAAGCTGGAGATTTTCGGCGTTTTAATGACAATGTTCGACGGGCGGACGAACTTTTCCTCGCAGGTGGCGCAGGAGGTGCGCCGTCATTTCCCGGGGAAAGTGTTCACAACCGCCATCCCGCGCAACGTCCGTCTGGCCGAAGCGCCGAGTCATGGCCTGCCCGTCACGGCCTATGACCGGGCCTCGCGCGGCGCCGCGGCGTATCTGGCCGTGGCACAGGAGATCGTCCGCAAGCAGACGGCCTCCGTTTAACAGGAAAGGAGCTTCCCAATGGCGAAGAAGCAGCATGGCCTCGGACGGGGACTGGGGGCGCTGATCGACGATTTTTCCCCGACGGAGGAGACGGGCGGCGTGACCGTTCTGCCCCTGCAAAAGGTCGAGCCAAACCCGAATCAGCCTCGAAAATTTTTTGACGAAGAGGAATTACAGGCGCTTGCCGATTCCATCGCGGCGCACGGGCTGTTGCAGCCGCTGGCGGTCCGCGCAATGGACGGCGGCTTTTATCAGATCATCGCCGGTGAGCGGCGGTGGCGTGCGGCACGGTTGGCCGGACTCTCCGAGGTGCCGGTCATCGTCGTCGAGGCCGACGATCGGACGGTCATGGAGCTGGCGCTGGTGGAAAACCTTCAGCGGCAGGACTTAAATCCGATGGAAGAAGCCGAGGGCTACCAGACGCTCATGCGCGACTACGGTCTGACGCAGGAGGAGGCCGCGAGCCGAGTCGGCAAGTCGCGCCCCGCCGTCGCCAACGCCCTGCGCCTGCTGGCGCTGCCGGACGAGGTGCGGCAGTACGTGATCGACGGAACGCTCTCGGCGGGTCATGCCCGCGCCGTCCTTTCCCTCCCGAACGAAAAGCTGCAAAGGGCAGCGGCGCAGCGCATCATCGCCCTGCGGCTGTCCGTGCGGCAGGCAGAGGCGATGTGCAAGCGCATGGCGGCAGAGCAGCCGGTCGAGCCGGAGCCGAAAACGCAGCCCGCGCCGGTCGATTACGTCGGCGAATGTGAAAAACAGCTTACCCACTGCCTCGGCCGCAAGGTCCGCATCATCTGCGGCAAGCGCAAGGGCCGCTTTGAGCTTGATTTTTACGGTCAGGACGATTTGCAGCGTCTTTATGAGGCCCTGCAGCAGTTAAATATTCCGGAGGAACCCAATGACTGAGCAAAAAAATACGGAACAGACCCAAGAAGAACCGCTGACTCCGAAAAAGAAACGCGCAATGCTGGAATATCTGGCGATCATGTTCGCCGTGGCGTTCCTGTTCGTCGCGATCTCGCTGCTGGTGAAGGTCAGCGCGATGCAGGACGACCTCAACGCGGCAAACACCGGCGCATCCCTCAACATCAGTGCGCTGGAGGCGCAGGTCGAGAGCATCGGGGCGGAAAATACCGAGCTGCAAACCGCGCTCGATCAGGCACAGCGCAGCGCCAAGGCAAACGAGCTGCTCGTTCTGGCGCAGGAGGCCAACACCAGCCGCGACAGTATCGCCTTCCACGGCTATATGGCCGAGCTGGAGGGCTACAGCGACGCGCTGAGCGATTCGTCGCTTGAGATTTATCGGACGCTTTTGACCCATCTGACCAAATCATAAATCCTGTTATGAGGTGATATTATGCTGGATATTAAACGCATCAAGGACAATCCCGAGGCCGTCAAGGCCGGACTCCGCGCGAAGGAGGTCGATTGCGACAAGGAAGTCGATCGTATTCTCGAGCTGGACGCGCAGCGCCGCAGCCTGATCCTCGCCACGGAAACGGACAAGGCCGAGCAAAACCGCGTTTCCAAGGAGATTCCGATGAAAAAGAAGGCAGGCGAGGATGTCGCGCCGATCTTTAAGCGCATGGCCGAGCTGAAGGCGGAGATCGCCGCCAACGACGCCAAGCTGACCGAGGTCGAGGCCGAATACCGCACGCTCATGCTGAGTCTGCCGAACCTCCCCGACCCCGACCTCAAGCCCGGCGGCAAGGAAAATAACGAACCGCTGCGCTACTACGGCGAGCCGCATAAGTTCGATTTTACCCCGAAGCACCACGTCGATCTGTGCACCGACCTCGGCCTCATCGACTATGAACGCGGCACGCGGCTGGCCGGCTCCGGCTTCTGGATGTACCGCGGCCTCGGCAGCCGTCTGGAATGGGCGCTGCTGAACTATTTCATCGACTGCCACCTGAACGACGGCTACGAGATGGTCATCCTGCCGCATATGCTGGAGTACCAGTGCGGCGAAACGGCGGGCCAGTTCCCGAAGTTCGCCGACGAGGTCTACAAGATCGAAAATCCGACCGACGACCGGATGCACTTCATGCTCCCGACGGCCGAAACCGCGCTGGCCAGCCTCCATCGCGGCGAGATTCTGAACGAAAGCGACCTGCCGCATAAGCTGTTCGCCTACACGCCCTGCTTCCGCCGCGAGGCCGGCTCCCACCGCGCCGACGAACGCGGTATGGTGCGCGGCCACCAGTTCAACAAGGTCGAGATGTTCCAGTACACCCTGCCGGAGAAGTCCGACGAGGCGTTCGAGGAGCTGGTCGGCAAGGCCGAAGCGCTGGTGCGCGGCCTCGGCTTCCATTTCCGCACGGTGAAGCTGGCGGCGGGCGACTGCTCGGCCTCCATGGCGCGGACGTATGACATTGAAATTCAGATCCCGTCCATGAACGGCTACAAGGAGGTTTCTTCCGTTTCCAACGCGCGGGATTATCAGGCGCGGCGCGGCAACATCCGCTTCCGCCGCGAGGCGACCGGCAAGACCGAGTTCGTCCACACGCTCAACGGCTCCGGCCTGGCCACGAGCCGCATCTTCCCCGCCATGGTCGAACAGAACCAGCGCGCCGACGGCAGCGTCGTCGTCCCGGAGGTCCTGCGCAAATACCTCGGCGGTCTTGAGATCATCGAGAAAAAATAAAAATCAACGGCGGAAGCACTTGCAATCGTGCTTCCGCCGTGGTATAGTGTAGATAAAGGTGCTGCCGACGAACGGTTGCCTCCTTATGTTTGGCAGATTACTCCGTCGCGCTTGGGGAAGCTTGGGACGGAGTAATCTTTTTGTCTAAAGATTACTTGTTTCTAATGTCAATGATCGCAATGACGATAGAAATGATGGCGCAGATTGCAGTAATCAGGGCAAAAAGCTCGACGTATGTAACCATTGCGCATCACCCCCTCACGGAGGCCGACCGTCCGCCGTTGGTGGCAGCACCCGGTGCATTGCACCGCAATTATCATAGCACAGTGACATGAAAAAGACAAGCTGCCTTCGTGTCACTGTACAAATATTTTGTACTGCTTTCCCTCCCCGGTGCATATGCTTTTCGGGGAGGGATCGCTATGTTTACGGTGAAAAAACGCGCGGCGACGCGGCGGGGGTATTGGATCGCGGCGGTCGCGGCGGCGCTGGCGGGGAGTGCGCTGCATTTTCTTTACGATGTGCTGCCCAATCCGCTGACGGCGCTCATCAGCCCGGTGAACGAAAGCGTCTGGGAGCATCTGAAGCTGTTGTTTTTCCCGACGCTGGCCGTCGCGCCGGTGCTGTCGTGGCGGGAACCGCTGCCGCATCGGTTTTGGAGCGGTTTTTTCGCGGCGCTGCTGGCCATGCCCGCGCTGCTGACGGGTGTTTACTATCTGCTGGCGGCGGGCTTTGCGGTCCATTCGACGGCGCTGGACATCGGGCTGTACTTTCTGGTGATGCTTTACGGCTTTTCGCTGGCGTACCGGCTGCGCGAAAGCGGGCGGCTGGAGCGGGCGGCGCCGTGGCTGCTGCTGCCGATAGCGCTTTACGGCGCATCGCTGATCCTGTTCAGCTTCGGCGCACCGGAGCTGCCAATCTTTCAGCCGCCGGTGTAGCTCTATATCTTGTGTCCGGCCCGATCACAGGTCACAAGTTTGCGCAATTCCGGAGAAAAAATGAAATTTCTTGTTGACTTTCCGGTGGTTTTTGCAGTATAATACCATTTGCATGACTATGTGCAACATTTTTCGATTGCTACGGCTTTGCCGTTGAGCATAATCTAACAGGAGGTGTACACGAGATGCTGCGTACCTATCAACCCAGAAAGCGTCACCGCGCCAAGGTCCATGGTTTCCGCAAGAGAATGGCGACCGCCAACGGCCGCAAGGTGCTTGCCCGCCGCCGCGCGAAAGGCAGAGCTGTCCTGTCCGCCTAAGGAAACGTGACCGCACCGTACTGCTGGAATGTCAAGTCAGAGGGCGAACAGAGGAATCTCTGTTCGCCTTTTTGCTGCATCTCCGCAGAAATTTGACGGCACATTCCGGCCGTCGTTGTCGTATCATCTTACCTGCCGCCGGGGAGGCTTCCGTTCCATGCTGCACACCGTTTCGTTGAAAGAGAATTCGGCCTTCCGCCGCCTGTATCACCGCGGGGCCTCTGCGGCCAACCGCTATCTGGTGGTCTACTGCCGCCGCAACGGGCAGCCGGTGAGCCGTCTGGGCTTCACCGTCAGTACGAAGCTCGGTCACGCGGTGGTGCGCAACCGAATTCGCCGCCGTCTGCGCGAGATTTACCGCCTGAACGAGGCCAAGGCCGGCTACGACATCGTTGTCGTCGTCCGTACCGCCGCGATCGAGGCCGATCACGCCGCGCTGACCAAGGCGCTGACGTCGCTGCTGCGGCGGTTGGAGCTGGCGGAGGAGCCGCAATGAAGCGCGTGCTGCTGCTTCTGATCCGGTTTTACCGGCGCTTTATCTCCCCTGCCTTTCCGGGCAAATGCCGCTTTACGCCCACTTGCTCAGAGTATGGCTTACAGGCGATTGAGAAATACGGCGCTGCGAAGGGCAGCTGGCTGACGTTCAAACGGCTGCTGCGGTGCAACCCATTCTATCACGGCGACTACTACGACCCCGTGCCGTGACCCGTACCGGCGCTGCTGCGCCATCCACACAAGAGGAGAATGTCAATGTTCAATATTCCGTTCATTCAGATCCCCTTTGGCTATGTCCTGGAGTTTTTCTACGGCTTTTTCGACAATTACGGCATCGCGCTGATCCTCTTTTCCCTCGCGGTGAAGCTCATTCTGCTCCCGCTGAGCGCAAAGAGCAAAAAGGCGATGATGAAAACCTCCCGGCTCCAGCCGAAAATCAAGCAGATCGAGCTTGCCTGCGGCGACGATAAGCAGAAGTATCAGCAGGAGGTCAGCCAGCTTTATAAAGAGGAAGGCGTCAGCATGATGGGCGGCTGCCTTTGGAGCTTCCTGCCGCTGCTGCTTCTCTTTCCGCTGTACAACGTCATCCGCGAGCCGCTGACGTATCTGCTCCACCTCGACGAGGCGACCGTCACCAGCATCAAGGACGCCGTCGCCGCGCTGCAAAATGTCGAGGTCGATAAGCTCAACTACTATTGGCAGTATGCTGCTGCCAGCGACATGACCCAGTTCGCTGATATTGTAAAAACCACGTCCATTAACTTCACCTTCCTCGGCATCGACCTCGGCCAGACCCCGAACTGGCAGGTCTGGAAGGCTTCGGGCTGGAGCGAGATCGGCGGTGCGCTGATTCCCGTCGTTTCCGGCGCCCTGAACTTCCTGTCCATGTTCGTCAGCCAGAAGATGAACAACACCGTCATCAAAAACGACAAGGGCGAAAAGGACGAGGCCGCCGTTGCCTCTGCGCAATCGACCGGCAAGGCCATGAGCTTCATTATGCCGCTGGTTTCCGTCTGGTTCGGCTTTATCATGCCGCTCGGCATTTCCATTTACTGGATTACCCAGTCCCTGTTCGGCATCGTGCAGGACTACTTCCTGACCGTCCATTACCGCAAGGTCTATGATGCCGAGGATGAAATCAAGCGCCAGAAGGCCGCCGAGCGTGCCGCCGAGGATGCAGAAAAGGAGCGCATCCGCGCCGCCAAGCGCCAGGCCAACCCCGACGGCATCGTCGAAAACACCAGCAAGAAAAAGCAGCAGCTTCGCGAAAAGCAGGAGCGCGAGGCTGCGGCAAAGGAATTTGCCAAGAAGCAGACCGCTGCGGACGGCGAGGAGAGCGAAGCCTCCGACAAGCCCGCCGGCGGCGAGGAGAATCGTCCCTACGCCCGCGGCAGAGCCTACCGCGAGGACCGTTATTCGGACGAGCAATAAGGAGAAAGCATGGAAAAATCAATCGTTACCACCGGCAAGACCATCGAGCTTGCCATTGAAGCCGCGCTGACGCAGCTTCGGATGGATCGCGACAGCGTGAGCGTCGAGGTCCTGAAGAACGCCCGCTCCGGTTTTCTGGGCATCGGCGCTTCTCCGGCGGAGGTCAAGGTGACCTATCAGGTGCCGGATGAGCCGTCCGCGCCCAAGACCGCGCTGTCCTCCGCTTCCCGCTCGAAGCCGAAGGAGCGCCCGGAGCTGACCCCCAGCGTCATTTCCCGCCCCGGCAAGAAGATCGAGCCGCAGGAGCCGAAGAAGCGTCCCGAGCAGCCCAAGAAGGACCGCCGTCCGGAGCAGCGCACCGACCGCCCCAAGCCCGAAAAGAAGCCCAACGAGCCGAAGAAGCCCGCCGAAGCGAAAAAGCCGGTCGAGCCGAAGTCCGTCGTCGAGCCGAAGTCCGTCGTCGAGCCGAAGTCCGTCGTCGAGCCGAAAACCTACGCCCCCGCCGCCCCCGGCAGCATTGAGGAGCAGATTGAAGCCTTCCTCAAGGGCCTGCTGGAGCATATGGGCTCCGATGCCGTACCGCACGCCTACCAGCTGGATGAAGAAAGCTATCGCGCCGATCTCGTCGGCGGCGATGCGGGCCTGCTGATCGGCCGCCGCGGCGATACGCTCGATGCCATCCAGTACCTGACCGGCTACGCCGTCAACCGCGACCGCGAGACGCGCCTGCGCGTCAGCGTGGATGCCGGCGATTACCGCCGCAAGCGCGAGGATGCCCTCCGCCAGCTCGCCCGCAAGATGGCCGCCAAGGCCGTGAAGTACCACCGCAACTTCACCCTTGAGCCGATGAACGCCTACGAGCGCCATATCATCCACGCCGCGCTTCAGGACTATCCCGAGGTCACCACCTTCTCCACCGGCACCGAGCCCCACCGCCGCATCGTCGTCGCCTACGCGAAGGAGAACTAATACGGATTCTTGATGAAAATATTTCATCAAGAACCCCATGTGCTGCGCACACTCGCATCGAGCGAGGGCACGATGCGCCGTCTCATACAGAATCTGACGCGCCTTTGGCGCTATAAAAAGCTTTTCAAGCTTTTTAACAGATTCTAGTATAAATCATCGACCGGCTCTTTTGGACTGCCCAAAGGAGCCGGTTTTTCAGCCAAAATGCAAACGATTTGTGTCACATCAGGGGTTGGCCGCAGGAGCCGCCCCGGATGTTTTTCAGGGAGGGAAAGGACCATGGATACAGTAACTGCGGTAAAAAATCGAATTCTCCAGCTTTGCGGGGAGCGGGACATCAGCGTGAACAAGCTGGCAACACTCTGCGCGCTGCCGCCTTCGAGCATCAAGAATATCCTCTACGGCAAAAGCCGCAACCCAAAGCTGCTGACCATCAAGCTCCTCTGCGACGGCCTCAATATCACCCTCGCCGACTTTTTCTCCACCCCGGAATTCAACTCCCTGGATCCGGAGATTCAATAAAACCTCTTCGCCCCGCCCCTAACCGGACGGGGCGATTATAATGAAGGCGTTGGCTCAACTCGCACAGGGGGAGTGCCTCCGTCATAGCCCGGAAAGGCCTTGGCCCTATATTCATCCCGCCTATTTTGCAGCATCGAGCATTGCCGTGAGGAAAATCCCGTACCCGCGCGTCGGGTCGTCGATCAGCACGTGCGTCACCGCCCCAACAATCCGCCCATCCTGCAAAATCGGACTGCCGGACATCCCCTGGACGATGCCGCCGGTTTTTTGTAGGAGGATGGGGTCGGTGACTTCGAGGAGGAGGTTGCGGCCGCGGCTGTCGGCGGTCTGGACGGCGGTGATGCGGACGGCGTACCGGCCGACCGTCGTACCTTCGACATTCGAGAGGATCGTTGCCGGGCCGGTATGCACCTGCGCCGGAGTCGCGACCGGGACGGCCGTGCCTTCGGCGGCGGGCATCGTGCCGAAAATGCCGCAACTTGTGTTCTTTAAGATTTCGCCGCACGCGCCGCCGCGCCGAATTGCGCCTTGCAAAGCGCCCGCCGCGCCCTTCTCGCCGCGCGTTACAGATGCAACTTGAGATGCCAGTGCCGTTCCTTCGCGCATGGGCAGCAGCTCGCCGGAGGTACCGTTGTTGACCCCGTGGCCGAGTGCGCCGAACGTACCGGTTTCCGGATCGTAATAGGTCACCGTGCCAATGCCGGTGATGCCGTCGCGGACCAGAATGCCAAGCCGCCACACGCCGCCGTCCTGTTTCGCTGCAACCTTAAATATTTTTTCCTTTCCGTCGCGCCGCACCGTCAGGCGCAGGAGGCGCCCGCCGGAGCGCTCGACGAGCATCACAACGTCCGCAACGGACGAAACCGGCGTGCCGTTGATCTTCTGCACCAGATCACCGCGCCGCAGCCCCGCCTTCTCCGGGGCCGGGTCGGAGAATTCTACGATCGACACGCCGTCAAGCTTCAGCTCCAGACCGATTGTGCTGCCGCCCGGAATGACGGCCTCCGGCGCCGCCCAGACGCTGCCGGCAAGGACCAGCAGCAGCAAGACGAACGCCGTCATTTTATAAATCAATTTCATCAAGTCGCCTCCCCCGCGTTTTCGCAAAAATCCGCCGAAATGCGGCCGATTTTTGCCGTCGCGCTTACTTTGTGCGAAAAGCTGCGATTTCAGCTTCCCAATTCCTTGTACAATTTCCTTTCCAAAAACAAACACCGGCTGCAAATGCGCATTTCGCATCCGCAACCGGTGAATTTTTTAACTTTTTTGGCGATTATTTTATTTGTAAGGAATTCCAAAAGCCTCGCAGAGCTCCGTCGTTGCGCCGTTAGAAACGATGAAGCGTTCGCTTTCGACGTACAACTCACCGTCGATCATCTCGGCAGCGTAGACGAGCGTTGTCGGCGGTGTGTCATAATAGATATCATAGTCGTAGTTCAATGTAAGCAGACCGCCATCGAAGCTCCACGTGCCGTTCCGGTCGGGGAAGCCCATCGACGGAATGCCCCAATACGTGCCGTCGACCAGCATATATGGGTCGCCCATCTGCCAGGCATCGGGGTCGATGCGTACGTAATATAACTTGCATTCGTTGAAGGTGCCGTCAGCGCCGAGGACGAGCGAATGGAGGTTGAGCAGCTCCTCGTCCGGTCCGCCGTCATAGGTCGGGCCGAATGTCAGGCACGCGCTGAACCAGGATGCGGCGAGCCGGTCGTCGGTCAGCGCCTCGGTTTGCCGGGTGCTTTCCGGGGCGGTTTCCGGCTCCGTTTTTGGCTCGGCCGGCACGTCGGTCGGAGACGGCGTTGTTTTCGGCTCTGTGGGAAGCGCCTGCTGCACACCGTCCGCGTTGTCGCGCGAAGGGTTGCCGGCGAACGCGCCGATGATGTCGCCCGCAACGGGCAGCGTCTTTTCCAGCCTTCCGAGAATATCGTCGGCGGAAATTGCAATTTCCTTATAATCCGTCGTATCCGGATCGAACGCGACGAGGCCCGTGCCGCCGGACGTGTGGTCGAGGAAGGTGTAGATCAAGAGAGAGCCGTCCGCCGCACGGCAGACGATGCAGTCGTCCGGCGCCAGCGCGGCGGGCGCAACCGGCCGGACGAGGAGGAGGTCGCCGGTGCTGCAATTTCTCGTGTCGTGGTCAGCAAGGAACAGCCGATAGCCGAACAACGTACGCTCCGGCTTGTTCACCACGCTGACCGCCGCGACCAGCAGCCCGACGAGCAGCAGGACGATCAGGGACAGGACGCTGATTGTGATAATTATCGCTATTTTACTTTTCGTCACATTTGTCACCTATCTTTTCTCCATTCAATCCGTCGGGATTTCGCAACGTTCACACAGCTCGCGGACGGACAGGTCGCCCTGATAATAGCATCTGCCATCCAGATACAGGCGGTCCCCGACCAGCGAGGCCTCGCGGCTTTCCGTATGCGCCGAAGGTTCTTCCTTTTCGTAATCCGTAACTTGTAACTTCAATGTATTTCCTGAATAGCGATAATAGTCGCCAGCGGTAACATCAGGGAAAGCATTCTCCGGCGACCATCTTGTATCCGGCGCAAGGGTGATTGCCTCGCCGGGTACCGGCTCACGCCACATATAATCGGTACGCTGCTCGGTGAACGTGCCGTCCTCGGTGAAGGTAAGGCGGTAGACCGCAAGGCCTTCTTCACCGTAAGAGGTCACTGTTGTCCGCTCGGCCGCTGTCCACTGTCCAACGAGGGCCGCGGTTTTGCGGTCGTCGGCGCTGTTTTTTGTGACCGCTGCAATCGTCGCCAACGCGGCAACGGCTGCAATGGTGAGTACAGCGATGAAGGTCTTCCTTTTCATCGTTCCCTCCTATTCCGGTTCTACGCCAGCCGCTGGAAAAAACGATACAGCGGCAGCCAAGCCTGAAACGTGCGTAAAACTTCGGCGGCCAATTGATCGGAATACAATAGGTCGTCGGGCGGGGAGTCCTTGAGAGCCAATACGTTTTTCAGTGCAAAAAAGCGCTCTAACCGCGCATCCGGGCAGGGCTTTGGCCGCGCGTAGCGGTCGCCGTCGAAGGGGATACCGCTTTCGCGTTCGGCCCTTGCGGCGATCTTCAGAAATTCGTCGGGCCGTTCCAGAAGGATGCGGCGGAATTGCTCCATGTCACGCGCCTGCGCCCATAGCAGGAAGCCGTACCGGTAGCCCTCGGGCCGGACCTCGAAGCAGAGGCTCGGCTGCTCCAACCACGGGCCGGAGCGACCCAGAAAGCACATCCAGAGGCTGTCCTTGTAAAACGTCGTCGGGTGCATCCGCATATCGCGGTAGATTCGCGAAACGTGAAGCTGCATATCGTCCGGCAGTCCGGCCTGTAACGTTGCTGCAAGCTCCTTCATCGGTGCCAGCAGCGTCCGCTGATATTGTTCCTTATGCGCCGCAAACCATTCGCGATTGTTGTTAAACCGGATTCCCCAGAGGAAATCCATCGTTTCGGGGGTAAACATTGTTTTGTCCTCTTACTATTGAAATTGCTCCCTCAGCGCTTCTTCGCCAGCGGGGTGGAGCGCTCCTGTAGCTCCTGCAAAACGAGGATGATTTGGTTCGACACCAGCCAGCCGCGTTCCGTTAAGCGCCAACGATCCTTGACGAATTCGGCGTAGCCCCTCTCGCGGAATCGCTCCATGGCCTGTCCCAGCGTGTCAAACGGCATCAGGTAGCTGCGTTCGTACTCCTCGGCGCTGATGCCCTCGCTCGTCCGCAGACGCAGCATGACGTACTCGCCCGCGCGTTCGCGCGTGGGGACGTGTTCGACCTCGGATAGAATTTGGCCATGCTTCGCGATTCCTTGAATATAACCGCGCAGGTCACGAATTGCAGTAAAGCGCTTTCCGTCAAAGTCGCTGGCCGCCGTCGGGCCGAAGCCGAGGTATTCTCCGCCGGTCCAGTACTTCATATTGTGCTTGGACGCAAAGCCGCGCTTGGCAAAATTCGAGATCTCGTAATGCTCGAAGCCGTAGGAGCGCAGGATTTCACACGCGTCAAGATACATATCCGCCTGTACATCGTCAGCGGGCAGATTTACGCTGTCCTTGTACTCGTAAAGCGGCGTTCCCTCCTCGACCTTCAGCGCATAGCAGGAGAGGTGCTCCGGGCGCATCCGGGCGATATGCTCGACCGTTTCCTGCCAGCCCATGCGGGTCTGGTTCGGCAGGCCGTACATCAGGTCGAGCGAAATATTGGCAAAGCCGACCTGCCGCGCCTTTTGCATGGCGGTTTGCGCCTGTGCAAAGTTATGCGGCCGTCCTAAATATTTTAACATTGCATCATCGTCAGATTGCACACCCAGCGAGAGCCGGTTGAAGCCCGCGCGGAGCATCCGCTTCAGTCCCTGCACGTTCACGCTGTCCGGGTTGGCTTCGACGGTGATCTCAGCTTCGACACTCAGACGGAAGCTGCGGTGAATTTCGTCGAGAATTTTTTCAAGATTGTCCGCACCGAAGAAGCTGGGCGTGCCGCCGCCGAAGTAGACCGTATCGACCAGATGGTTCGGCGCAAGCCGGCCCGCCTCGCGGATATGACTGGCGAGCGCCTGCAAATAATCATCTGTTACGCGACGGTCGCGACTGCCGCCGATGGAGTAAAAATCGCAATATTCGCATTTGCTCTTGCAGAACGGGATGTGGACATAGATGCCCAGCCGCGGCTCGTCGCCGGGCTGTCTGGAAAGGAAAAATGCCATGTTCATTATCTCCCCATGCGGGTGCGGATGAATTCTCGGAAGTCATCAACGCTGCCGGTCGTAAATCCGGTCTTTTCAACAAAAAACCATTGCTTCGCGCTGCACCGCAGCAGGAGCAGATGCTCCGTTTCGCGCAGCTCAGAGATCTTGGAGTAGCCCTCGACGATGAAGTCGTCGATTTCCTCGACGGACTGGGCCAGCGAATGCTCGAAAAATTCGGTCGTCAGGTGCAGCGCGTCGGTACCGTAGGTACGGCGGAGCTTCGTTTCCCAGCCCTTGAGCGCCTTTTTCGGCGCGGAGAGGCGGCTGTAGATCAGAAATGCGATCACCAGCACCAGCACGCCGGCCATGAGCAGGCGGTCGTTGGCCTTCGTAGTGAAATACTGCCAAACCGTAATGCCCAGCAGGACGACCATCAGACCGATACCGATGATACTCGTCACCATGCCGAATTTCGGCGCAAGCTGCTTGGAGGCTTCGAGCTGCATCTGTGCGTTCAGGGTCGTTTTTGCGACAAACCTTGCCGGTTCGAGCGGCTCGGCAGGCTGTTCCGTTATCTCTGACACGTCATTATTCTTTTCTTCATTGTCAGTCGCTTCAAGCGATGTTTCTTCTGTCGAAATCAAGTCTTTTTCTTTGTCCATAGCTTCTCCTATCCTGCCCTAGCGGCAAAATGATGTGGAATCAAAAACCGTATTGATTTTGCAGCGGCGGGCTAGGGGCAGCCCGCCCTACGAAATCGTTGTTTTCTTGCTCTGCTTATTCCGCAGTCTGCTCCTCGTCCTCCGATGCTTCGGTGCGCTGCACGGCGATGACGCGGTTGCCATCCTCGACTCGCATCATAATGACGCCTTGCGTGTCGCGCCGGTAGACGCTTACGCCGCTGGCCGGCATACGGATGACCACGCCGCCGGACTCGATGAGCAGGATATCGTCCTCCTCGCTGACAACCGCAGCACCTGCGACAAGCCCGGTTTTCTCGGTCAGACGGTAGCCGCGCATTCCCTTGCCGCCGCGTGACTGGACGCTATCGCCGCGCAGGTATTCTTCGATCTGCGTCCGCTTGCCGTAGCCGCGCTCGGTGACGGTCAACAGGCACTTGCCCGGCTCGGCCACCGCCGCCGCAACCACGCAGTCGTCGTCCGACAGACGGATGCCGCGCACGCCCGTGGCCATGCGTCCCATGCAGCGCACATCCTGCTCGCTGAAGCAGATAGACATACCGTTACGCGTCGCAATCAGAATATTGTCCGCGCCACTGGTCTTCATGACGGCAATCAGCTCGTCGCCCTCGTCGAGATTCAGCACGCGGATGCCCGCCTTTCTCGCCGTGTAGGCCTCATCGAGCTGGAGGCGCTTGACTGTGCCGTTCCGCGTTACCATCATCAAATATTCATTATTCGTAAATTCACGCGTCAGAAGCATTGCAGTTACGCGCTCACCGTTTTCCAGCGGAAGGATATTGACGATGTTCGTTCCCTTCGCCGTCCGGCCGGCCTCGGGGATGAGGTAGCCCTTCCGGCGATGGACGCGGCCAAGATTCGTAAAGAACAACAAATAGTCATGTGTTGAGGCAATAAAGAGATTCTTGATATAGTCCTCGTCCTTGAGCGTCTGTCCGGAAATACCGCGGCCGCCGCGGCGTTGGCTGCGATAGGTATCGACCGGCAGGCGCTTGATGTAGCCTGCGTTCGACAGCGTGTAGCAGCACTCCTCCTCCTCGATCAGATCCTCGTCGTCGATCTCGTCCTCGACATCCTGAATTTCCGTGCGGCGCTCGTCGCCATACTTGTCACGAATGACGGTCAGCTCGTCACGAACGATGCCCTTGACCAGCTCCATGTCGCCCAGCACCTTATTATAATAGGCGATGCGCTGCTCCAGCTCGTCGTACTCAGCCTGTAACTTGTCTTTTTCAAGGCCCTGCAAGCGCTTGAGCTGCATATCCAGAATGGCCTGTGCCTGCACGTCGCTGAGGCCGAAGCGCTCCATGAGTTTTTCCTTCGCGTCGTCGTAGGCGCTGCGGATGATGCGGATAACCTCGTCGATGTTGTCCTGCGCGATGAGCAGGCCCTCGAGCAGATGGGCGCGCTCCTGTGCCTTTTTAAGGTCGTAACGCGTCCTACGAATGACGACTTCTTCCTGATGGGCCAGATACTCGTCCAGAATTTCGCGCAGCGACAGGACCTTTGGCTGGCTCTGGTTCTTCACGAGCGCCAACAGGTTGGCCGAGAAGGTCGTTTGCAGCGAGGTCTGCGCAAACAGACGATTTAACACGACCTGTGCGTTCGCGTCGCGCTTCAGCTCGATGACGATGCGCATACCGTTGCGGTCGGACTCATCGCGGATGTCAGAAATGCCGTCGAGGCGCTTCTCGTTGACCTGGTCGGCCATGCTCTTGATGAGCATCCGCTTGTTGACCTGATACGGAATCTCCGTCACGATAATACGCTGCCGGTTCTGGCCAAATTCCTCCAGCTCCGTCCGAGCGCGCATCGTAATGCGACCCTTTCCGGTGGCGTACATACTGCGGATGCCCGCGCGGCCGAGGATCAGTCCCTTCGTCGGGAAGTCCGGGCCGGAAATATGCTCCATGAGGTCGTAAAGCGTCGCCTCCGGGTTTTCCAGCACGCAGAGGCAGGCGTTGATGACCTCGGTTAGGTTATGCGGCGGGATGTTCGTCGCCATGCCGACGGCAATACCCGAAGAACCGTTGACCAGCAGGTTCGGGAAGCGCGCGGGCAGCACGCGGGGCTCCTTGCGGCTCTCATCGAAGTTGGGGTC
>CABSFY010000024.1 GCA_902477055.1 uncultured Eubacteriales bacterium
CGGATGCGGCATACCCCTTGCGGGTGCATCCCGCCGCAGAGCGCAGTTGTGAGCAGGTCAGCAGTTCCATAATACCGCACAATTTTCCGATACGCAACTGCATCAGTGGGAGCATCGAGGACGCCGCCCCCTACATACGTTTTTTGATCGTTCGTTCCGTGTTTTGAATATCAAAAGCCCTCTGCCGGTTTGGCAGAGGGCTTTGGTTATGAAGCTATGGAGAGAATCAATAGCCGCGTCTTTTATTCTTGCGCGCAGCTTCGGACTTCTGCTTCCGCTTCAGGCTGGGGCTGACGTAATGCTCACGCTTCTTGACCTCAGCGATGACGCCGTCCTTCTGGCAGCTTCTCTTGAAACGCTTCAGAGCGCTCTCCAAGGACTCGTTCTCTTTGACACGGATTTCAGACATTGTTTTCCCTCCCTCCGACGCATCCGGCTCGATCCAGGATGCTTTCAGGGCCGCTCAAACGGCGATAATAATTATACTGGCAGGTCGCAAAAAAGTCAAGCGATCTTCTCGAAATTTTTTATTTTTTTGCGGATTTTGCCCGATTCGCGCTGCCGGGAAATTTATTTCACGATCAGGTTGACGAGCTTATTCTTGACGACAATGGTCTTGACGATGCTGCCGCCGAGCTTTTCGAGGAAGCGGGCGACCTTTTCGTCGGCCTTGGCGGCCGCGATCGCGGCATCGTTGTCGAGGTCGGCGGGAACGTGGATCGCACCGCGCAGCTTGCCGTTGACCTGAACGGCCATGTCGATTTCGGTGTCCTTGCACTTTTCCTCGTCATAGGTCGGCCAGCCGGACACGGAGCAGATGCCCGCAAAGCCGTGCAGCTCCCAAAGCTCGTCGCAGATATGCGGCGCGAAGGGGCTGAGGAGCTGTAAGAGCGTTTTCAGCTCGGCGGCGTTGCAGCCGTTGTCGCTCAGCGCGGAGGTCAGGGTCATGAGCGCCGCCAACGCAGTGTTGCCCTTGAGCTGGTCGATGTCGGACGTGACCTTGCGGATGGTCTTGTGCAGGATGTTCTCGTTCTTCGCCGAGTAGGCCGTTTCGTGGTCCGTCACCGTTTCGGCAAGGTTCCATACCTTGTCCAAAAAGCGCTTGCAGCCCTTGACGGCATTGGACGACCAGGAGGCGGCCTTTTCAAAGTCGCCGATGAAGATGATATAGGTGCGCATCGTGTCCGCGCCGTACTCGTTGATCACATCGGTGGGGTTAATGACGTTGCCGCGGGACTTGGACATCTTGATGCCGCCCTCGCCGAGAATCATGCCGTGGCTGGTGCGCTTGGCATACGGCTCCTTGGTCGGCACGACGCCGATATCATACAGGAACTTATGCCAGAAGCGGCTGTACAGCAGGTGGAGTGTCGTATGCTCCATGCCGCCGTTGTACCAATCGACGGGACTCCAATACTTCAGCGCCTCCGGCGAGGCCAGCGCCTCGTCGTTGTGCGGATCCATATAGCGCAGATAGTACCACGAGGAGCCTGCCCACTGGGGCATGGTATCAGTTTCGCGCTTGGCCGGGCCGCCGCAGCATGGGCAGGTCGTGTTGACCCAATCCGTCATGGCCGCCAACGGGGAATGGCCGTCGTCCGTCGGCTCATAGCTCTCAACCTCCGGCAGGAGCAGCGGAAGCTCGCTCTCCGGCAGCGGCACGGTGCCGCACTTCGGGCAATGCACGATGGGGATCGGTTCGCCCCAATAGCGCTGACGGGAAAACACCCAGTCGCGCAGCTTATAGTTTTCCTTCTTCTGGCCGATGCCCTTTTCGGTCAGGAACGCGACAATGGCCTTCTTCGCCTCGTCAACGCTCATGCCGTCGAGGAAGCCGGAATTGACCATCACGCCGGTGGCACAGTCGGTAAAGGCCGCTTCTTCCACGTTGCCGCCCTTGACGACCTCGATGATCTCGCAGCCGAACTTCTTGGCAAACGCCCAGTCGCGGTCGTCGTGGGCGGGAACTGCCATGATTGCGCCGGTGCCGTAGGTGGAGAGAACGTAGTCGGAAATAAAGATAGGAATTTCCTTGCCGTTGACGGGGTTGATGCCCTTGACACCCTTGAGCATCACGCCGGTCTTGTCCTTGACCAGCTCCGTGCGCTCAAAGTCGGACTTTGCCGCCGCCTCGGCCTGATAGGTCTTGATCTCGTCCACGTTTTCCAGCTTGTCCATCCATTTGGCGACGAGTGCGTGCTCCGGAGAGAGCACCATATACGTCGCGCCAAACAGCGTGTCCGGGCGGGTCGTATAGACCAGAATATCGTCGCCGAGCGTCGAGGAGAAGCGGACCTCCGCGCCGGTGGAATGGCCGATCCAGTTGCGCTGCTGCGCCTTGACGCGGTCGATGAAGTCCACGCCATCCAGATCGTCCAGCAGCCGCTGGGCATATTTCGTGATGCGCAGCATCCATTGGCTCTGTTCACGGCGAATAACGGGGCTGCCGCAGCGCTCGCAGACGTTGTCCACGACTTCTTCGTTTGCCAGCACACACTTGCAGGACGTACACCAGTTGACCGGCATCTGCGCCTTATAGGCAAGGCCGTTTTTGTACATTTGCAGGAAGATCCACTGCGTCCACTTAAAGTACTTCGGGTCGGTCGTGTTGATCTCGCGGTCCCAGTCGAAGCTGTAGCCCAGCGCCTTGAGCTGGGAGCGGAAGGTTGCAATGTTATTTTTCGTAACGACAGCCGGATGGATATGGTTCTTGATTGCGAAGTTCTCGGTCGGCAGGCCGAACGCGTCGTAGCCCATCGGGAACAGGACGTTCTGCCCCTGCATTCGGTGCTTGCGGGCAATGACGTCCATCGCGGTGTAGGGACGGGCGTGGCCGACGTGCAGGCCGACGCCGGACGGGTACGGGAACTCGATCAGGGCATAGAATTTCTCCTTCTCCGAGCCGGTTTCCGCTTTATAAAGCTGCTTTTCTTCCCAAATTCGGTGCCATTTTCCCTCAATGGCGGTAAAATCGTATTTCATTTACTTCTCCTCGAAATCTAGCGGAATTTGCTTGGCGTCGTTCCACAGGCGCTCAAGGTTATAAAACTCTCTCGTTTCATTGGTAAAAACATGGACGACCAGGCAGCCGAAGTCCAGCAGGACCCATGTGCCGCCGCGATGGCCCTCGCGGTGCAGCAGCGGCTCGCCCAACTCGTCGGTCACGACGACCTCCACGCTGTCGCAAAGCGTCTTGACGTGCGGGCCGGATGTGCCGGTGCAGATCAGAAAATAGTCGGCGATGCTGGTCACGTCCGCGACCTCCAGCAGCTTGATGGACAGACCCTTTCGATCGTCAAGGACCTTCGCCGCGCGCAGGGCCAGTTCTTTCGGTGTATACAAACGAATTCCCTCCTTATATCACGGCTCCGTCGTTGGGGCCTCGGTTGCTTGAGTTTCCGGCGTTGTCTCCGTCGGTGCGGTCGTTTCCTCCGACGCATCCGTCG
Organism: uncultured Eubacteriales bacterium; assembly: GCA_902477055.1. Classification (GTDB taxonomy): domain Bacteria; phylum Bacillota; class Clostridia; order Oscillospirales; family Oscillospiraceae; genus JAZOXB01. The sequence goes on from CABSFY010000024.1 coordinate 3,447, forward strand.
CGGTCGTTGCCTCCGTTTTACGGGTAAATCCAAAATCGGCGAAGTCGCCCTCTGTGCTGCTGCCGGTCTTTTGACGGAAGTTGAGGTCAAACACGGTCAGTGCCTTTTCCAGCGGGTTGAAATTCGCGTTGATGAGCTCCAGCGCCTCGTTGGGATCGACCTGATAGAAGGCATAGTCGCCGATCGTGACCTCCGTGCCGGGCAGGGCGCGGCTGAACGAAGCGGCAAAGCTCGTGTCCTTCAGCAGGTAGCCGAAATACATCAAATTCTCCGCCGTCAGGTCGGTGTTCGCCGCAGCCGCCAGCGCCTTGGCGTTTTCCTGCACGTTTTCCTGATCGGCAAGGAGCTTATCGAGGATCGTTTGCAGCAGGCTGCGCTGGACGCGAGCCGGCTCGGTGCCGACGGTCGTATACTCCTCGTCAAATTGCAGGAGCTGCATGGCATCCGCTGCGGTCAGCGTTCGCATTCCGGCGGGCAGGCCGGAATAGGCCGGGTCCTCCGGTATCTCAAAGGGAATCGGCCCGGTTGCCGCCAGTGCCGCCTCCATGGTCTGCTCGGTAATGACAAAATAGTAATCCGGCTGGAAGCCGAACATCGCGCGAATCTGTTCCTCCAGTGCCTGCACGCCCCGTTCGCCCGACTCGGCGTACACGCGGTCGATCTTCGGCATCTCAAAATCGCCGGAAACGAAGGTGTCGCGCGGGATGCTCAGCATTCCGACCTCGGCATTGTCCAGATTCACACTCAAAAGCAGCAGTGTGTCCGTGCTGCGGTCCGAGGGGTTGAGTGCCGCCACCAGAATGTTCAGCAGGCGCGAATCGTTCACGCCCTTCGGCGCTTCCAGCACCACGGGCGCATCGACCTGCGGAGGCGGGTCGGAATCGACCACGTACTTGAGCTGCGACGAGCTGTTGCCGGCATCCAGCTGTAACGGCTCTGCGCTCTTGTTAATCAGGGAAAGGCAAACGCCCACCGTCGCGCCGAACAGCAGCATCGCTGCCAGCAGCAAAAGGACCGCCCGCGTCGTCGGACTGAGGCGACTTTGCTGCTCCGGGGCTTCCCGTTCCTCCCGCACCGGCTGCGGCACAGAGGCCGTTCGCTGCGCCGGGGCCGGGCGCTGCGGTGTCGTCGGTCGCCGTTTTCGATTACCAAAAATTTTCATATGCAGAATCCTTTCCAGTCCGCCCGCTGCGCATAGCGCAGTCAGGCACGATTCAATTGAAAGTATTGATACGCCGCAAGGGAATCCGGGCCGATTCGACTGCCCTTCTCCCGGAGCTGCTGCATCGTCATTTCCAATCCGAGCAGCATTGCGGCATCCAAGTCTGTCCAAGTCAGGCGGCGCAGCTCCTCCACGCCGTCAAAATCGCGGCTTGGCTCCATGTAATCCGCAAGGTAGATGATCTTTTCCAGCAGCGACATCCCCGCTCTGCCCGTCGTGTGCCACTCGATTGCGCTGCAAACGGCGGCATTTTCTCCGAAAATGCGTCGCGCAACCGCCGCACCGGTCTTGGCATGGAGCAGCTTCGGATTCTCGCGCTCAAAATGATTTAGTATTATACCATAATTTTCGCACAATTTCAACTGCTCCTCGCCGGTCAGCGCCTTCGTCACGTCGTGGAGCGCTCCGGCGCGGGCGGCATCGGTCACATCTGCGCCGTAATGCGCGGCGAGGGCGGCAGCCGTTTCGCTGCACCCGATCACGTGGCGAACCCGCTGCGGCTTGAGCAGCGCCAGCCCGACCTCCCGCAATTGCTCCATTGGCAGTTTTTTCAAATCATGGCCGGTATAATAGAGCCGGTTCTGCCGGATGTAGTCATACACGGCAGGCGCGAGATAGTCCTCCGCGCAGCCGAAGGCCAGCATCGCGCGGACGGACGTGGACGAATACGGCAGGCAGCGGTTCTCGACCAATGTGATCTTCCCGCCGAAGCGCCACCTTAATTCGTCAGCGCAGGCCGTCAGCTCGTCGAGCCGGTCCTTGCTGCGATGGGCAACGGCCAGCGCGGCCGTCTGCAAAATTTGCTCCGGCTGATGCCAGTCCGCAAAGGCCAGCAGCATATCCGTCCCCACGAGCAGCACCAGCTCGTCGTCCGGAAAGCGCTCGTGCAGCGCGGCGAGGGTGTCGGACGTATAGCTCGGTCCTTTGCGGCGCAGCTCAATATCGGAAACGGCGGCATACGGCAGGTCGCGCACCGCCAGCCGCGTCATTTCCAGCCGTGCCTCGGCCGAGGGCGTGTTCGCGCTCAGCGTTTTGTGCGGCGGAACGGCGGCGGGGACCAGCAACACACGGTCGAGGCCGAGTCGCTCCCGGAATTCCTCGACTGCCAGAATATGCCCCAAATGCGGCGGATTAAAGCTCCCGCCGAAGATTCCGATCCTTGCCATAGACGCTCGTCACCTCAAATTTCGTAAACTTAGCCCTTATTCTTCCGTTTTTCGATTGCCGCCTCGATCGCGGCCTGACGGAAATATTCATTGCGGCGCTCCCGCTCCTCATGCGCCCGCTTTCTGCGCTCCTGTGCGCCGCGGCGGACGGGGTTGACGTTCCGTTTCTTCTCCCGGCGGGCCGCGGCAGCCGCATCCTGCGCCAGCTTTTCGGACTTTTTATAAATCACAAATTTCGAGCCGACGCATTGGACGCCTTCCGCGCCGGTGCCTTCGCAGATCGCATCGCAGGCCTCGCGTGCCGTCAGCAGCGCACTTTCCAGCACGCGGCCCTTGACCAGCTCCCGCGCGGCAAGCTGCGTATTCGCCTCGTCGAGGAGGCTCTGCGTTACGCCGCCCTTTCCGACCATAAGGGTCGTATCGAGCGTATTGGCCTGAGAACGAAGCTCGGCCCGCTGTTTACTTGTCAGCATGGTTCCACTCCTTTTGAATCCGCTCGGAGAGCAGCTTCAGCGCTCTGGAACGGTGAGAGATTTTATTTTTTTCCTCCGCAGGCAGCTCGGCAAACGTGCAGCCCTTCTGCGGGTAGAAGAAGATCGGGTCGTAGCCAAAGCCGTTATCTCCGTGCGGCTCGGTCAGAAGCACACCGGGACATTCGCCGCGCGCAACGAGCTTTCGCCCATCCGGGGTCAGAACAGTAATGACGCTGACAAATTTCGCCGCGCGATTTTCCTGCCCCTCCATTTTTTTCAGAAGGTATTCCAGCCGGTCGCGATCCGTCTTACATTCCGCGCCGCCGAAGCGGGCCGAATAGACCCCCGGCGCGCCGCCGAGCGCTTCGACCATCAGGCCGGAATCGTCTGCGACCGCTGCCATGCCGCTTGCTTCCAGCACGGCCTTGGCCTTGATATAGGAGTTTTCCTCAAACGTCGTCCCGGTTTCCTCCGGCTCGATGTGAACGCCCGCCTCGCGCTGTGACACAACCTCCATCCCCAGCCGGGAAAGGATCGCGTTCAGCTCCGCGATCTTATGGGCATTATTGCTCGCTACAACCAGCTTCATTCCAAACCTCCCAAACAGCGGCGCTGCATCTGCGTGAGCACCGCATTGCCCTTGCGGCAGAGGCCGATCAGGCGCTTCTGCTCTTCGACGGTAAAGGGTCTGCCCTCACCCGTCGCCTGTAATTCGACGATATCGCCCTCGGCGGTCATGATGCAGTTCAGATCGACCAGTGCGCGGGAATCCTCCTCATAGCACAGGTCGAGCAGCAGCTCGTTGCGGACGATACCGGCGGAAATGCCGGAAACATACGTCCGCACCGGCATCCGTTCGATGAGGCCCTGCTCCACGAGCTTCCGGCAGGCCAGCGTCATAGCGATAAAGCCGCCGGTCACGGAGGCCGTGCGCGTGCCGCCGTCGGCCTGCAAAACGTCGCAGTCCACGGTGATGGTGCGCGGCCCCAGAAGCTGCATATCCACGGCGCAGCGGAGGCTCCGGCCGATCAGGCGCTGGATCTCCGCACTCCGTCCGGCCAGCTTGAGCTTGGAGATATCGCGCTTGCTGCGTTCGCGATTGGCGCGGGGCAGCATGGAATACTCCGCCGTGATCCAGCCGCCGCTGGTCACGTGCGGCGGCACGCGCTCCTCCACCGAGGCGTTGCACAGTACCACCGTGTCGCCCACCTCGATCAGGCAGCTTCCCTCGGCAAACTTGGTAAAGCCCAAGGTCGCCTTTACCTTTCGCATCTCATCTGCGGCTCTGCCGTCGTTTCTCATCTCTGCGGCCTCCTAGTTCTTCTGTAATACTTAGATCAATGCGTCAACAAACGAACGGGCCTCGAAGGGCATCAAATCGTCCATCTGTTCGCCGACACCGATGAATTTCACCGGAATTTGCAGTGCGTCGGCAACGGCGATGACGATGCCGCCCTTGGCTGTGCCGTCGAGCTTCGTCAAGGCAATGGCGGTCACGCCCGCAATCGCCTTGAATTCCTTGGCCTGCATGAGGCCGTTCTGGCCGGTCGTGCCGTCGAGGACGAGCAGGACCTCCTTGTCTGCGCCGGGCAGCTCGCGGTCGATGATGCGCGAGATTTTGCCCAGCTCGTTCATCAGATTGGCCTTGTTGTGCAGACGGCCTGCTGTGTCGCAGAGAATCAGGTCGGTTCCCCGCGCCTTGGCTGCCGCGATGGCATCATAGACGACCGCCGCCGGGTCTGCGCCCTCATGCTGACGGATGATATCCACGCCGCTGCGGCCCGCCCAGATTTCGAGCTGGTCCGCCGCCGCCGCGCGGAACGTATCGGCCGCGCACAGCAGCACCTTTTTGCCCTCATCAGCATAGCGGTGCGCCAGCTTGCCGATGGTCGTGGTCTTGCCGACACCGTTGACACCGATGACCAACACGACCGACGGCTTTGTGTCCATCTTCAGCTCCGTCGGGCCGACATCGAGCATCCGGACGAGAATGTCCTTCAGTGCATCGTGAATTTCCTCGGCGGATTTCAGCTTATCCTCCTTGACGCGCTCCCGGAGGCGCTCAACCGCCTTACACGACGTTTCTACGCCAATGTCCGCGAGGATCATGCTTTCCTCCAGCTCCTCGTAGAATTCGTCGTTCGCGCCGGTAAAGGCGGAGAAAACGCCGCCCAGCGTCGAGGCGATTGCTGTTCTGGTCTTTTTCAGGCCGTTTTTGATTTTTTCAAAAAATCCCATAAGATTACTCCTCTGCTTTAATGCCAAGCTGCTGCTCCATCTGGTTCAGGTCCAGATGAAGAATCTTGGAAACACCCTGCTCCTGCATCGTCACACCGTAAAGCACATCGGCGGCCTCCATCGTGCCGCGGCGGTGCGTGATGACGATGAACTGCGTTTTGCCGGAAAAGCCGCGCAGATAGCCCGCGAAGCGCTCCACGTTCCGGTCATCCAGCGCCGCGTCGATCTCGTCGAGCATACAAAACGGAGTCGGACGAACCTTCAAAATTGCAAAGTACAGCGCGATGGCGACAAACGCCTTTTCTCCGCCGGACAGGAGCGTAATGGTTTTGAGCTGCTTCCCCGGCGGCTGCACCTTGATCTCGATGCCGCACGCGAGCGGCTGGCTCTCGTCCTCCAGCTCCAGCGAGGCCTTGCCGCCACCGAACATTTCGGTGAAGGTTTCGCCGAAATATTGATTGATCTTCGCAAATTCCGTCGTAAAAATTTCGGTCATCTGCTTCGTGATATCGCCGATGATGCCCTCAAGGTCGCGCTTCGAGGTCAGTACATCGTCGCGCTGCTCGACCAGCGAGGTGTAGCGCTCGTTGACACGGGCAAATTCGTCGATCGCACCGAGATTCGGTGTGCCGAGAGCGGAAATTTTACGCTTCAATTCTCCGCTGCGCTTCTGCGCTGCGGGGACACTCTCGATCTCGGCAGCCTCCGCCGGAGCAGTCGTGCGGGTCAGCTCGTAGCTCTCCCACAGGCGGTCGAGGATTTGCTTCTCCTCCTGCTCCGCGGAGTTCTTCCTTGCTTCCAGTCGGGCGCTTTCGCGCTCCATATTCAAAATCTCCCGACTCTTGCTCTGCGCATCCTTCTCGGTGGCGGTCTTTCGCGCCTCGACCTGCATCCGCTCGGCCAGTGCCTGCTTCAGCGCCTCGCGACGGGACTGCACGGTGCCGTTCTGCTGTTCCAGCTCCGCCTCGCGCTGCGCGATATCGGCCAGCAGGCGGTCGTTTTCCTGTGCATAGGTTTCCAGCAGCTTCAGCTTCTGCTCCCGGTCGCCGCGCATGGCAAGCTCCAGCCCGCGCAGCCGTCCGATGGAGTCAACGGCGGTCGTCCGCTCGGCCTCCAAAGCGGCGATCTGCATCCGGATGGCCGTCATGCGTTCGCTCAGCCGCGTCGATTGCTCCGCGGCGACGCTCTGGCCGTCAGAAACCGTTGCAAGCTCCTGCTCGGCGGCGGTGATCTGCCGTTCCAGCGCTGCGATCTGCTCCGTCAGAGTATCGCGGCGGGCGATATCGTCCCCGCGGCGCTGCTCCAAAGCCTCCAGCTCGCGCTGCGAGCCGTTGATTGCGTCAGTGATCGCGTCGGCCAGAACGGAGAACTGCTTCCACTCGCCTTCCAAACGCAGTGTTTCGTCCTGCGCGGCACGCAGGCGCGTTTCCTCCACGCCCAGCTCATACGTGACCTCTGCCGTCAGGCGCTCGGCCTCGGCGAGGTCCGTACGCAGCTTGTCCAACTGCGTCTGCGTCTGCTGCTGCTGCGTCCGCAGGCGCTCCAGCTCATTGGTGCGCGAGAGGATGCCGGCGCTGCGGGAGACGGAACCGCCCGTCATCGCGCCGCCCGCATTAAGAACCTGTCCGTCCAGCGTGACCAGACGGAAGCGGTGACCGTAGCGATTGGCGATGGCAATGGCGGCGTCCATATCCTGCGCAATCACGGTCTTACCGAGCAGATTGGACAGGATCTCCTGATACGCCGGATCGCAGGAAACCAGCTCCGACGCAATGCCGACAAAGCCCCGGCAGGCTTCGAGGCCGCGCTCGTCAAGCCGCTTGCCGCGGATGACGTTCAGCGGCAGGAAGGTCGCGCGGCCGGAATCCGACCGCTTCAGATATTGAATGGCAGCCTTGGCCGCCTGCTCGTCGCTCACGACGATCTGCTGCATGGCGCTGCCAAGGGCTATTTCGATGGCGACGGTATAAGCATCATCCGTGCGAATCAGGGTGGAAACCGGGCCGTGGATGCCGCGCAGGGCGCGGTTTTTCTCCTGCATTACGACGCGGACTGCCTTGGAAAAGCCCTCGTATTCGCGCTGCATTTCCTCAAACAGCTTCCGGCGGGAGGTCAGGGTCTGCAAGGCGACCTCCGCCTCGGTCACACGCTTTTTCAGCCCGTCGCGCCGTTCGGCGCGGGTCGATTCCCGCAGGCGGTAGCCCGCGATCGTGTTCTGCGCGGCGGTGACCTCCTCCCGCGCGTCCTCCAACGCCTTTGCGCTGCGGTCGCGGTTGGAAATGGCCTCCTCCTGCCGCTGGGCCGCGCCGGAGCAGTCGGTCATGACCTGTTCACGGCGCTCGTCGGTCCGTTCGATGGACTCCTCCGCTGCCGTCAGGTCCGACCGTTTGCCGGAAAGGGCCGTGCGCAGGCGTTCCTGCTCGTTACGAACATCCAGATAACGCCGCGTCATGCCCTCGGCGGAATCGGCCAGCCGTCTGCCCTCCGTCTCGGCCTCGGTACGCTGCGCGGTAAGCAACTGCGTTTCCTGCGCGATGGCGGCGATGCGGGCCTCGAGCGCTGCGATCTGCTCGCCGATGCCGCCGCTGCGGCTATCCTGCTCGGCAAGCTCGCTTTTTACACGCGAAATATTGGCGCGGCAGTTTTCGTCGTTCGTGCGCAGGACGGCGAGCTGGCTGGCCATCGACTGCGACAGTGCCTCGGCCTGATTGATCTCCTCGCGGAGCTGGTCGGTCTGCATATCACGGTTGTGCAAATCAAACGTCAAGGTTTCCGACGTGACATAGAGCTGATCGAGCGCATCGTGCTCCTGCTGTAGGATAAAGGCTGCCGAGCGGTAGTCCTCCTCGGCCTTACGCGCCGTCGCGCTGAGCTTATCCAGCGAGCGCAGCCAGAGCGCAATTTCAAGCCCCTTATATTCCTCACGGTATTCCAGATATTTTTTTGCCTTCTCCGCCTGCTCCCGCAGCGGCTCTACCTGCAGCTCCAGCTCGGAGATGCGGTCGCCGATACGCAGGAGATTGTCCTCGGTGTTGGCCAGACGGCGCTCGGTTTCCTCCTTGCGGTGCCGGTATTTGGAAATACCCGCCGCTTCCTCGAAGATCTCGCGCCGGTCCGTGCTTTTCAGCGACAGAATTTCGTCAATGCGCCCCTGACTGATGTTGGAATAGCCCTCGCGGCCGAGGCCGGTGTCCATGAACAGCTCATGAATGTCCTTGAGGCGGACGGATTGTTTATTTATATAGTATTCACTCTCGCCGGAGCGGTAATACCGGCGGGTAATCATCAGCTCGTCGGCGTCGTAGCGGATGGCGCGGTCGGTATTATCCAGCACCAGCGTCGCCTCGGCAAAGCCGACCTGCGTGCGCTTGACCGTACCGCCGAAAATAACGTCCTCCATCTTCTGGCCGCGCAGGGAACGGGAATTCTGCTCGCCCACGACCCAGCGGATGGCGTCGGAGATATTCGATTTGCCGCTGCCGTTCGGCCCAACGATCGCCGTGATGTCGTGGCCGAAGGAAACGACGGTCTTATCAGCAAAGGATTTGAAGCCTTGAATCTCCAGCTCTTTCAGATGCATCTGTACAATACTCCCATTGTATTTTCAATAAAGGAGTTTACCACATATTGTGTCAAAAAGCAAGCAAATTCCGTGTTTTCGGCCGCGCGGGTAAAAAAACGCTGTCGAAACCGCCCGCCGCAGCATACACTGGTGCGAAGGGAGGCGGTAGCATGGCACGCTATGTGGATAAATTCGGCGGAAGCTCGGTCGCCGACGCAGGGCGGCTGTATGCTGCGGCGCGGAAGCTGGCAGCGGCGCGGCGGGAGGGCCACGAGGTCGTCGGCGTACTTTCGGCGCAGGCCGGAGCGACGGATGCGCTGCTGGCGCGGGCGCGGGAGATCGACCCGGACTGCGGCGGACGGGAGCTGGACGCACTGCTGGCTACAGGGGAGCTTTGCAGCGTCAGCCTGTGCGCAATGGCGCTGCGGCGGCTGGGCGCTCCCGCCGTCGGTCTTTCCGGCTGGCAGGCGGGGCTGCTGACCGACGGGCAGCATGGCAGCAGCCGCGTCCTGTGCCTGACCAACGACCGCATCGAACGCGAGCTGCAAGCAGGAAACATTGTTTTGGTTGCGGGCTTTCAGGGCGTGGACGAGGGCGGCGACGTGACCACGCTCGGCCGGGGCGGCTCGGACACGACGGCAGTCGCGCTGGCGGCATTTTTGCACGCCGACCGGTGCAGGATTTATACGGACGTGGACGGCGTTTACGACAGGGACCCGCGCAAATACCCGGGCGCGGTCAAATTTGAAACGCTGACGTACAACAAAATGCTGACCCTCGCCCGCAGCGGTGCAAAGGTTCTCCACGACCGCTGTGTCGAGCTGGCAAAGCAGTATAACGTCCCCATCGAGGTCCGCTCCAGCTTCCGCGACGCACCAGGGACGCTTGTGTACGGATAAAACGTGCAGAGCGGAACTGCCGACGGCGGCGGGGTTCGGAAGCCCCGCCGCGCATTTTTTGTCGCTTCTTCCCTGCCGCGCCGTGAGATGATTTTATTGGGGAACAGAAAATGTCCGAAAAATGCGGAAAAATCCGCAAATTTGGGATTGACGCGGGATTGAATTTATGCTAGAATAGTCGCACCTGCGAAAAATGGGCTTTATTTTTGCGCCCATTTTTCACCTGCGGAGGCATTGGGTAGTTTCGGTGCCGACTAAATTTTTTGATAGCCGCAGACATACAGGGAGGCAAAATTTTAAGGAGGTGCCGAACAATGCGAGTAAAGATCACCCTTCGCTGCAATGAGTGCAAGCAGAGAAACTACAACACCATGAAGAACAAGAAGAATGATCCCGACCGTCTGGAAATGAAGAAGTATTGCAGGTTCTGCAGAAAGCATACCGTTCATACCGAAACGAAGTAAGCGAAAGGATGAAAAACAATGGCAGAAGTTAACAAGAAGCCCAATTTCTTCGTCCGTACCGGCAGACGCTTCTCCAAATGGTTCCGCGAGATGCGCAGCGAGCTGAAGAAGGTCGTTTGGCCAAGCGGCAAGCAGCTTCTCAACAACACGCTGGTCGTCCTTGCCTCGGTTCTGGTCGTCGGCATCATCGTTTGCGTGTTTGACTGGCTGGCCGGCGGCGGTATGTCGCTGCTGCGCGGGTTGTTCAGCTGATTCGCTATGGCAGAAGCAGCAAAGTGGTATGTTGTGCATACCTACTCCGGATACGAAAACACCGTTAAAATGACCATCGAAAAGTCGGTCGAAACCCGCCAGCTGCAGGATATCATTCATCAGGTTTCCATCCCGATGGAAACCGTCACCGAGATCACCGACAACGGCCCGAAAACCTACGACCGCAAGGTGTTCCCCGGCTATGTCCTGGTGAAGATGGTAATGACGGACGACGCGTGGTACATCATCAAGAATGTCCGCGGCGTTACCGGATTCGTTACCTCCGGCAGCAATAAGCCCACCCCCCTGACGGAGGATGAGGTTTACCAGCTCGGCGTCGAAAAGCGCGAGATCGTCGTTGGCTACAAGCTCGGCGATACCGTGACGATCGTAGACGGCCCGCTCAACGGCTTTAACGGCGTTGTCGATCTGCTGGACATCGAAAAGAACAAGGTTCGCGTGACAGTTTCCATGTTCGGACGCGAGACCCCGGTCGAGCTGGAGCTTGACCAGGTGGAAGCCGTCGAGGAATAAAAACCGTCACAAGTGGGAGGGGTTTTCCCCCGCCAAGGATACGCTCCGGCGTATTACCACATTTCTTATGGAGGTGCTAATCAATGGCACAGAAAGTTACTGGTTATATTAAGCTTCAGATTCCGGCTGCGAAAGCAACCGCTTCGCCCCCTGTCGGCCCGGCTCTCGGCCAGCATGGCGTCAACATCGCACAGTTTATCAAGGAATTTAACGAGCGCACCAAGGATCAGGCCGGCTTTAAGATCCCCGTCGTGATCACGGTCTACTCCGATCGCAGCTTCTCCTTCATCACCAAGACCCCCCCGACCCCGACCCTGATTCTCAAGGCGATCGGTCTGGACAAGGGTTCCGGCGTTCCCAACAAGACCAAGGTCGGTACCATCACCACCGCACAGGTCCGCGAGATCGCCGAGCGCAAGATGCCCGACCTCACCGCCGCCACCATCGAGGCCGCGATGAGCCAGGTTGCCGGCACCTGCCGCTCCATGGGCATCACCGTTGTTGACTAATCAAGCTGCCGAGGTCGAAGGACCTCAATATGTGGGAGGATTTTCATTTCCGCATTTACCACTTTAAGGAGGATTTAACATTGTTTAGAGGTAAGAAATATAAGGACAGCGCGAAGCAGATCGACCGCTCCGTGCAGTACGAAGCAGCAGACGCTCTGGCACTGGTTGTCAAGACCGCCTCTGCAAAGTTCGACGAAACCGTCGAGCTCCATCTCAAGCTCGGCGTTGACTCCCGTCACGCCGACCAGCAGGTTCGCGGCGCCATCGTTCTTCCGAACGGCACCGGCAAGACCCGCAAGGTTCTCGTGTTCGCCAAGGACGCAAAGGTTGACGAGGCTCTGGCAGCCGGCGCCGACTACGTTGGCGGCATGGACATGGTTGAAAAGATCACCAAGGAAAACTGGTTCGATTTTGACGTCGTCGTTGCCTCTCCCGATATGATGGGCATCGTCGGCCGTCTTGGTAAGGTTCTCGGCCCGAAGGGCCTGATGCCCTCCCCCAAGGCCGGCACCGTGACCCCCAACGTCGCGCAGGCCGTCAAGGAAGTCAAGGCCGGTAAGATCGAATACCGTCTGGACAAGACCAACATCATCCACTGCCCCATCGGCAAGGTTTCCTTCGGTGCGGACAAGCTCAAGGAAAACTTCGACGCTCTGGTCGGCGCTGTCATCAAGGCAAAGCCCGCCGCTGCAAAGGGTCAGTATATCCGCTCCTGCGTCGTCGCCTCCACCATGGGCCCCGGCGTCAAGGTCAGCGCTGCAAAGCTGTAATGCAATAGCATCACGAGCCGCTTTTGTAAGCGGCTCGTTTTTTATGTGCAAAAAAGATTTGAAGAGCCAAGGCGCTGCGGCTCAGAGGGCTGGCCGATCGTCCCGTCCATGACAAAAAGGGCATGAGGAACGAACCTCATGCCCTCTTCGCAAGGAAAATTACTTGATTGCGGTCAGGTTGGTGGCCTCGGCGACGGTGGCTTCCTTCTTCATGCACTTGGTAACATCGGTGCTGTTGAACTTGTTGCCGGACGAGGTGATCTTGGTGTTGACATCGAAGGCCGTCACGCCGGAATAGCCGATGTAGGGTGCCTTGATGTCGTTGTCGTTGATGGTATAGGTAACGTCAGCGTTCGTTGCTGCGTTATGGAACCAGAACGCGTTGCCTGCGTTCACGTCCACGGTGTTGCCGTTCACAACAAAGGACTTGCCGTCCGTAAGCTGGATCGCACCGCGATCAGCTTCACTGCAATTGCTCTTAATAACGTTGTTGGTGACAATGAAATCAGCGGTTGCACGTTGCAGATTGATGCCGCGGGTATAGTTGTTGAACTTGTTGTTGTCGAGCGTGATCGTGCCTCCCAAGCCCTGCGACATAAAGGCATACTGCACATTTGCGGGGGCGTTGAAGGTGCAGTTCTTGATCGTCATTTCGACATCGAAGTTCTGATAGCTGTAGAGCTTGCCGTTGAACGTGCAGCCGTCGAATTCGTATACCGTCGGGTAAAGGGTACACTGATAGGTCGCGGAGGGCATATCGGTAATGCCGTTAAAGGTGATACCCTTGCACTTGAACGCCGTGTTGCAGCTATCCTCAACATTCCACCAGTTATATGGCAGCGCGAAGGAGCCGTTCACTGCGCTCAGGTCCAGCGCGGCGGTACTGTTACCTGCGACAATATCGATTTCCGTGATGTGTCTGCCTGCGCCGAAGCGGTTTGCTGCACGGCCAAAGGAGAACATCCGGCTTTCGGTGACGACCTGATTGCCGTAGATCGTCCAAGTTATCTTGCCGCCATCGGTAAAGAAGGCGTTGAAGTCAGCCTCACTCAGCGGCTGTTCCGCGAGGCCGCTGTTTTCGAGCAGCATTGCCTTGACGGCTTCATACGCGTCCTGCAGGGTGTCATAGGATTCTGCGACACCCGCGATACCGCCGACGACAACGCCCTGCTTCAATTCGCTCGCAGCAGCATCTGCGTCGTAGGTGTTGCGTTCGCTGTCGTATTCGTAGGTATATTGCGTCGCGACGACCTTGATGCCAAGGCCGGTGAGGGTCTTGCCCTGATATTCGTTGCCTGCGGTTTCCTTCATGTGGCCGGAGATGGTGATGAGGCCAGTCGTTCCAACGGCTTCCTTTTCGGCATCGATCGGAGTGGCTCCCTTCGGAATCAGAACGCCTTCCCAGCCTTCGAGCTTCGTTGCCTCGGCTTCGCCGATCTTCACGGTAAAGTCGATGGCATCGAGCAGCTCGGTGTCGCCCTCAACGCCGTTGACGGTGAGCTTGTACTTGAGGGCCAAATTGCCCTTGTTGACGAGCTGGAACTGGTCAAGATGGAACGTTGCGCCCGGCTCCCAGAGAATGTCGGTTCCGTTGTTGGCATTGCGGAAGTAGAGCGTCTTGCCGTCAAGCGAGTTTGTGCCCTCCTTGTCCACGATGTCGATGTCCAGCGTGCCGGATTGAATGGTGTTCACAGCCGTCGAGGCCGTGTCCGTGAACCACGCGAAGGTAGTCCCGATGAGCATTACGAAGCAAAGCACGATGGAACACACGCTCAGCAGCAACGCCCGTTTTGTCGATTTGTTGGTTTTCATTTGGTTTTACGTCCTCCTTTTAGAATATGATGATGATGTATGTAAACACGGCAAGTATTCCGTTCAATTGAATCAACCTCCGAGTCTGTCATTGTGAGGTTTGCAGCACAAGCCGTGGCAATCTCTGTACGCAGCCCCAAAAAGGACGGGGTACGGATTGCCGCGTCGCTTCGCTCCTCGCAATGACAGGACGGACGCTTTTCCGAAGCATCGAAACAGCTTTCGTGTCCACAACGAGCAAGAATCAAAAAACTGTCAAAACGTGTACTTTTTGATTGCGGCAAAAAGTCGAGGGAAATTGTTAAAAAGGGTTGCATTTCCTGCAAATAACGTATAAAATAGATACCAGTAAAGCTGCTGTCAAAGGGCGGTCAAAATGCACACTTTTTGACCGCCTCTGACAGCGGCTTTTCGCTTCGATTTCCATCCTCGAGCAGAAAGAAATCGCGCCCGTGCCGGGAAGGTGGCACGGGCGCTTTTTGGCGGGATTACTTTTTCCCGAACAGGTGGAAGCCGTGGCGTTCCTCGGCCTCCTCGGTCGTGACGCTCACCAGCGCGTAGCCGGTGGCCGTGATGGCCTTGCGGAGGGCCTCCTCGTCCGGCACCTGCTCGGCGAGGATCACGGTTTCGCCCTTTTTGAAGGACGAGGCGACCTTTTTGACGGCGAAATTCGCGCGGATACAGTCGTTCATATGCGCCTCGCACATTCCGCAAGCCATGCCGTCGATCTTCAACGTGATTTTCTTCACACTAACACGACCTTTCGTCTTATTCGACGCCCTTGAGGGCCTCGACCATGTCGATTTTGCGGTTTTTCCGCGAAACCATCAGACTGACCAGCAGCGACATTCCGACCGTCAGCAGCACACTGAAGGCAATGCTGACAAGGCTGATCGCCATCTTCATTTCATACTCCCCGGCCAGCGCGTTGAGGAGGTAATCCAACACGCCGATGCCGCAGGGAATGCCGATCAGAATACCGATCAGGCTGAGCCAGAGATTTTGGCCGATGAGCAACTGTCCGATTCTCCGGTCGCGGAAGCCGACGACCTTCAGCGTCGCCATCTCGCGATACCGCTCGGTATAGCTCATCACGCCAAGGTTATACAGGACCACGATGCCCAGCACCAGCGCCGCAACGACCAGCAGCACCAGCATCATGTTCATGATCTCTAAGAAAGAATCGAAGGAGTCCATGATCATCTGCTTGGACTGGACGCTCTTGATGGCGCTGTCCGCCGCGATGCCGTCCTTTTGTGTCTGAGTATAGACGGAATCCGTGACGAATGGGATGCCGAGGGTCTCTGTGTAGTCCCGAGAAACCACAATGCTTTCCGAAACGCTGCGGATAACGCCCGCAACGCGGAGGGTGTAGCTCTCATCGGTTCCGTAACGCTGCACGGTGAAAGTATCGCCGGTTTGCAGGTCGAATTCCTCAGAGAGTCGTTTGCAAAGATACGCGCCGTCGCCGCCGAGCGTGATATAGCCGTCGTCGAGCGCCGGGAAGCGTACGTAATCGTTTTGAATGTCGTAAATATCCAGCGATACCGCCTTTTCCTCCAACTGCACGCTGACGGAGGCGCTGCGGTCACCGTTGTATTTTTCGACAATTTCGTCGCGCTGCTCGTTCGTCGCGTCCTCGGCCAGATAGATGCGCGAGGCGTAGTTCGTCGCGCCGTCGTAATACAGGTCAAGGAACGCCATCATCGTATCGCGCATACCGAGCGAACCGACCACCAGCAGCGTACAGCCGACGATGCCGATCAGGCTCATGGCCGTGCGGGATTTGTGGCGCATACAATCGCGTAGGTTCCAACGCGTACCGAAGGACAGCTTGTGGAACAGCTTCGTCCGCTCGATGAGCAGCGGCTTCATTTTCTTCGGCGTGTAGGGCTGAAGGGCTTCGGCAGCCGTGCCGGTGAGCATTTTCTTGACGGAAAGATAGCCGATGAGCGTCAGCAGCACCAGCATCACGGCGATGCAGACACCGCAGAACCACGGGAAACGCAGCTTCCATTCCGGCAGGTCCATATAGGTTCCCATCATGCCGTCCGGGTTCATAATCATCCACGCCACGCCGTAGCCCAGCGCGATGCCGATCGCGGAGCCGAGCAGACCAATCAGCAGCGCATACGAGGTGTAGTGGCGCAGGATGCGTTTATCGCGGAAGCCGAGGGCCTTGAGCGTGCCGATCTGCGTCTTTTCCTTCGCGGCGATGCGGTGCATCGTCGTGACCATCGTCAAAATCGCGATGAGCAGGAAGAGGACCGGCATGACGGACCCCATCGTCTGCCCCTCCTCCGTTTCGCTGGTCGCACCGGCGTAGGCGGACGTTTCGTCCTTGGTCAGCACCAGCGGGGCCGATTCCAGCGCGGCATCCACGCGGTCGATGAATTCCTTCTTATCCAGCGAGGAGATGACATTGATCTGCGGATAGAACGCCATGCCGACCGCTTTTTCATACATTGCCGGGGAAATATAGGCATAGCCGTGCGTGGAGAAGTCGGGCATGAGCTGCGTTTCGTCGCGGACGCAGATCATGAATTCACCGGCCTTGATGAGGCCGCGCACCTTGCCCTCGATGGAGAGGCTTTTATAGTTCAGCGTGAGCGCGTCGCCGAGGGCGATGTCATTTGCTTTGGCATACTGATCGGAAAGCCAGATGCCATCCGTGCTTTCAGCGTCATATGCCTCGCCCTCCATCAAGTAGAAGCCGGAAACATCGGAATTCGTCGTTACCGCCAGCGCAACGCTGTCGCCGCCGCGACCGGTGACATCCGCCGTCACGGAGAGAAAACGCGCCGCCGCATCCACGCCGTCGAGCGCAGCGACCTTTTCCATCGCCTCGGCGGAAAAGCCCGTTTCTGAAACGAGTCGATAGTCGGCAAAGCCGGTCGCCTCAAAGAAATCGGTCGTATTATCGCGAATACTGACCCATTCCATGTTGAAGCCGACAAAAATGCCCACGCCAATGGCAATCATGATGATCATGGAGAGGAACTGCGCCTTATACAGCCGCATAGTGCGCCAGAGCTTTTTGAAAAGCATGGTCCTCCCTCCTTACCAGTCGATCTCGTCGGCAGAGGCGGGGTTGGCCTGCTCCTCGCGGGAGAGGATCTTGCCGTTCTTGACGCGGACGACCGTATCGGCCATCTTCGCGATGTTCTGGTTGTGCGTAACGATGACGATCGTTTTCTTGTACTCCCGCGCCATGCGCAGCAGGAGCTTGAGGACCATCACGCCGGTTTCGGAGTCCAGCGCACCGGTCGGCTCGTCGCAGAGCAGGATCTTCGGGTTTTTCGCCAGCGCACGGGCAATGGAAACGCGCTGCTGCTCGCCGCCGGAAAGCTCGGCGGGGAAATTTTTCAGATGGTCGCTCAGGCCGACCTCTTCGAGCATCTTCGTCGCGGAGAAGGCGTTCGGCGCGATCTCCTTGACGAGCGTGACGTTTTCATGCACCGTCAGCGTCGGCACGAGGTTATAGAACTGAAAGACAAAGCCGACCGTCGAGGCGCGGTATTCCGCCAGCGCGTCGTTGGGCAGGCGGGAAATGTCCTTGCCGTCCACGTAGATTTTCCCGTTCGTCGGGCTGTCCAGTCCGCCGAGCAGATTCAAAAGCGTACTTTTGCCCGCGCCGCTGGGGCCGAGGATGACGACAAACTTTCCTTCCTCCAGCTCCAGATTCACGCCGTCGAGGGCTTTCAGCTCATGGTCGCCACTGGTATAGACGCGGCTGACATTTTCCAGCTTTACAATTGGCATATTTGGATTCTCCCCTTCTATCAGCCGGGGCAGAGCGATTCCAGTGCGTGCTCCGGCAGCGCCGCAATCAAGGCGTAGGCCGCCGTCTGCAAATCCTCGTCGGAAAACGCCGGCCGCAGCAGCCGGCAGGCCGCATCGTAGTAGTGGGAATAGCGATGCGCCGTTTTCTGCCCCTCGGCCGTCAGCGTGGCCAGCCCATAGGCCTCTTTTTTTACAAAGCCGCAGGCAGCCAGCGTGTTCATCATATTATGGACGCTCGGCTTTGATTTTCCGAGCGCTGCGGCGATGCTCACACAGCGAATGCCCCGATTTTCCTTATCCAGCGCGCGCATCGTCAGAAGATAGCGGATGTTCGCGCCTGTCAGTGTTGACGTTTCGGTCATGCGGCACCTCCTGTCGTGTGATATGGGATTTATGGGTAAAAATGTGGGGGAGATGCGCACTGCGCATCTCCCCCGGACCATCACTTCTTGTGGCAGGAGCCGGACATTGCGCAGTGGGCGCAGTTGCAGCCACAGGAGGACTTGCCCTTTTTCTTGTTCCGGATCAACGATACGATGATTGCCGTAACGATGAGGACAAGCACAATGCATATTATAATGGTCGCAATATGATCAACAATCCACGTCAGCATAACACAGACTCCTTTCCACGTGATGAGAAGCTACGGATTAGCCCTTGACCTTGGTGGTCAGCTTGGTGGCTTCCTTGTACGGACGGACCAGCATATAGATCATGACGCCGAGAACGATGACTGCAGCGATCAGACCGATGACACTCGGCTCACCCATGAAGAGCTTGCCGAACTGGTTGACCATGAGGGCGATGCAGTAGGCAAAGCCGCACTGATAGGCAATGGCGAACCAGGTCCACTTTGCGCTGTTCATCTCGCGCTTGATCGCACCGATGGCAGCGAAGCACGGAGCGCACAGCAGGTTGAAGATCAGGAAGGAATAACCGGTGACACCGTTGAAGACGGACGCAAGGGTGTGGTACACATTGCCGGCAGCGCCGTAGAGGATGCCCATGGTGCCGACGATGTTTTCCTTCGCGACGAGGCCGGTGATGGAAGCGACAGTCGCCTCCCACTCGCCGAAGCCGAGGGGCTTGAAGATCCATGCAATGGCTCTGCCGGCCTGCGCCAGCAGGGACAGATCAAGCTCGTCCTCGCTCAGCATCCGCAGACCGCCGTCAACAACGCCGAAGTACGAGGTGAACCAAACCACGATGGTGGACAGCAGGATGATCGTACCGGCCTTCTTGATGAAGGACCAGCCGCGCTCCCACATGGACCGCAGGACGTTGCCGACGGTGGGCATGTGGTAGGCCGGCAGCTCCATAACAAACGGAGCCGGGTCGCCGGAGAACATCTTGGTCTTTTTCAGCATGATGCCGGAAACGATGATGGCGGCCATGCCGATGAAGTAAGCAGAGGTCGCGACCCATGCGGAGCCGCCGAAGATTGCGCCGGCGATCATGGCGATGAACGGAACCTTTGCGCCGCAGGGGATGAAGGTGGTGGTCATGATCGTCATGCGGCGGTCACGCTCGTTTTCGATCGTTCTGGAGGCCATGATGCCCGGGATGCCGCAGCCGGAGCCGATGAGCATCGGGATGAAGGACTTGCCGGAAAGACCGAACTTGCGGAAGACACGGTCCAGGACGAAGGCGATACGGGCCATGTAGCCGCACGCTTCGAGGAAAGCCAGCAGGAGGAACAGCACGAGCATCTGCGGCACGAAGCCGAGCACCGCACCGACACCGGCGACGATACCGTCGTTGATCAGTCCGCTGAGCCATTCGGGAGCGTTAGCCGCTTCGAGGCCATCGCCGACGAGGACGGGGATACCGGGGACCCAAACGCCGTAGTCGGCGGGATCCGGCTCGTCAAAGCCTTTGTCGGTGAAGTAGCTGACAGCGTCGAGATAGGTCATTGCGCAGGTGCTTTCTTCGTCTGCACCTTCGGGAATGGCGGAGTAGTAAACGGTGAGTTCGCTGGTTGCCAGCGTTTCCTCATCCTCGACCTCGCAGGTCGCAGTTTCGGCATCCGTCTGGAACGCCTTGAGCTCTGCCAGCGCAGCGTCCGCGTCGAAATCCTCGGCTTCGAGGTCAACGCCGGTAAAGGCGGTCACAGCCTGCACGGCTGCGGTGTAGTCGTCAGCGGCTTCGCCATAGGCGCTCGAGCCGATGCCCAGCAGGTGCCAGCCATCGCCGAACACGCCGTCGTTCATCCAGTCCGTTGCGGCGGTGCCGACCGTGACCATCGAGAGATAGTACACCAGGAACATGATGACCGCGAAGATCGGCAGGCCCAGCCAACGGTTGGTGACCACGCGGTCGATCTTATCGGAGGTCGTCAGCTTACCGGCGGCCTTCTTCTTGTAGCAGGCATTGAGGATGGAGGAGATGTAAAGGTAACGCTCGTTGGTGATGATGGATTCGGCATCATCGTCCATTTCCTTTTCGGCGGCCTTGATATCGGTTTCAATATGTGCAAGGGTCGTCGGGTCGATCTTCAGCTTTTCCAGCACCTTGTCGTCGCGTTCGAAGATCTTGATGGCGTACCAGCGCTGCTGCTCTTCGGGCAGGCCGTGGACGGCAGCTTCCTCGATGTGCGCAATCGCGTGCTCAACACAGCCGGAGAAGGTGTGCTGCGGGACGGTCTTTGCGTTGTGTGCCGCATCGATGGCAGCCTCGGCGGCCTCCATGATGCCCGTGCCCTTCAGGGCGGAGATCTCAACGATCTTGCAGCCCAACTGACGGGACAGCTCCTCGGTGTTGATCTTATCGCCGTTCTTCTTGACGATATCCATCATGTTGATGGCGATAACGACCGGGATGCCAAGCTCGGTGAGCTGGGTGGTCAGGTACAGGTTACGTTCAAGGTTCGTGCCGTCGATGATGTTCAGGATGGCATCCGGGCGTTCGCCGATCAGATAATTTCTGGCGACAACTTCTTCGAGCGTGTACGGGGACAGCGA
>CABSFY010000025.1 GCA_902477055.1 uncultured Eubacteriales bacterium
TCATCTCAGAGCGGCGGTTGCGGATGGCGCGGATGGCGGCCATGATACTCTCCATCGCCGTTTCCTCGGCCTTAAAGCTCAGCGCCTCGGAATACTCCGGCCACTTTGCGACGATCAGCGCTTCGCCGTCGTGCGGAATGGCCTGCCAGATCTCCTCTGTAATAAACGGCATGAACGGGTGCATCAGCCGCAGAATCTGATCGAGCACATACAGCAGCACCTGCTGGGCAACGCGCTTGCTCTTCTCGTCCTCGCCGTACAGGCGGGCCTTGGTCAGCTCGATATACCAGTCGCAGTAGCTGTCCCAGATGAAATCGTAAATTTTCTGAACGGCAATGCCCAGCTCATACTTGTCGAGGTTCTCCGTCGCCTCGGCAATGAGCGTGTTGAGCTTGGAGAGGATCCACTTATCCGCCGTTTCCAGCTCGTCGAGTGCGGGCAGCTCGTTTTTGTCGATGCTGAGGTTCATCATGACATAGCGGCTGGCGTTCCAGAGCTTGTTGGCAAAGTTGCGCATTGCCTCGCAGCGCTCGATATAGAAGCGCATATCGTTGCCGGGCGAGTTCGCAGTGAGCATATTCATGCGCAGCGCATCCGCGCCGAAGCGATCGATCATTTCCAGCGGGTCGATGCCGTTGCCGAGGGACTTGGACATCTTTCTGCCCTTGTCATCGCGGACGAGGCCGTGGATGAGGACGGTGTGGAACGGCGCTTTTCCCGTCTGCTTGCAGCCGGAGAAGATCATGCGCGCGACCCAGAAGAAGATGATGTCATAGCCCGTGACCAGCACGTCCGTCGGGTAGAAGTACTTGAAATCGGGCGCCTGCGTATCCGGCCAGCCGAGGGTTTCAAACGGCCAGAGCGCGGAGGAGAACCACGTATCCAGCACGTCCTCGTCGCGGGCGATGTTCTTGCTGCCGCACCTTTCGCAGCAGGCCGCATCCTCGCGGGACACGGTCATATGGCCGCAGTCGGCGCAGTACCACGCCGGGATCTGATGACCCCACCAGAGCTGACGGGAGATACACCAGTCGCGGACGTTCTCCATCCAGTTGGTGTAGATTTTCGTAAAGCGTTCGGGCACGAACTTCGTTTCGCCCTCGTTGACAACGCGCAGCGCCTCCTCGGCCAGCGGCTGCATCTTCACAAACCACTGTGCGGAGATAATCGGCTCCACATCGCGGTGGCAGCGGTAGCACGTGCCGACATTATGGCTGTACGGCTCGACCTTGACAAGGTAGCCGCCGGCCTCCAAGTCTGCGACGATCTGCTTTCTGGCCTCATAGCGGTCGAGTCCCTGATATTTGCCGCCCAGCTCGTTGACCACGCCGTGATCGTCGAGAACGCGGATGACCTCCAGATGATGCCGCAGACCGACCTCGAAATCGTTGGGGTCGTGCGCCGGGGTCATTTTAACGCAGCCGGTACCGAAATCCATCTCGGCGTAGTCGTCGGCCACGACCGGAATTTCCTTGTTCATGAGCGGGAGAATCACGGTCTTGCCGACAATGGCCTTATAGCGCTCGTCGTTCGGGTTGACACAGACACCGCTGTCGCCAAGCATGGTTTCCGGCCGGGTCGTCGCAACAATGACCTCGCCGCTGCCGTCGGCCAGAGGGTAGCGGATATGCCACAGGTGGCCGGGCTTATCGACGTATTCGACCTCTGCATCGGACAGCGCCGTCACGCAGTGCGGACACCAGTTGATGATGCGGCTGCCCTTATAGATCAGACCCTGCTCGTAAAGATTCACGAACACCTCGCGAACCGCCTTGGAGCAGCCCTCGTCCATCGTGAAGCGGGAGCGCTGCCAGTCACAGGAGATGCCGAGCTTCTTCTGCTGAGTCACGATGCGATCGCCGTACTGGCGCTTCCAGTCCCAGACGCGCTCGAGGAACTTTTCGCGGCCGAGATCGTAGCGGGTCTTGCCCTCGCCGCGCAGGACCTCCTCAACCTTAATCTGCGTCGCGATGCCGGCATGGTCCACGCCGGGCAGGTACAGCGCGTTATAGCCCTGCATCCGCTTGAAGCGAATGAGCGTATCCTGCGCCGTATCGTCCATCGCGTGACCGATATGGAGCTGACCGGTGACGTTGGGGGGCGGCATAACGATCGTAAAGGGCTTTTTGCTCTCGTCCGGCTCGGCATGGAAATAGCCGCCGTCCATCCAGAACTGGTAGAGCTTTGCCTCTACCTCCTTCGGGTCGTAGGTTTTCGGTAATTCTCTTGCCATAAGATTTTCTCCTTCTGAAAAAAATCGCCCCAAGCCGTAAAACGGCTCAGGGCGAAAAAACTTTCCGCGGTACCACCTGAATTTCCGCAAGGCTGCGGACACTTAACGAGCGGTTCTTCCCCGCTCTGACTCTGTAACGGGAGTTGCCCGTGCGGACCTAAGGGAAAACCGTTCGGCCCGCCCGCTCCAAAGCGACCTTCGGTAAGCTCTGCCGGGACTTTCACCGACCGTCCCTTCTCTGCATTCGAGGCTTGCCTACTCCTCTTTTTCCGCGCGTTTTCAATATTAAGCTCATGATACCGGATATTTTGGGGTTTGTCAAGTCCGAGTTTTTTACTGCTGTGGGGCGAAGGCGGCCAGCTCCTGCGCCAAGCCGTCGAGCAGCTTCTGCGCCGCAGCGCGGTCGTTATTCACGGCGGTGAGATAGAGCTTGACCTTCGGCTCCGTGCCGGACGGGCGGACGATCACGCTCCCCTGCTCGCCGAGCGTCAGCGAAACGACGTTGGACTTCGGCAGCGTGACAGGCGTTTGCACGCCGGTCCGGCAGTCCTTCGTCACCCGCGCAGCATAGTCAGTCAGCGCGGTCACAGGGATGCCGCAGAGCGCCGCCGGCGTGTGGGCGCGGAAATTCGCCATAAACTGCGCCGAAAGCTCCATTGCATTCGGCCCCTTCAGCTCGATGCTGATGACCCGCGCCTCATGCCAGCCCAGCTCGGCATAGAGCGCGTCCATCTTCTGGGCAAGGTTCATCCCCTCGCGCTTGAGCTTCGCCGCGAGGTCGCAAGTCAGCATGGAGGCGACGACCGCATCCTTATCGCGGGCATACGTTCCTTTGAGATAGCCGCAGCTTTCCTCAAAGCCGAACACAAAGCGGTTTTCCTCACCCTTTTCTTCGAGCGCAAGAATTTCGCCGCCGATGTACTTAAAGCCGGTCAGGACGCTGCGCATTTTTACGCCGTACTTCGCCGCGACTTTATCAGCCATCGGGGTGGAAACGATGCTTTTGACCGCGACGGGGTCGGCGGGCAGGCGGCCCTGCGCTGTCAGCTCGCCGAGAATATAATCCAGCAGCAGGCAGCCAAGCTCGTTGCCCGTCAGCTTGCGGAAGCCGTCCCCGTCCGGCACGGCGACGGCCACGCGATCGCAGTCCGGGTCGGTGCCGAGGATGAGATCGGGATGCGTCTGCCGTGCGATCTTGTAGCTCTCGCTCAGCGCGGCATCCGTTTCCGGATTCGGGTACTCGCAGGTCTTAAAATCGCCGTCCGGCTGTTCCTGTGCCTTGACGACATCGACGTTAACACCAATGCGGCCAAGCACCGTGCGCACCGGCTTGTTGCCCGTGCCGCACAGCGGTGTGTAAAGCAGATTCAAATTGTCCGACGGCATGGTCGCGAGGCGCTCGTTCAGGACGGTTTCATAGTACTTCTCCCAGAGCGACGGATGGATGAATTCCACATCGCGGTTTGCCATGTAATAGTCAAAACTCTCCTTCGCGGGGACAAAATACGGGATCCGTTCAATCTCGTCGTAGACGATGGCCGCCGGAGCATCCGTCATCTGGCAGCCGTCGGGGCCGTAGCATTTTATGCCATTGTACGCGCCTGCGTTATGACTGGCGGAAACGACGATTCCGCAGCCACAGCCGAGCTGCCGAACAGCAAACGAGAGCATCGGCGTTGGGGCCAGCTCATGATAGACATAGACATGAACGCCGCGTTCGGCAAGCGCGGCGGCGCAAATTTCGGTATAGTGCCGTGAATTATGGCGGGAATCGTAGCCGATGGCGCACTTTTTCGGCAGGTCGGTCCCAACGAGCCACGCGGCAAGGCCCTGCGCCGTGCGGCGGACGGTATAGTCGTTCAACCGGTTTGTGCCAAGGTCCATAATGCCGCGAATACCTGCGGTGCCGAAGGCAAGCTCCGCACCGAAGCAGCCCTTAAGCTGCTCGTCGTCGCCGCGCATCGTGTCCAGCATTGCCTTTTCCCCTGCCGTCAGCATGGGGCTGGCGCACCAGGCCTCATAACGTTCCAAATAATTCATAGTAACCTCCGGTGAAAAAACAGGTCAATTCCGAACGAACTGACCTGTTTGTTATTTTCATTAAATATCTTCAATGATCGGGGACTCGGTCTGCGCGGGAGTGGCCGGACGGGTCTGCGGCGCAGCAACGGCACGGAACTTTGCGCGGGAATCACGCACCTGCGACAGGGCCTCGGCAATGGCCTCCTCGGTCTGACGGATGGAATCGTCCATATAGTCGAACGTGACCTGCTTCAGCTCCTTGATCTTCTCCTGCGCGGCGCGGACCATCTCGTTGGCCTGCGAGCGGGCCTCCTGATAGACGGCCTCATTGGAAACGAGCTGACGGGCCTGCGTCTGCGCGGACTTCAGGATGCCCTCGGCCTCGCGCTTGGCGCTGGTGACCAGCTCATTACGGGATTCAACGATGGTTTTTGCCTGCTTCAGCTCGCTGGGGAGCTTATTGGAAATTTCGTCCAGCAGATCGAGTGCCCGCTCACGCTCCACGGCGCACTTGTCGCCGCTGAAGGGAACGTTCTTCGCATCCTGGATCAGTGCATATAAGGTGCCGATCAGTTCCTCAATGCCATGTTCGTTCATAGTAGTGCCTCCTGTTATTTTACTGTATTTCTAATTCGGTCATAAAATTCTCCCATGATCTCATGCGGGAGAAAATCGCTCAGATCCGCGCCATAATGGCCCATCTCCTTGACGGCGCTGGAGCTGAGGTACATAAACTGATGCTCCGCTGTCAGAAACAATGAGTCAAGGTCAGGGTTGAGTTTGCGGTTAATCATTGCCATCTGAAATTCTTTTTCAAAATCCGAACCGGCGCGCAAGCCCTTGATGATCGTGCAGCAGCCGTGTGTTTTGGCATACTCGGCCAGCAGTCCGTCGTGACTGTCCACGCTGACGTTTGGAAGGTGCGCGGTCACGCGGCGAAGCTGATCCTCCCGCTCGGCCAGCGTAAAGAGCGGACTTTTTTCACAGTTGACCATCACGCACACGATCACGCGGTCAAATAGGCGCGCGGCGCGTTCGATGATATTCAGGTGTCCCTTGGTGACCGGGTCAAAGCTGCCCGGATAAACGGCAATTTTCATTCCATGTCCTTTTCGCGGCGAAAGAGGGCGACGGCCGTCTTGCCGTAGATATAGTCCTTCGAGCGCACAAGACCCGGAAAAACACCGTCAAATTGCTTTTCCGCCGGGCGTTCTGAAACAATTATACCACCTTCCGCCAAAATGTCAATTTCGGAGATGCGTTTTATTGCATTTTCCAGATATTTTTCTGCATAAGGCGGGTCTAAAAAGATCAGGCGAAAGCGTTTTCTGCATCCGGCAAGGTAGCTGAGGTAGTCGGCGCGAACCACCTCGGCCTTTTCGGCAAGATGGGTCCGGCGCAGATTTTCGCGGACGATTGCCAGTGCGTCGGCGCGTTCGTCCACAAAAACGGCCCGATTCGCGCCCCGGCTCAGCGCCTCGATGCCGAGCTGGCCGGAGCCGGCAAACAGATCGAGAACGTCGCCTGCAATTTCATATTGAATAATATTAAATAACGCCTGCTTCACGCGGTCGGCTGTCGGGCGGGTCAACAGACCGTCCGGCGCCTTGAGATTCGTTCCGCGTGCGGTTCCGGTAATTACTCGCATACTTTACTCCTGTGGGTGAAAATGGTCGTAGACCGCCTTGGCCGTCGGAGCGGGCAGCAGGGTCGAAAGCTGCTCCACGCTCGCCTCCCGGATGGCGGTCAGTGAGCCGAAGCGCTTGAGCAGCGCCAGCCGCCGTTTTTCGCCGATGCCCGGAATTTCGTCGAGCTGCGACCCCTTGACGCGCTTGCTGCGCAGGGTGCGGTGGTACGTGATGGCAAAGCGGTGGGTTTCCTCCTGAATCCTGCCGATGAGGGCAAAGACCGCGGGGACGGTCTGAATGCCGATTTCCGCGCCGTCGGGCGTGACGAGCGCGCGGGTACGGTGGCGGTCGTCCTTGACCATGCCAAAGATGGGCAGCGAAACACCCAGCTCCCGCAGTGCTTCGGCAACGGTCTGCGCGTGGACCACGCCGCCGTCGATGAGCAGCGCATCCGGCCGCTCGGCAAAGCCCTTGTCGCCGTCCAGATAATGCCGGAAGCGCCGGGTCAAAACCTGCCGCATGGAAGCATAGTCGTCCTGATCGTCCATATTTTCGAGTTTAAAGCGCTTATAATCGCTCTTTTTCGGCTTCCCATCCGTAAAAACGACCATTGAGGCCACAATGTCCGTTCCTGCAATGTTGGAAATGTCATACGCCTCCAACCGGTGCGGCGGTTCCGGCAGGGCCAGCATGGAGCCGAGGAGCGTCAGCGTTCCGTTAATGCGTTCGGCGGCAGAAGTAGCGCGTTCGGCCTCCTCGCGGGCGTTTTTATTCGCCAGAGCTATGAGCTTGCGTCCATTGCCGCGCTGCGGTGTGAAAATCTGCACCTGCCGTCCCAGCTTTTCCAGCAGGAGCTGTGCAAAAAGCTCCGCGTCGTCCATGCCGCACGGGAGCAAAATTCGCTTCGGCGCAGCGCCCCGGCGCAGATAGTATTGCTTCAAAAGTGAGGAAATGGCCTCGTTTTCATCCTCCGGAAGGTTCAGCAGCTCATACTCCTTGTCCATCAGATTGCCGCGCACAAAGTGCAGCACGGCAAAGCAGGACTTGGCCTCCGTCGAGTACCAGCCGATGACATCCGTGTCGGCCATGGTCGCGGCAGTGACGAGCTGGCGCTGCGACAGCAGCTCGATCGCGCTGAGGCGGTCGCGCAGCTGCGCGGCGTGTTCAAACTCCAGCCTTTCCGCCGCCGCTTCCATCTGTTCACGCAGCGAACGGGACAGCTCCTTGTGCCTTCCCTGCAGCACTGCCACACCCTGCTCGATCAGGCAGTGATATTCCGCCTGCGTCTTTACCGGGCGGCACCAGCCGTCACAGAGGTTCATCTGAAAGTTCAGGCAGGGCCGCTCTTTTCCGATGTCGCGCGGGAATTTCTTTCCGCAGCGCGGCAGACGAAGCGCCGCCGTGATGGTCTGAATGACCTGCTGCGTCCGTCCTCGCCCGCCGTAGGGGCCGAAATACTGCGCCCCG
The DNA here is from genome assembly GCA_902477055.1 of uncultured Eubacteriales bacterium. Taxonomy (GTDB): domain Bacteria; phylum Bacillota; class Clostridia; order Oscillospirales; family Oscillospiraceae; genus JAZOXB01. The sequence continues at coordinate 7,351 of CABSFY010000025.1, forward strand.
TCGTTCAGCGTACGGTTGGCCAGCGTGAATTCCGGATACGCCTCCCGCAGGTCGATGCGCAGATACGGATAGCCCTTGTCGTCCTTCAGGAGGATATTATACTTGGGCATATAGTGCTTGATGAGGGAGCATTCCAGCACCAGCGCCTCGAACTCCGTTGCCGCCGTGATTGTTTCAAAATGATCGACCTGCGACACCATACGCCTTGTTTTGGTATTATGCGACGCGGTATCCTGAAAATACTGCGAAACGCGATTTTTCAGTTTTTTTGCCTTGCCGACGTAGATCACCGTATCGGCGGCGTCCTTCATCAGGTAGACACCCGGCTCATAAGGCAGCGACAGGGCCGCAAATTTCAATTCCTCGCGCGTCATACTCTTCCCCGTAGAAAAAGCTGTCCCAAACGCGGGCGTTTGGGACAGAGGTAGAACGTTTCGATCAATATACGTCCTTCACGAGCATCGCACTGAGCGTCTTGACCGCCGCTTCCTCGTCGGGGCCTTCCGCAATAATGCTGATTTCCGTGCCGGTCGTGATTCCCATGGAAAGCACACCCAGCAGACTCTTTCCGTTCATTCTGCGGTCATCGGCCTCGACCCAGATGCTGGAACGGAATTCGTTCGCCTTTTGAATGAAATATGTTGCCTGCTTGTTATGCAGTCCCGATTCGCACGTTACGACGGTTTTTTCTGTGTACACGATTTTCACTCCTTCAGCTTCGCATTCGCCATTGCAAAATACTACTTGATAATATAAGCAAAAAAATGAAGTTTGTCAACAAATTTCAGAATTTTTTATGCAAGTTCCGCGATGGTAACTCCATCCTCGCCTTCGCCGTAGACACCGAGGCGGTAGCGCTTGACGGCCCGGTTGTGCTTCAGCTCGTCCTGCACGGCCTTGCGCAGCACGCCGGAGCCTTTGCCGTGGATGATGCGCACCTGAGAGAGATTGGCCAGCATCGCGCCGTCGAGGAAATTCGACAGCACCGCGATGGCCTCCCCGACTGTCATGCCGCGCAGGTCCAGCTCCGTCGGCGCGGGGCGGTTGCGGAATTCGCGGGCAGCGCGTTCGACGATCTTTTTCGTCTGCTGCTGCGCGTCCTCAATGAGATAGACCTCCTCGGGCCTAGCCGTGACCTTCATGATGCCCGCCTGGAGCTGATAGCTGCCGTCAGCGTTGATCGCCAGCACCGACGCCCGCGTTCCGAAGCGCAGCAGCTCCACCGTATCACCGACCTGAATGGCTCTTGTGGGCGCAGGACGCTCCGGCGCGGCTTCCTTTCCGGCGATGGCATCCTCGGTTTCATTGAGCTTGCGGCGCAGCTCGGTCTGCTTGGCATTGATGCCCTGCGTGTCGGCGGTATCGCGAAGCTGCTTGCGGAGCTGCTTTAATTCCTCGGCGACCTCGTTGGCGTTGCGCCGCGCCTGATCGACGATTGCCTGTGCCTCGGCACGGGCTGCCCGCATGGCCTTCTCGCGTTCGCGCTTGATCTCGTCATAATATGCCTCGGATTTCGACTTCATCTGCTCGGTTTCGAGCTTTAACCGTTCGGCTTCGAGCTTAGCCTGCTCCATCTGCTGACGTTGCTGCTCCAACTGATTCAGCACGTCCTCAAAGTTCTTGTCATTCTCGCTGACCATGCTCTTTGCCTTATCGACGATCCCATCGGGCAGGCCGAGGCGCTTGGAAATAGCGAACGCGTTGGACTTGCCGGGAATGCCGATGAGCAGCCGGTAGGTTGGCCGCAGCGTTTCCACGTCGAATTCGCAGGAGGCGTTCATGACCTTCTCCGTCCGCATGGCGTAGAGCTTCAGCTCAGCGTAATGCGTCGTCGCGGCAACGCGGCTGCCGCACTGACGGCAGAATTCAATCAACGCCATTGCCAGCGCCGCACCCTCGGCAGGGTCGGTACCCGCACCCAGCTCGTCAAACAGCACCAGCGTTTCGTCGTCGCACTGGCCGACGATCTCGACGATATTCTTCATATGTGCCGAGAACGTCGAAAGCGACTGCTCGATCGACTGCTCGTCGCCGATGTCGGCAAGCACGCGCGTAAAGACGGAAATCACGCTGCCGTGATCGGCCGGAATATGCAGGCCGCACTCGGCCATCAGGGTCAGCAGGCCCAGCGTTTTGAGCGTGACGGTCTTACCGCCGGTGTTCGGGCCTGTGATGATGAGTGTGTCAAAATCCGAGCCGAGCCGCACCGTGATCGGCACGACGGTCTTTTTATCGATGAGCGGGTGCCGCGCACGGACCAGCTCGATGCGTGCATCGGTCCGCACCTCCGGCTCCATCGCGTCGAGCTTGTGCGAATACCGCGCCTTGGCGAACACCACATCGAGATTGACCAGCATCTCATAGCTGTGGCAAATGCCCTCGCGGAAGGACGCCGCCTCCGCAGAAAGCTCAGCAAGGATGCGTTCAATTTCCTTCTTTTCGCGGATGAGCAGCTCGCGCAGAGCGTTGTTCGCGTTGACGGCGGACATCGGCTCGATGAAAAACGTGCTGCCGGTGGACGAAACGTCATGCACAAGGCCGGGAATTTCGCCCTTGTACTCGCTCTTGACCGGTACAACATAGCGGTCGCCGCGCAGCGTGATAATCGGGTCGCGCAGATATTTTGCATACGACGGCGAGGAAATGATCTTTTGCAGCGATTCCTTCACCTTGGCGCTCTGGATGCGCATATGGCGGCGGATATCGGCAAGCTCACTGCTGGCCGCATCGGCAATCTCGTCCTCGGAGAGGATGGAGGTTGTAATTTTTTCCTCCAGATAGCGGTTCGGCGAAAGCTCCTGAAAATATACGTCGAGCACCGTCTGGGTATAGTCGCCGTTATAATAGGCCTTCGTCGTGCGAATGCACTTGAGCACAGCGGCGATGCGCAGCAGCTCCGTGGGATTCAGGCAGCCGCCGCGATCGGCCCGCTCCAGCGACGGCGCGATCTCCGTCAGCCCGCCGAAGGACGGTGACCCCTTGAGCGACACCAGCTTACAGGCGGCGCTCGTCTGACCGAGCGCAAGGCGAATGTCGTCCGCGTCAGTCATCGGCTGAAGCGCGAGGCAGCGCTCCTTGCCCGCCGGACTTTGCGCACAGTCGGAAAGCTGAGAAAGCACCGCGTCCAGCTCCAGCTTTTTCAATGATTTTTCATATAGTTCTGTCATGTTATTATTCCTCAAAGAAACAAGGATTTGTATAGATCAAGCGTATAAAAGCCGCGTTCGAGCCGCATGGAGAGATAACTCTCGGTAATGTTGTTCAGCTCACGGAGCGACTGCTCGGACAGACGGAAGGAAAACAGCCGCTTCGGATCGCCCGCTGCGATAAAGCGCATCGCCGCCAGCGTCCCCGCGCTGACCGGCATCCGGATGCCCTCCAGCCCGGCGCTCTGACAATTGGAGCATTGCAGCACACCCTGCGTGATGTTGAAGCGGTCACTGTCCTCCCGGCCGCAAACGGCACAGCCGCGCAGATCAGGCAAAAAGCCGGAGATGCACGCCAGCCGCAGCTCGAATACCGCCTTGACCAACGTCTGCGGCCGCTTCAGCTTCGCCAGCGCGTACAGCGCGTTGAGCAGCAGGGACAGCAGCTCCGCTGCCTCGTCCCCCTCCTGCGCCACCGCGTCCGTGAGCTGGACAAAGTAGGACGCAAGCGACAGCAGCTCGATATCCTGCCGCAGCTCCGGAAACATCTCCTGCGTGACCGCCTCGGTGATAACGTAGCGGTCGTGCGTTTCCAGCACCGTGAATTCCGAATAGGCCAGAAGCTGGCAGGCGGATTTCAGTCGGCTTCGGCTGCTCTTTACACCCCGCGCACGAAACGTCCGTTTGCCAAGCTCCTGCGTCAGTACTGTCAGCAGCTTGTCGCTGTCCTTATATTCAATTTCCCGCAGGACAATGCCGTTTGTTTTGATGTACATTCCAATTTTTCGGCAGACGGCTCAAAGCTGCCGCCCGTCCGTTTTCTCCTTGCCGCGCCGGTAGAGCAGGTAGGCCTCCGGCGCACCCGTGTCTAAAAACAGCTCCCAAAACGCTTCATTTCCCATTTTTCCGTCCTCCGTTTTCATCTGCTCTTAGCCTTTGAAGGAACGGCAAAAACATTCGTTGTAAAAAATGGCTTATTGATAGCCGAAGTTGCGGATGAGGAAGTCGCTGTCGCGCCAGTTCTCCTTGACCTTCACCCACGTCTGCAAAAAGACCTTCGTTCCCATAAAGCGCTCGCAGTCCTCGCGGGCGGCGGTGCTGATCTTTTTCAGCATCGCGCCGTTTTTGCCGATGATGATGCCCTTATGGCTGGCCTTTTCGCAGTAGATGGTCGCGTCCACGTCGATCACGCCGTTGTCGCGCTCGGAAAATTTCGTGATCTCCACGGCGGTTCCGTGCGGGATTTCGCGGTCGAGGTTCCACAGGAGCTTTTCACGGATGATCTCTGCGATCACCTGCCGCTCCGGCTGGTCGGAGGTCATGTCCTCCGGGAAGAAGAACGGACTGTCCGCCGCGTATTTTTCGCACTCGGCCAGCAGCGTCTGCACGCCGTCGCCGAACTTTGCCGCAATTGGGATCACGGCATCGAAGTCATGCACCGCCGAATACGCCGCTATCACGGCCAACAGGTTGTCCTTATCCTCCACAGTGTCGATCTTGTTGATGACGAGAATCGCAGGCAGCTTGATCGCCTTGATCTGCGCGATGAGCGCCTCCTCCTGCGGGCCGATGTTAGCGATCGGCTCAACGATGAGCAGTACGACATCCACGTCGGCGACGGACTCCTTGACGACGTTGACCATGTAGTCGCCCAGCTTGGTTCGCGGCTTGTGGAAGCCCGGCGTATCGATGAACACGAGCTGGGTATCGCCGCGCGTGATCACGCCGCAGATGCGGTTGCGCGTCGTCTGGGGCTTATGGGATACGATGGCGATCTTCTCCCCGACAAGATGGTTGATAAGGGTCGATTTGCCGACGTTCGGCCGGCCGGCAATGGTGATCATCGCAGATTTCTGGCTCATTTCGTTTCTCCTACGTAAAATTCAAAATACAGTTGGTCCTCGGCCTTATTTTCGTGGCCGCCGTCCACGCGGCCGACCACACCGCCCATTTTGCGGTAAAAGGCCTGTGCTTTTTTATTGTGAATATTGCAGCCGCAGAAAAATTTTTCCTCGCCGCGTACTCGACAGACCTCGCGCATCCAGTCAAAGACACGTCTGCCGAGGCCCCTTCTCTGATAGGGCGGCAGGATATACAGCGAATTCAGGCAAAGGGTAAAATCCTTATACCGTCCGTGCGGGAACGCGCCGTAGTAAAAATACCCCGCGCACACTTCGCCGTCCAGCATGAGAAATACCGTCTGCTCCGCAATCCGCCGCTCGTCCCTTTGACGGTGCGCGGCGTAGTCGAAGCAGTCGATCTGTGCGTCGGGATAAATCCCGCGGTAGGCCGCATCCCACGCCCGCTGCCGCGTCTGACCAAGCAGCGGGGCATCCTGCGCCGTCGCTCTGTGAAAGACGATCATCGCTGTAGGCCCAGCCTCGCCGCGATGATCTCCTCGCGGATGCGCATCTGCTTCTTCATTTCGCCCTCGTCCACGTGGTCGTAGCCCAGAAGATGGAGGATGGAATGGATGGTAAGATAGCCGACCTCGCGCTTTAATGTATTGCCAAAGCGCTTGGCCTGATCCTTCGCCCGCTCCAGCGAGATACACATATCGCCCAGCGGCAGCAGCCCGGTCTGCGGGTCGAGAAGGTCCGAAACGTCCTCCGGGAACTGCCCCGGCGTGAACTGGAACATCGGGAAGGAGAGGACATCTGTTTCCCGGTCGATGCTGCGCGTGGCACTGTTGATAGCGCGAATACCGGCATCGTCTGTGACCAGAACGTTGATCTCGCAGGGAACGTTCACCCCCTGCTCAGCCAGCGCCGCAGTGATGCAGCGGTGCAGATGGATGGTCAGCGCAGGATTTTTATCGCGCTTATTGGAATATCGGACGTAGATTTGATGCTTCATTTGTCTGTTTTCCTTCTGTAAACCTTTTTCTGCGCAGGGAGCTGCTTCTTCTCGCCGTTTTCATAGGCGGCAATGATCTGCTGCACCAGTGCATGGCGCACCACGTCGCTTGCCGTCAGGCGGCAGATGGCGATATCAGGAATGTTCTCCAAGATGCGCACGGCATCCTTCAGACCGCTGGTCTTATCCGCCGGGAGGTCAATCTGCGTGACATCGCCGGTGATGACGATCTTCGAGCCGAAGCCGAGGCGGGTCAGGAACATCTTCATCTGCTCGCGGGTCGTATTCTGCGCCTCGTCGAGGATGATAAAGCTGTCGTCGAGCGTCCGGCCGCGCATATAGGCAAGCGGCGCGACCTCGATATTCCCACGTTCCAGATATTTCTGGTACGTTTCTGCACCCAGCATGTCATACAGCGCGTCATACAGCGGGCGCAGATATGGATCGACCTTGTTTTGCAGATCGCCGGGGAGGAAGCCCAGCCGCTCCCCTGCCTCGACCGCCGGACGCGTAAGGATGATCCGGTTGACGGCCTTTTCGCGGAACGCCGCCACCGCCGCAGCAACGGCAAGATACGTCTTGCCCGTACCGGCGGGGCCGACGCCGATGGTAACGGTATTTTTCCGGATCGCCTTCATATAACGCTGCTGGCCGAGGGTCTTTGCCTTGACCGGGCGGCCCTTTGCGGTGATGCAGACGACATCCTTGGCCATTTCGTTGATCTTATCGTCGTTTCCGGAGGAAACGAGGTCGATCAGATAGCGGACCTTCTGCTCGTCGATCGTTTCGCCCTTAGCAGCCAGTGTCAAAAGGCCCTCGATGGCGCGTGCGCCCTTGTCGGCAGCTTCCTCGTCGCCGGTCACCTTCAGCTCCGTGCCGCGATTGGTGATCTTTACGCCGTAGGTCTGCTCGATGCGTTTGATATTTTCGTCGAACGAGCCGAACACGTTGATAATCTGCTCGATGCGTTCGGCGTTGATGATACGTTCACTCATGGGATTCTCCTTCGTAAATTGCGTTGATAGGCGAAAGCCGTGCCAGCATTTCGTTGCAGGTACATGTGCAGCGCAAAATCAGCAGTGCGCCGCCGCTTTCGAGCCGGTAGTCCGCCTGTTCGATGCGCCCGGCACGCATCCCGGCCTGCGTCATGCGGACAAAGGCGTTTTCCAGCTTCTTTTGTGCCGCCGCCCGCTGCTTCGGCACGGCGACCGTTTCATATTCCCGGTAGGTTTCCGTTTCCAAACGGACCGGAAACGTGTAGCCGGGCAGGGTCGCTTCCTTCACGTCTACCATTTTATCACAAGTCACACCCGAAATTCCACTGTTTCCGCATAAATTTATTCTTTTTCTTCCGACGATCAGGCTGACGCGTGTCCATTCGCGGCCCGTATAGTGCTTTTCCAGTCGCATGGCCGGGGTCACGAGCGTCTGCGACCGCCAGGTTTGGCCGTATATTTCCCCCTGGGCGCAGACCCCGCGGAGGTAAAGCCCGTAGTCCTCCACACCGGACACCAGTAGCTGCCCAGCCCGCACCGTATCCCCGACGGCGCAAAGGCGCATCCCCTCCAGCACCGAAACCTCTGTCAAAACTCCGTCGCGGACAGCAATAAGATTGGCCGCAGGATACGGCGGCTCCGCCGAGGGCGGGCTTTGCCGCTCCGTCACCAGGACGTGCAGCTTCCCGCCCGACCGGTTCACTGCTGCCCAAGAAAGCTCCGGAACGAGATTGAGCAGCTCGTTGCGGACTTCTTTATATGCGATGTTCCCCGCCCAACTGCCGCAGTGGATGCCCAGCTCCTCCAAGGCGCGGACGACGGTTTCGGGGTGGATCGTTTCGCAGCCGTCCACCTCGACCGTCCAGACGAAGGATTGCAGAAAGAACAGCAGGAAAATTGCCCCCGCCAGACCGAGCAGTAAAACCGGCCGTTTGAGCGCCTGAACAAGCGTCCGCTTCAGGCCGCGCTGCCAGAGGCACTCGACGGTGCAGAACGTCCGCAGGCCGAGCTTTTCCGCGCGGCTCAGCGCCGCGGGTCGAAGGCTGACGCAATAATGCAGCGTGTCCTCGCGGCAGATGTCCCAGAATTCCACGGCCTCGCCGCTCAGCGCGTTCAGGCAGTCCTGCGGACACGCGCCGGTGATGCGCACCCGCGCCTCACCACGGAAAAATCGCAGTCCGCCCATCAGTCCAGCTCCACCGAAAAAATCATGCCCCGTACCTCCACGCGACGCCGTGTCATCCGCGCAATGGTCAGCCCGCTGCCGTGGACGCTCACCGCACCGCGCCGGACGGCGATACGGACCAGCTCCGGGGTATATTCGACAATGCCACAATGGTTTTCCACGCAGGCAAGCTGCTTGCCGTGCAGCTCTGTCAGCGGCACGTTCGCCAGTGCCTCCGCCGGGAGGTTTAGCCGCTCGCCCGGCGTTTTATGATCGCGTTTCATTCTATCACCCGCTGTATTCTATGCGCAACAAGCGCCGTCCTTGCGCATATATTCCGGTGGGTGATTTTTTGTGAAACGAAATCTGTTTGCGATCCTGCTTCTCTTGGACGGGCTGGCGCTTTTGATTTTCTTTCCGCAGGCGGCGAGCGAAGGCGTCATCGAGGGTCTGCGGCTCTGCGGCACAACGCTGATTCCCGCGCTGTTTCCGTTTTTTGTTTTGACGCGCTTCTGCGCCTCACTCTGGAGCTTTTCGTTCGGAGAGAGGGCCGAAACGCGGATGCGGCGTTGGTTTGGTCTTGGCGCAGGCTGTATTCCGGCGCTGGCGCTGAGCTTTATCGGCGGATATCCCGTCGGGGTCGGCGCGGTCTGTGACCTTTATCGCACCGGACGGCTGACGAAGCGCGATGCCGAGCGCTGCCTCGTCGTATGCAACAATTCCGGTCCCGGTTTTTTTATCGGAGCGGTCGGCGCAGGCATCTTCCACAACGTTATGGCAGGGCTGACGCTCTATGGCATCCATGTCATCTCTGCGCTGCTCTGCGCCCGGTGCTTTGCCGTTCCGGTCGCGCCGCAGTTCCGTATCCGTCGGCTGCCGCAGGCAAGCATCTCTGCCGCCCGCGCCTTTTCCGACGCGATCACCGGCTCCTGTGCCGCCGCACTGCAAATCAGCGCAACAGTGATTTTATGCTCCGTTCTTCTGGCATTGCTGCGTCTGACGCCGTTTTCCGGCCAATTGGCTCCGTTCATCGGCATTTTCGAGCTGACGAGCGGAGTGATGCAGCTATCCGGTAACACCGCTTCGTTTCTTCTCGCCGCGTTTTATATGGGCTGGGGCGGCTTCTGCGTGCATTTGCAGGCAATGGCGCTCTGGGGCGAATTGAAGCCGCGCGGATACTTTGCCGAAAAGCTGCTGCACGGGCTGCTGTCTGCGATTTTTGCCGCCGTTTTGTGCCGCCCGACGGCACTTTCCGTCCTCTGCGCGGGCGGAGTGAGCATGGTTTGTATCATTTTCCCGTCGCTGCGGAAAAAACAGGCTGGTAATCTTCAAAAAAATACGCTATAATCCCCTTGAGGTGAACGAAATGCTGTTCAGAAAAGATATGGAGCGCTCCTGCTCCTACTGTACCCACGCGGCGCGGTTCAATGAGGATTTCTGCGTGTGCGACCGCAAGGGCATCGTCCCGTGCGACGGAGCCTGCCGCCGCTTCCGCTACGACCCGCTCAAACGCATTCCCTCCCGGCAGAAGCCCGCCGATTTCTCGGAATACGACGAGGTCGATTTCTCTTTATAAATAAGGCCGCGCAACTCCCGGTTGATTTTTGCCGCCGACGGGGTGCTTTCCTTTTGCCGCGTTCCGTGCTATTCTTTTGGCGTAAGCAGCGCTGTAATCATGAATAACGGAGTGAAATTTATGGAAATCGGAAAGAAAATCAAACAGCTTCGCACGGCGAAGGGCATGACGCAGGAAACGCTGGCCGCAGAGCTGGCCGTCACGCCGCAGGCAATTTCAAAATGGGAATGTGACATCACCATGCCGGACATTCAGCTTCTGCCGAAGCTCGCCATTCTGTTCGGCGTGACAATCGACGAGCTGTTCTGTCTGACGGACGAAAACGAGCTTGACCGCATCCAGAACATGATCTGGGACGAGCGGATGCTCCCACAGGCCGAGCTGGAACGCGCCGAGCGCTTTTTAACAGCGAAAATCAACGCGGGCTATCGCGCCGGACGCTGCTACTGTTTGCTGGCGCAGCTGCACAACCATCAGGCGCAGCAGCACCACATTCTCGCCGCCGGCCACGCAAGGAAAGCCCTCGCACACAGCCCGGAGGAAAAGGACGCGCACAGCGAGCTTTGTGAAGCCATGGGCGGCAGGATGCCTGACTGGTGCGCCCGCAACCACCATACGCTGATTGACTTTTACAAGAGCTTTATTGATAAGAATCCCGGCTATCGCGGCGGCTATCTTTGGCTGCTGGACAATCTCATCGACGATCGCAGGCTGGACGAAGCGTGGGACTATCTCGGCCGGATGGAAAAGATCGACGCGTCCTACCGCGTCCCGCTCTACCGCAGTCTGATTCTCGACGCAGAGGGCAAACAGGCCGAAGCCGCCGACTGCCTGTCGAAGATGGAGCGCGAGTTTCCCGACGAGTGGCTCGTCAGCCTGTCGCTTGGCGACCTTGCCGCAGACCGGCAGCGCTACGACGAGGCCATCACCTACTACCGCAAGGCGCTGACCCAGCAGAAGGCACCGCGCTTTGCCGATGCGTATGATTCCATCGCGCAGGTCTGCGAGCTTCGCGGCGACATCCCCGGCGCGATCAACGCCTACGAGGAGGAGCTAGAGCTGTTCCGCACGGAATGGAATTTCTCCGAGGGCGAAACCGCCGACAAGCTCCGCCGCGAAATTGAACGACTGAAAAAATTACAGTAATAGAAAAACGCAGTGTCCCGGTTTTCGGGACACTGCGTTTCAGTTTTCTCTCACGGGGCGGAAGAACGGGCAGCGGCCTTCGCGGACGGTGACGATGTGATACAATTCGTCCTCGTCCAGGTCCTGTAGGCAGTAATACTCATCCTCGATCTCGTCATAGTCATAGTATTCGCAGTTTTCGCAGTCCGGCATCAGCGGAACACCTCCCCGTTGGCATCAAACACCTCAACGCGGCGGCAACGCGCGAAATCCGGGCGGCAGTCAGGCAGATAGCGTTCGATAGCCGACACCAGCAGCATGGGATTGAGCGCCGGATTCTGCGCGGACACCGTGCAGCGAAGCATCAGCTCCCGTTCCCGCCCGAACAGCGAAAAGCAATGGAGCATCGGACGGATGTCCGCCTCCTCCATGCCGCGCTTCGTCCGCTTTTCGACCAGAAGCGACGGCCCGGCCAGCAGCGCAGTGATTTTCTGCACCGCCTCGGCGGGAACGCCGCCGTCATAGCAGAGCGTCAGCTCCGCCTCCAGCAGCGCCAGCTCCTTAGCCTTTCGGGCGCTTTCATAGACGGACAGAACCCGCACGCCCTCTGGCAGCACGGCATTCATCTGCTCCGGCGTGATGGCAAAGGCCTCGTCCAGCTCATATTCCATGATCTCGCAGGCGCTCTCCACGCCGACGCTCAGCGGAAGGACCATCGAAACATAGGCGTGGGGCGTGTAGCCCTGCGAATGGTGCAGCAGCACGCCCGCGCGGCGAAATGCCCGCTGCATCAGGCGCATCGTGTCAAGGTGCGACATCCAAATCGCCGTGCCGGTTTTGGCAAAAAGCATCCTACGCATCGCAGCGCCCTCCCTCCAGCAGGCAGCTTGCGCCGCAGCCGCTGCATTTGGTGCGGCAGTCGGGGGTCGTTTCGCTGCGGTAGGCGCGTTCGCGCTCCTTCTTCAGGAACGCTTCCGACACACCGTCGGAGATGACATCCCACGGCAGCAGCTCGTCGAGCGCATAGCCGCGCGTCGTGTAAAAATCCGGGTCGATGCCGCAGGCGGCGAAGCTGTCGAGCCACGTCTGATAGCTGAAATACTCATCCCAGCCATCCAGCCGCGCACCACGGCGCACGGCCTCCTCCAAAACCGGACCAAGGCGGCGGTCGCCCCGTGCCAATACGGCCTCCAGCCGGCTCAGGTCGGCGGCATGCCAGTTATATTCAATGCTTTTCGACGGCATATTGTCCTTTAACAGTCGCTGCCGCCGCACATATTCCTCCGGTGTGATCTGCTTTTCCCACTGGAAGGGCGTGAAGGGCTTCGGGACGAAGTATGCCGTTGCCACGTGGATACGAACGCCGCGTTTCTTGTTCGTCGCGTGTTCCCGCCAGCATTTGAGAATCTTATACACCAGCTCCGCGATGCCAAGTACGTCCTCGTCCGTTTCCGTCGGCAGACCGAGCATGAAATAGAGCTTCACGTTGTTCCAACCGCCCTCGAACGCGATGGCGCAGGTCTGTAAGATTTCTTCCTCGGTCACGTTCTTGTTGATCGCGTCACGCAGTCGCTGTGTTCCGGCCTCCGGCGCGAAGGTCAGGCCGCTTTTGCGCACCTGCTGAAGCCGCAGCATCAGCTCGCGGGAGAAGTTGTCCGCCCGCAGCGACGGCAAAGAGAGATTGATCTTGCGCGGGGTGCAGTAGTCCTGCATCTCCGTGGCCAGCTCCGGCAGCCATTTATAATCCGAGGTCGAGAGGCTCGACAGCGTGATCTCATGGCAGCCGGAGTTTTCCAGCGACTCGACTGCCTGTCGGTAGAGCGCCTGCGGCGAACGCGGGCGGACGGGACGGTAGGTAAAGCCAGCCTGACAGAAGCGGCAGCCGCGAATGCAGCCGCGCATGACCTCCAGATTTGAGCGGTCATGGACGATTTCCGTATTCGGAATGATAATATCCGTGGGATAGAGCGCGTCGTCCAGATGCTGGATGATGCGCTTTTTGACCTTACGCGGTGCGCCGTCCTTCGCGATGATCTCCGCCAGCGTGCCGTCCGGGTGATAGCGATGCTCATAAAGCGACGGGACGTACACGCCCTCGATCTTTGCCACCTCGCGCAAAAACGCCGGGCGGGTCCAGCCCTCATGCTTTGCCCTGCGGTAGAGCGTCAGAATTTCCGGCGTCATCTCCTCGCCCTCGCCGATGGAGAAGAAATCGAAAAAATCTGCCAGCGGTTCGGGGTTATACATACACGCGCCGCCCGCAAACACCATATGCTCCAGTCCCCGGCGTTCGCTTGCATGGAGCGGGATATTGCCCAGCCGCAGCATATTCAGGATGTTCGTATAGCTCATCTCGTAGCCGACGGTGAAGGCGATCATGTCAAATTGATCCAACGGGTCGCCGCTTTCCAGCGCGTAGAGCGGGATATCGTTTTCCCGCATGGCCGCCTCCATGTCGCCCCACGGTGCAAACACGCGTTCGCACCACACGCCCTGCATCCGGTTCATGACCGCATAGAGAATTCTCATACCCAGATTGGACATTCCGATCTCATACGTATCCGGGAAGCAGAAGGCGACGCGGAGGTCTACCTCGTTTTTATTTTTGATGGTCTGATGATATTCGCCGCCGACGTACCGTGCAGGCTTCTGCACCGTCGGCAGGATGCGTTCCAATTTTTCTAACATTTTCCCTCTACCAAGCTCAAAAGATATTGTCCGTACTCCGTCATTTTCAGCTCCTGTCCGATGGCGCGGACCTGTTCGGCGGAGATAAAGCCCTTGTGCCACGCGACCTCCTCCGGACAGGCGATGTAAAGTCCCTGCCGCGACTGGACCGCCTCGACGTACTGCGCCGCGTTGAGCATCCCCTCCGGCGTGCCGGTGTCGAGCCACGCCATGCCGCGCTCCATCAGCTCGACGTGGAGCTTACCGCGCTTGAGATATTCCTCGTTCAGCGCCGTGATCTCCAGCTCACCGCGTGCCGAGGGGGTCAGCGTCTTTGCCAGCGCCACGGCATCGCCGTCATAGAAATACAGACCCGGCACGGCGTATTTGGACTTCGGCTGCTTCGGCTTTTCCTCGATGGAAAGAACATTGTTGTTCTCGTCGAATTCGACCACGCCGTAAGCCGACGGGTCCTTGACGGGATAGCCAAAGATGGTCGCGCCCTCCTTGCGTTCGGACGCGATCTGCAAAAGGTCGTCGAGGTCCGAACCATAGAACAGATTGTCGCCCAAGATCAGGCAGCATGGGTCGCCCGCGAGGAAGTCCTCAGCGATCAGAAACGCGTCGGCAATGCCCCGCGCGACGTACTGCACGCCGTAGGTGATCGTCACACCGAACTGACTGCCGTCGCCGAGCAGACGCTGATACGCTCCGACATCCGGTGGGGCGGTGATGAGCATGATCTCGTCACAGCCGGACATCAGCAGGACGGTCAGCGGGTAGTAGACCATCGGCTTATCGTAGATGGGGATAAGCGGCTTTGACACCGCTTTGGTCATGGGATAGAGCCTGCTGCCCTTCCCGCCGGCGAGGATGATTCCCTTCATTGCGCGTCCCTCCGTTTTTCTTTTAATCTATCATATCCGACCGCCCGGATGCAAGAGGTTTTTTGTCCGGCGGTCATTCCGGCCATTGCAGGGCCAGAATTTTGAGCTGCGCAGCCTCCGTTCCGGTGAAAAAGCGGCTGTCGGCGAAGCTCAGACTGCCCGCGTCGCCGGTAAGCAGCGTTTCGTCCCGTAGCGATACCGCGTGCAGCCCCGTATGGCCCCGGCCCGTTGCGGCAACGAGCCGCTGCGCGTCAAGATGCAGCGCCTCGTTGCGATAATTGCAAAATACGAGGCTTTTTTCCGCCTGCCGCTCGATGCACCAGAACAGGCTTGACGGGACCTCCGTCGGCTGTTCGCCGAGGAATACGGTCTGTGCGTCTGCGTCAAGGGCGTACCAGCCCTCCTCCGTCTGCGCGGCGAGGACATAGCGTCCGTCGGTCGAAAAGCCGTCCGTCAGCGGCGCGACGGGGAAATTTTTCGACTCCTTATATCCGCAGTCGGCGCAAACGCCGTCCTGCATCCGGTGCGGCCGCTTTTCGCCGACCGTCCCCACCGCTACGGCCCCGCCGCAGGCGATGCAGCGCGTCGCGCAGACGGCGGCAGAAGTCCGGCAGGTCGCGGGATAATACGTTCCCTCGCGTAGGTGCGTATGCGTGCAGGTCGTTACGGTGAACGCCGCGCTCAGCAGCAGCTCCTCCGTTTCGCCGCAGGAAGCGGAAAGGTCCAAACGATATTTCCCCGCCGGGAGGGCCGCCAGACGAAGCTGCTCGTTCAGCGGGCCGAGGGCAAGCGTTGTGTCGTCCGATTCCAGCGTCGCCGCGATCAGCTCCGCGCCCTCCGCGTCCGTGACCGAAGCGCGTAATTGTGTGATCGGCGTGTCCGCCGTCAGCAGTCCGGTGCAGCCGGGGACCATGCCCTCGGCAAACGACAATCCGTCCAGCATCGGACGGTCACCGTCCCAACGAATTTTCGGGGATTCCGATGTGACCAAAACCGGCGCATCCAGCAGCGTTTTCCGAAGCTCGTCATTTTCCGCCGTGATGCACAGGCGGTATCTCCCGACCGGAAGGTCGGAAAAGCGCAGTGCCACATTCAGCTCTGACAGGTCAAACACCGTCTTGTTCGGCTGCGCGTCAAAGCTGCAAGCCGCCACGCCGCGCTCGTCGAAAAGCGCTGCACTGACGTAGGTAAGCGGCGAACGGTCCGAGGCGATCGCGCCGGAAAGCAGGAAGCTCTCGCCCTCGCCGAGGGTCGTCGGCAGCTTCGCACCGCAGAGGCTCACCTCGTCGCGGATAACGGAAAACGCGTCGCGATACAGCAGCGTCGGCCCGGCATCGTTCGTCGCGAGAATTTGCAGCGTATAATAGCCGAGCGGCAGGGTGTCCAATTGCAGCGCCGCGCCCAGCGCGGACAGCTCAAACTTCTTGGCCGGTCGATTCGTGATCACGGCGGAGATTTCCCTTCCCTCCGCGTCAGACAGCGTAAGCTCCACCTGCATCTCGGAATTCTGCGATACCAGCGTGCCGCTCAGGCCGGTCAACGCCCCGGGCGCATAGCTCTCCTGTAATTGAAAGCCGTCCAGTCGGATGGGGTCATTGCGCAGCCAGACGAAAAAATGTTCGGAATTCTCCGTGCGTTCGCCCTTCGCTGTTTCTGCCGTAACGCGGTAGTGATACTCGCCCTTTTTTAATTTTGAAAGATTCAAATGCAATGCGGCCAAGTCCGCGGTCATGCCGTTTGGGGCTGCTTCGGCGCTGATACTGACCGTGCCGCTCTCGTCCACGACCTCCAACCGAAGGCGGGTCATCGTCTCGGTGCAGGACACCGTTCCGGTGATCGGGAAGCCCGTTCCCTCCTTCAAATCGACCGGCAGCTCCGCCGCCTGCAGCCACAGCCCACTTTTGCTGACGGCGAACGTGCTGGAGTGCAGGGCGCGCTCCGTGTGCGCTGTTTCCGCCGTGATGCGGTAAAGATATTCGCCCTCCGGAAGGGTCGTCAAATCGGCGCTCTGCCGGATGAGCGCGAGGTCAAAGCTGTCCGCGTTCGGCTCCGCCGTCGCGCCGGACACCATTTTCCCCGCCGCGTCATAAATACCGAGCGTCACTC
>CABSFY010000026.1 GCA_902477055.1 uncultured Eubacteriales bacterium
CCGGGCGACTTCGGGACTTTCACCCTACAGAACGTGCGCTCACCGGGCGCACAGCTGGAAAAAGCACCGCTGCGAAATCCGCAGCGGTGCTTTTTTATCATTCGATCGGGCTTCCCCTCTTGTCATTGCGAGGCCCTGAAAGGGCCGCGGCAATCCGTTCTCCTTTGCTGCCTGCACGAGATTGCCACGGCTTGCTGTGCAAGCCGCGCAATGACACACAGGGGAGTTTTTCCGCGCTCACCGGTTCAGCAGGCGGGCTGGGAGGGGGCGGTGGACCTGCATGGCACCCTTTGGACAGAATTCCTGGCAGCAGAAGCAGCGGATGCACTGCTCCCGCGCGATGACCGCCTTTTTCTCCACGATCGTGATGGCCTTGGCGGGGCAGATTTCGGCGCATTTGCCGCAGCCGATGCACCGCTTTTTCTTCAGACGCGGCGAAGAACGCAGCGCCTTCTGCGCGATCTTTCCGAACGCGCGGCCGAACGCACCGGGCAGCAGCGTTTCAAATTGCAGCCCCTTCCCTCGCTCGATGCGCTGAAAATCGGGCAGAACGAACGCGTTGACATCGCCGCTGACCGCAACGTCCTCCGCCGTTTCGCCGATCAGGCCGTAATTCGCCGCCGCGCGGAGCGTCGGCACGGCCATCGGCTCCAGCCCGATGAGTCTGGCGCAGATAAGATCGAGCCGGTGGCAATCCGTCCCCGCCAGCAGCGCGCCCATATGCCGGGGCGTTCCCGCCGTCGGGCCGTTGCCCTCCATCGCCTCCACGGCATCGACCAGGTACAGCCGGGGCTTGAAATAGGCGTTGAGATCGACGATCATCCCCGCAAAATCCAGCGGGTCTGGATAGCGGAAATGATATTCCGGCTTCATCGTGCCGGGGATCGCACCGAACAGATTCTTCGTCGCCGCCGAGAGCGACATCATGCCGTGGCTCTTGAGCTTGCAGAAGCTGATGAGGGCATCGGCGTTGTCAAGATAGGCAGTATATGTAAAATGTCGCGCGACATATGCCTCCGGAAACACGGCATCCCTCTGTGAGAAGTCATGGTTCAGCGCCGCGCCCGTTTCGGTCATGCCAGTAACATGATAAACGCGATTCAAAAACGCTTCGTTATACAACCCGCCGGGGCTGTCGCCAATCACGACCGATGCGCCCCGCTCCTGCAAGGCCATCGTCAGCGCCCGCAGGAGTGCCGGATGCGTCGTGGCGGCAGCATCGGGCTTCATGGCCGAAACGAGATTCGCCTTGATGACGATCCGCATCCCCGGCCGCACCCACGCCAGCCCGCCGAACGGTGCCAGCGCCTCCGTCAGCGCCCGCGCACACACCTCCGGCGCGTAGCTTTCACATTTCACAATCGACACATCGCACATCGCACTCGCTCCCCTTCTCTGCGTCAATTCTAGCCGAATTTCTCCGAAAAGTAAAGCAAAACGTGCGCAGCCGGCCCACAAAGCGCCGGAACCCTATTGACAAAGCGGCGCAGAACCGGTATAATAATTCCAAACTATTCGACAAGGTGGGGATCGCAATGACGCTTCGTTCGCTTCGTGCTTCCCTGTCGCAGTCTGCCCGCCGCGCGGTTTGTGCGTCCTTTTCGTTCCTTTTTGCAGTACGATACTTTGCGTACTGCATTTTTTATTACGCTCTGAACCGAATCGACCCGCAAAGGACGCACGGCATGGCGGCGCTGTAAGGTGATATTCCGGCAGCATCGGCGGCTTCCTTTCCGGGGAGCCGTCTTTTTTACTGCCGCGTGATTGAAGGAGGATTTTTCCATGAACGAGCTGGAAACTGCAAGAGAACAGATTGTCAACATCGACGCAGAGATGGCACGGCTGTTTGAGGCGCGGATGCAGGCGTGCGATGCCATCGCCGATTATAAAAAGGCCCACGGTCTGCCCATCAAGGATGCTGTGCGCGAGGCCGCGCTCATTGCCCGCAACCGCAAGCTGATCGGCGACGCGGAGGTTGAGCGCGACTACGTTCGTTTTTTGCAGGGCATCATTGGCGTATCCTGCGATCATCAGGCCCGCCGGATCCACGGCCGCCGCGTGAGCTACAGCGGCGTGGAGGGCGCGTTTGCCCAGATTGCCGCGAAAAAGATGTTCCCTGAGGCGGAGCTGGTTGCCGTTTCCGATTTTGTCGAGTCCTACCGCGCCGTCGAGCGCGGAGAATTCGACTGCGCCGTGCTGCCGCTGGAAAACAGCTACGCCGGTGAGGTCGGGACGGTCATGGACCTGCTGTTTTCCGGCAGCTTATATATCAATCAGGTTGTCGATCTTCCCATCGTCCACAATCTCATCGCCTGCGAGGGCGCAGCAATGGACAGCATCCGGACCGTCCTCAGCCACCCGCAGGCGCTGCACCAGTGCGCGGATTATCTCCGGCAGCACGGCTATGCGGGCGAGGCTTATTCCAACACCGCGCTGGCGGCCAGGCACGTCAAGGAGCTTGGCGACCCGACGGTCGCAGCCATCGCCTCGGAGGAAACGGCGCGGCTGTTTGGCCTGAAGCTGCTCGACGGCGGCATCAACGACAGCCGCAATAACACGACGCGCTTTGCCGCCCTATCCCGCGCGCAGAACCGCCCGGACTGCACCGGCAAGCCCTCGGACGAGAATTTTATTCTGCTGTTCACCGTCCCGAACACGGCCGGCGCGCTGGCGCAGATTCTGAACATCATCGGGGCGCACGGCTACAATATGCGTAACCTCCGCAGCCGCCCGCAGAAGGAGCTGCAATGGAGCTATTTCTTCTATGCCGAGCTTGAGGGCGACGTGAATTGCCAAAACGGCCGCGATCTGCTGCAAGAGCTTTCCGCCGTCTGCGCCCAGCTCCGCCTCGTCGGCAATTACGACGCGGCGCAGGTCGTATAAGGAGGCGCACCATGATCTTACCGGTCCAAGCCGACACGCAGCAGTACGATATCGTACTGGAGGCGGGCGTTTTGCCCCGCGCCGGCGAATATTTTGATCTCCACCGCCGTGTGCTGGTCGTCACGGACGACGGCGTTCCGGCATCTTATGCGGCACTGGTTGCTGCCGCCTGCGACGTGCCGACGTGTCTGACGCTGCCGCAGGGCGAAAAAACGAAGTGCTTTGCCTCGCTGGAGCGGCTGCTTTCGGCGATGCTCGCGGCGGGACTGACGCGGAAGGACTGCGTAGTCGCGGTCGGCGGCGGCGTGGTCGGCGATCTGAGCGGCTTTGCCGCGTCGTGCTATATGCGCGGCATCGATTTTTATAACATTCCGACCACGCTGCTGGCGCAGGTAGACTCCTCCGTCGGCGGGAAAACCGCGATTGATTTCGGCGGCGTGAAAAACTCCGTCGGCGCGTTCTATCCCCCGCGCGGCGTCCTCATCGACCCGAGCACGCTGCAAACGCTCTCCCCGCGCCAGCGCAGCGCGGGCCTCGCCGAGGCCATCAAGATGGCGGCAACAAGCGACGCGGCGCTGTTCTCCGTGCTGGAAACGTGCGAGGACCTGACCGCCGCGCTGCCGGAGATCATTCATCGCGCCCTGTGCATCAAACGCGACATCGTGCAGCAGGATCCCAAGGAAACCGGCCTGCGCCGCGTGCTGAACTTCGGTCACACCGTCGGCCACGCCATCGAGAGCGAGGCGGGCGGACGGCTGCTGCACGGTGAGTGCGTCGCGCTGGGAATGCTGCCGATGTCCGCTCCCGCCGTCCGGGAACGGCTGCGGGCCGTGCTGGCGCGATACGATCTTCCGACAAAGATCGAAGCGTCCCCGGCGGCCCTGCTGCCGTATCTGCTGCACGACAAAAAAATGGGCCGCGATACCGTCACGGCGGTCTGCGTGGACGAGATCGGCTCGTTCCGCTTCGCCGAACGCACCCCGGCGGAAATTCTACACGATTTGGAGCAGCTTGTATGAAAAATACCTTTGGACAGAGCCTCACCGTCACCCTGTTCGGCGAGAGCCACGGCGCAGCAGTCGGCGCGGTCGTGGACGGGCTGGCCCCCGGCCTTCCGGTCAGCCGCGGGGCGATCGAGCGCCAGCTTTCCCGCCGCCGCCCCTCCGACGCACTGGCGACCGCCCGGCGGGAGACCGACCATTTTGAAATTTTAAGCGGCGTTTTCAACGACCGCACGACCGGCACTCCCCTGTGCCTCGTCATCCCCAACGAAAACACGCGCAGCGGCGACTACCGGTACGGTCTCGCACGGCCCTCGCACGCCGACTACACCGCCTATTGCAAATACCACGGCTTCGAGGACTATCGCGGCGGGGGGCATTTTTCCGGCAGAATCACCGCCGCGTTGGTCGCGGTGGGCGGGATTTTGCTGCCCGCGCTGGAGCGCTGCGGCATCGCGCTCGGTACGCATATCCTGCGCTGCGGCGGTATCGCCGACCGGGATTTTTCCGACTTATCACAGGATTTCGCTATTCTTTGCAACGCGCCGCTCCCCGTGCTGGACACGCAGCGCGGCGAGGCAATGGCGGCACAAATTCTCGCTGCGGCGCAGGCAGGCGACAGCGTTGGCGGCGTGACGCAGACCGCCGTCACGGGCCTCCCGGCGGGGCTGGGCGAGCCGTGGTTCGACAGCGTGGAGGGGCTGCTTTCCCACGCGCTGTTCAGCCTCGGCGGCGTGAAGGGCGTAGAGTTCGGCGCGGGCTTTGCCATGGCCGAGCTGCGCGGAAGCGCCTGCAACGACCCATTCCGCACGGAAAACAGCCGTATCGTCACGGAAACGAACCGCAACGGCGGCATCAACGGCGGCATCACCAACGGGATGCCGGTCGTGTTCCAGTGCGCGGTCAAGCCCACGCCATCCATCTCTCAGCCGCAGAAAACCGTGGACTTCCGCACGAACACCGACACAGAGCTGACCATCCACGGACGGCACGATCCGGCCATCATCCGCCGCATCTGCCCGGTCATCGACAGCGTAACGGCCATCGTCCTGTGCGATCTGCTGGCGCAGCGCTGCGGGACCGATTGGCTGGCGCAGGAGGGGACAAAATGCAGTACGGACTGATCGGCGAGCATCTGGGCCACAGCTATTCGCGGGAGATCCATGAGCAGCTTGCGGACTACCGCTATGAGCTGCATGAGCTTTCGCCGGACGCGCTCGGCCCGTTTCTGACTGCGCGGGACTTTCGCGCGATCAACGTTACCATTCCATATAAGCAGGCCGTGCTGCCCTATCTCGACGAAATTTCCGCCACGGCCCGGCGCATTGGTGCGGTCAACACGATCGTCAACCGCGACGGCCTTCTCTACGGCGACAACACGGACTTTGCCGGGCTGAAGGCGCTCCTGGAGCGGCTCGGCCTGTGCCTGCAAGGGAAAAAGGTCCTCATTCTCGGCACCGGCGGCACCTCAAAAACCGCCCGCGCCGTGGCCGAAGCAATGGGCGCGGGAGAAATTCTTCGCGTATCGCGCCGTACGGGCCAGGCCGATACCGTCACCTATGCGCAGGCCCTCGCTGCGCACACGGACGCGCAAATCCTTATCAACACAACGCCCGTCGGGATGTACCCGCAGCAGGACGAAAGCCCGCTCTGCCTTGACGCGTTTTCCCGGTTGGAGGGTGTTGCCGACGCGATCTATCACCCGCTGCGCACAAATTTGGTGCAGCAGGCGCAGGCGCGGGGCATTCCCGCGGCGGGTGGGCTGTATATGCTCGCGGCGCAGGCTGCTGCGGCGTGCGCCGTCTTTCAGGGCAAGGCCCCGTCCCTTTCGCTGGCCGAACGCGCCTTTTCCGCCGTCCTGCGAGAAAAGCAGAACGTCGTTCTGATCGGGATGCCGACCTCCGGCAAGACCACGGTCGGACGGCGGCTGGCCGAACGCAGCGGCAGGCGTTTTTTCGACACGGACGAGCTGCTGATCGAGCGCTTCGGCTGTCCGATCGCGGACTATTTCGCGCAAAATGGCGAGGCCGCCTTCCGCGAACAGGAGCAGGCGCTCATCGCCGTGCTGGCCGGAGAGTCCGGCTGCGTGATCGCAACGGGCGGCGGCGCGATTTTGCGGGAGGAAAACCTGCGGCACCTGCGGCAGAACGGTCTGCTGTTCTTCCTCGACCGTTCGCCGGAAAAGCTGCTGGCCGCAACGGACCGCCCGCTCTCGTCTGACCGCGACGCACTGTTACAACGCTATCATGAGCGCTACGACCGCTACTGCGCAGCCGCCGACCGGCGCATCGACGCCAACGGCACAGTCGAGGCGGTCGTCGGCGCGATCGAAAAGGAGCTGACAGTATGAAATTTCTGATTTTGAACGGCCCGAACCTGAATCTGCTCGGCGTTCGCGAGCCGGAGATCTACGGCAAGCAGACCTATGACGATTTGATTTGCCTCGTCACGCAGCACGCCATGGCCTTGGGCATCGAGGTGGAATTCTTCCAGTCCAATCATGAGGGCGACCTCGTTGATGCAATTCAAGACGCTTATTTCGACAAGATGGACGGCATCGTGTTCAATCCCGCCGCCTATACACACACCAGCGTCGCCATCGCCGACGCGGTGAAGGGCGTGGGGCTGCCCACGGTGGAGGTCCACATCTCCGACGTGCGCAGCCGCGAGGACTTCCGGCAGGTCAGCTACGTCCGCGCGGCAGCGATCGCCACGGTGACGGGCGAGGGGCTGCAAGGCTACTGCCACGCGCTGGACCTTCTGGCCGCGCATCTGAGGGCCCGCCATGCGGATTGAGCTGAAGCCGGGCCGGGCGCACGGGACCGTCGCCGCCCCGCCGTCCAAAAGCATGGCGCACCGGCTGCTGCTGTGCGCAGCGCTGGCGGACGGCGTAAGCACCGTCCGCGGCATCGCGGAAAGCGAGGATATGCTCGCCACGCTCGACTGCATCCGGGCGCTCGGCGCGGATTGGAGCCGCACAGGCGATACCGTCACCGTGCGCGGCGGGCTGCATCCGACGGGGCGGCCCTTTCCCTGCCGCGAGAGCGGCAGCACGCTGCGGTTTTTCATTCCGGCGGCGCTGCTTTCCGGCGGCGAGGCCGTCTTTACCGGCACACAGCGCCTGATGGAGCGGGGAGTCGGCGTGTACGAAGCCGTCTTTGCTGAAAAGGGCATCGCGGTGGAAAAGCAGGCCGCGCGCCTGACGCTCCGGGGACGTCTGCCCGCCGGGGCCTACACGCTTCCCGGCAATGTCAGCAGCCAATTCATCAGCGGTCTGCTCTTTGCCCTGCCGCTGCTCGACGCAGACAGTTCGCTTACCATTCTCCCGCCGGTGGAGAGCCGTCCGTATCTGGAGCTGACGCGGGCGGCGCAGCGGACCTTCGGCGTTTTCTCCGAGGAACGCGGCGAGGACCGCATTTTCCTCCCCGGCGGGCAGCGCTATCACGCGGCGCAGGCCGTCGCGGAGGGCGACTGGTCGAACGCCGCCGCCCTGCTGGCCCTGAACGCCCTCGGCGGCACGGTAACGGTCACGGGACTGGACGCGCAGAGCCTTCAGGGCGACCGGGCCTGCGTTGACCACCTTGCCGCGTTGGAGCGGCCCGGCGCAGCGCTCGACCTGTCGCCTTGCCCGGACCTCGCGCCGGTCCTATTCGCCGTCGCGGCGGCAAAGCACGGGGCGTACTTCACCGGCACTCGCCGCCTACGCATCAAGGAAAGCGACCGGGCGCAGGCCATGGCGCAGGAGCTGGAAAAATTTGGCATCCGCGTTCGGGTCGAGGAAAACGCCGTCACCGTGTTCCCCGGCGCATTGCATACGCCGTCCGAACCGCTCGACTCGCACAACGACCACCGCATCGTCATGGCGCTGGCGCTGCTCTGCACGCAGACCGGCGGCGAAATTACGAACGCCGAAGCGGTCAAAAAGAGCTACCCCTCCTTTTTTGACGACCTGCGGCGGCTTGGATTGGAGGTCCGCAATGGAACTGACGCATAACACGAAAATACTGATCGTCGGCCTCGGCCTGATGGGCGGCAGCTACGCGCAGGCGCTCAGCGCACAGGGCTTTGAGGTCGGCGCGATCGCCCGGCGGCAGGAAACGCTGGACTACGCGCTGCAAAACGGCCTCATCCGCCACGGCCGCATCGATGCCGACCCGGCGTATCTGGCGCAATTTGACCTGATCGTTTTCGCCCTCTACCCGCACATTTTCCTGCAATGGCTGGAAGAAAACCAACAATATCTGCGCCCCGGCGCACTGTTGACCGACGTTACAGGCGTCAAAACCAGTGTCGTCTATCAAGTGCAGGCAATGCTGCGGCCGGACCTGGAATACATCGGGGCGCACCCGATGGCGGGCCGCGAGGTCAGCGGTGTGGAAAACGCGCGGAAGGAAATCTTCGAGGGCGCAAACTACATCGTCACACCGACGGCGCAAAACACCCCCGCCGCCATCGCCGCCTGCGAAGCGCTGGGCCGCACGCTCGGCTTCGCCCGCATTTCCACGCTCTCGCCGGAGCAGCACGACGAGATGATCGGCTTCCTCTCCCAGCTCACGCACTGCATCGCCGTCAGCTTGATGACTTGTAAGGAATCGCACCATTTGGTGGACTACACCGGCGACTCCTTCCGCGACCTGACACGCATCGCGAAGATCAACGACGAAATGTGGAGCGAACTGTTCCTGCTGAACAAGCAGGAGCTGCTGGCGCAGATGGACCTGTTCGCCGAAAAATTTTCCGAGCTGCGCACCGCCATCGCGCAGGACGACCGGGCGCATATGCGCCGGATCATGCGCCTGTCCACGGAGCGCCGCGCCTATTTTGATACGCCCAGGGAGGATACACATGAACATTGAATTCAAGCGGAAGATGCCTTCGCCGCAGGAGGTCAAGGCCATGTACCCCATCACGCCGGAGCTGGCCCGGCGCAAGCAGGAAACGGATGCCGCCCTGCGTGATATTCTATCCGGTCAAGACGACCGTCTGATTTTGCTGATCGGCCCATGCTCGGCCGACCGCGAAGATGCCGTGCTGGATTATATCACGCGCCTGCGCGGCGTGCAGGAGCGGGTGGCCGAGCGGATCTTGATCGTCCCGCGCGTCTATACAAACAAGCCGCGCACGACCGGAGACGGGTACAAGGGAATGCTCCACCAGCCCGACCCCAGCAGCTCGCCGGATATGCTCAAGGGCCTCATCGCCATCCGCAAGCTGCATATGCGCGTGCTGGAATCGACGGGCTTCTCCTGCGCCGACGAGATGCTCTACCCGGAGAATCACAACTATCTTTCCGACATTCTGTCCTACGTTGCCGTCGGCGCCCGTTCCGTCGAAAATCAGCTCCACCGGCTGACCGCCAGCGGGCTGGACATCCCCGTCGGCATGAAAAACCCGACCGGCGGTTATCTTTCCGTCATGTTAAACTCCATCACTGCCGCGCAGCACGCGCACACCTTCGTCTACGCCGGCTGGGAGGTCCACAGCAAGGGCAATCCGCTGGCCCACGCAATTTTACGCGGTGCGACGAGCAAGCACGGCCGCTCCATTCCGAACTATCACTATGAAGATCTACAGCTTCTGTGCGCCATGTACGCGGAAAGCGGCCTGCAAAACCCGGCGGCGATCGTCGATGCCAACCACGCCAACTCCGGCAAGCAGTTCATCGAGCAGCCGCGCATCGCGAAGGAGGTCCTGCACAGTATGCGCCACAGCGGCGACATCCGCCGCATGGTCAAGGGCCTGATGATCGAATCCTACCTGCTCGACGGCAATCAGAAGGCCGGCGGCGATGTCTACGGCCAGTCCATCACCGACCCCTGCCTCGGCTGGGAAAAGACCGAGCGTCTGATCTTAGAGCTTGCCGACCTGCTGTAACAAAAAACCGCCACGGACCTGAAGCACACAGGTCCGTGGCGGTTTCATTTCTATTCTATGTCACAAATTCATCATGGTCAACACGACCGTCATGCCGATCAGCGCCGTGAGGATACACAGCGAGGACACGCAGCTTGCCGCGCCCGCATCGCCGCCGCAGCGCTCCGTAAAGACCGGCGCAATGGCCGCGGGCGGCGCAAAGACGATGAGCGCCAGCGCCTGCCGGGTCGCCAGCGGCAGCGGCAGCACGAAGTAGCAGACCGCCGACAGCGCAGCCGCCGACACCGTCCGCAGCAGCACCGTCAGCAGAACGGTCCGCAGCGTTTCCTTTTTCAGCTTGATCTCAAACATCAGGCCGATCATGAACATCGCGCAGAAGGCGTTGGCATTGGCGATCGGCTGCAAGAAATCCGCCACCGCCATCGGAATTTGAATCCGGCACAGCGACAGGAGAAACATCAGTGTATAGGTCAAAAACGGCGTACTGCTGGCCAGCTTTTTCAGGATGCACGGCAGCAGGCGCTCGTTCTGCCCCTTGCCGTTAATCATCAGGTCCGCCGCCGCAAAGCTGCCGCCGGTACACATGATGGCATTGCCCGCGTCGAACAGGCAGGCACCCATCATGCCCGGTGCGCCGAGGAAGCTCTGCGCAAAGGGCAGAGCGAACGCGCCGATGTTATAGCCCGACGCGCAGACGGTCGAAAGCGCCCGCAGGCCCTTGTCCTTGCCCCGGCCCAGCAGGAAGCCGGCAAGCAGCATCGCCACGTTGCACACGAAGCCCAGCAGCGACACCAGCAGCATGGACAGGTCCAGCGTGTTCGTCGCAAAGCTGACGATCACCGCCGCCGGCAGAGTCACGTTCAGCACAGCTTTTGCCATAATGCGATAGTCCGTCGGCCCGAACAGGCCCGCTTTTTTCAATACAAACGCCAGAAAAATAATCGCAGCGAAGGCCAGCGCCTTCGATAGCACGTGTCCCATGGATCGTCCACCTTTTTTCAGAGATTCCATATCATTATCGGCACGCCGGGCGGATTTGTCAAGCGCGCTTTCGCCCTTTTTCGCCCTTGTGCCATTGAACGCGACACAGAAAATCTCCCCGCCGGCAACCAAACGGCTGTCGGCGGGGAGGCGGTTTTTACGCGGCATCGAACCGCGAATTCTTTATTCCTCCGGCTGCGCGGGGGGCGTCGGGGTCGTGTTCTGGAGCAGGGCGCTCATGTCGAACATTGGAAGCGTCGTATCGCCGGTCATGAAGGTCGGCAGTGCGCCGTTCCAGCTTTCGGCATAGGTGTAGGCGATGAGAGCGTCGGTCAGCGACTCGGCGATCTTGCGGTTCGCCTCCGCCTCGGCCTCGGCACGGGTCAGCAGCTCGTAGGCGTCGGCATCGGCCTCGACCTTTTTGATCTCGGCGGCGGCGTTGGCCTCAATGACGCGCTGCTCGGCCTCGGTCTGCGCACGGAGCTTATTCTGCTCGGCAACCTGCTTGGCCTCGACTGCGTCGGTAAAGGCATCGGTGAAGTCCATGTTCTCAATGGACGTTCCGACCAGCTCAATGTTATAGGATTTTAACTTGCTTTCCAGCACCTCCTCGATCTCCGCGGCCATCAGACTGCGGCTGGATACGAGGGCCTCGGCGCTGTACTTCGCGGTGACGATCTTGACGGACTCGGTGATGCACGGGGCGATCACAGTGTCGAAATAGCCGGTACCGATGGTCTTGTAGATCGTCATTGCGTCCTGCTTGCTGATCTGGTAGTTGACCGTGTAGGTCATGCTGACCTCCTGAATGTCAGACGAAAAGCAGGACAGCTCCTGCGTGTTTTTCTGCACACGGTTGTCCATTTTGACGACCTCCTGCCATGGCAGCTTAAAATGCATACCGGCTTCCAGCGTGTAGTTTTCCACGCTGCCGAAGGTGGTCACAACGCCGGTGTGGCCGGTCGGAACAGAAACGTAGCACGACAACGCCATCACGCCGACGCCCAAAACCGCGAGAAGCTGCTTCTTGTTCATCCTCCAGCGAACACCGTCGCCGCGCACAAAGCCCATCGCAATGAACAGCGCGGCAGTAATCAGAATGCCAAATGTAAAAAGTACCATAATTCTCTCCTTTTTTGTCGGGTGGGTAGGTGGTCCGGCAGGGTCCCCTGCTGATGGTCTTATCATACGGCACGGCGGTGGAAAAATAAAGCACCGTTTCGGCGAAATAGCCGCCGCTATTCCCCCTGCTTCAGCGGGAATTTTTCCGTGCGCGATAGGTATCGAGGTCGATCTTCCCGTCGGCCAGCATCTTCTCCGCCCAGAGCTGCAAGCCCTCGACCGTCATGGAAATCCGCTCCAGTTCCTCCTGAATGGCAATAAAATCGTCCAGCTCCGGCGTGTCGATCCTGCCGTCGGCGGTGATCTCGATCAGACGGACCTTCCGGCGCTCGACTGCGTTCAACGAGGCCAGCATCTCCAGCACGATCGCCGGAAGCTCCTTGCGCTCGATTTCCGGGACGTATTCCCGCCCGATGGGGCAGTGGTTAGCGCAGTAGTAGTTGCACAGCGACGGCCGCCGGTATCCCTGCGCCATCGCCAGCACCTCATCCGGATGCGGCAGCGAGCGTTCGCTCTCGATTTTCTCGATGCGCTCCGGCGTGAGCGACTGCAGCAGCTCGCTCGCCTTTTCCCGCGACAGACCCAGCTCCTCCCGCGCAAGCTGATAACGCGTCTTATTTGCCTTCGTCGATACCCGTCCCACGTCCCTCGCCTCCTGAATGGATGTTCTGAAAAAATGAATGCTTTGGGAAAGCAGATATCCTGAAAAACGGACATCCTGATTGTATTTTACAGAATTTCCTCCGCAAATTCCACCATGTAACAGTATATTTATAAATTTCTCGTTCCTCACTCCTCCCGCTTGACACCACGCGCCGGAAATGATAAAATACCCAAGTATCCGCGCGCGTGGTGGAATTGGTAGACTCAGTGGATTTATGCGATGCCACCTCAGTGTAGGGTTTTCGCCCCATCCTTCGCCGAGCTCATTCTTTGGTAAAAGCGGCTTTATCCTGTTTTTATAAACGCAGGTCAAGCGTTACGCTCCGCCTCGGTTCCCTCTCCGTGAAAAAATCAACGGACAACAAAACAGCGGCACGCTTCCCTGCCGCTCATATCTGCGGGCATGATGGAATTGGCAGACATGCGAGATTTAGGTTCTCGTGCAGTGATGCGTTGGGGTTCGAGTCCCCATGCCCGCACCATCAAGAGGGTACGAAAAAGATGTACCCCGCAAAAAGCCCGATTTTATCGGGCTTTTTTGCTGCCCAAAAGCCGTTTTTCGGAGCTTCAAAATCGCAGCTGTAAAAACGGCTTTTTCCCTTTGAGGATAGATACGAACCCAAGTAACAGCCAAATACCAAATAGGAACGGCAGATAGTCACAAGCACTATCTGCCGTTTTTTGTCGTCCTCGGAGCCAATCGTTTTGCAAAGAAACGGTCGGCTCTTTTATTTTACAGGCAAGGAGCAAGACAATGAACTTTTCAGATTCACCCCGGCAAAGAGCATTGGAACGAATGATGACAGCCGTTCCAAGGGAGGCGGCACGATAGCTCGCTTGCTGCAGCCTTGTCGATTGCATTATCAGTATTTTGAATAAAGCGTGCTTGCAATGCCTGTTTGCGCCCAGCATATCAAATCTGAAGGGTAGTCAAAGCCGCACAGGGCATCTCCGGCCTTATTTAACACAACATATGACGCTTGAATAAATGTTGCGTCATACTCTCTGTATTCCCCGCTGAACGGATCCTTGCTGATAACCTTTTGATGATATGGGTTGTCATCGCTGATTTGCACCATGCCGCCTTCCATGCTTAGGATGTCGAAGTCATTGCAGCGAATTTCTGCATCGCACCCAGATAAGCAATAGATGATCCATGGATTATTTTCGCATAATTCCCGCGCCGTTCCGTCATATTCGAATTCACGGAACATTTCCATTTTGTTTTGAAAACCGCTGTCAATTTTGCCATCCCAACCGTTGCTGTCATGGGGCAGCGTCACGGAATCCTTGAAAAAGCCGAAGTCGAAAATTTCCCACATTGTTTCATTAAAGCACAGCTTGCCATTGTCTATGGAAAACCAAGGCTGAGCGGAACGAATGGCAAAAAAAGCGATAGTCAAAACGCCCAAAATGCTGATGACAGGCAGCACGATCCGTAAAAGGCGTGAATTTCGTTTTCTTTCGACTACACACGGCAGGGTGTTTTGCTGCTTTTCGTCAGTCTTTGGCGCATATACCGGCCGAACAGGGGCATCCGGTAGGGTTCGTTGCTCCTTGCGGAGAATATCTCCGGCCGAGCGCCACGGTGAAGCTGTGCTTTCTTCTGCGATTGCCTGTCCGCAGCCCGCGCAAAAGGCTGCGGAATCTTCATTTTTATAGCCACATTTTGAACAATACATTTTGAGCCTCCCTTTTGTGAGATTGGGGCAGCCGTTTCGCTTCGCGGCGTGGCTGTCCTCATAGCAAACATGCAAATTTCAAATAAATCCTTGATTCCGTGTTTCCCTAATTCCAGCAATCATCACAGACTACATAGCCAAAGAAATAGTGGCTTTCTCCCCAAAATAATTTTCCGCAATTTTCACATTTTTTTGCTGTCGAGAATAGAATCGCAGCCACAATTGCCAATGCTGAAATGATAATGACAGGGACCAGCCAGATGCTGGTTGAAGATTTTCTCGTGTGCTTGACAACGATTGGTGCATTATACCCACCTGTGTCGGCAGGTGGTGAATAAACCGGCTGAGCAGGGGTATCCGATAGCGTTCGCCGCTCTTTGCGGGGGATATCCCTGGCCGAGCGCCACGGTGAAGCCGTGCTTTCTTCTGCGATTGCCTGTCCGCAGCCCGCGCAAAATCTTGCGGAATCTTCATTTTTATGGCCACATTTTGAACAATACATTTTGTGCCTCCCCTTTTGTGAGATTTGGGGCAGCCGTTTCGCTTCGCGGCGTGGCTGCCCTCTTAGCGAACATTTTTTATGATACTCCACCTCAATCCTCGGCAATGCTGAGCCAATAAGCAAGCTGCTCAACATCAATATTCGTACTGCCGATTTGGCTAAAATTGATAATGAAATCATATGGGTAGTAATCATCACAACTGACGCTAATGTATGTTAAGTATTTTCCGTCCGTTGTAAAAGAAAGCTGTGTTCTTTCATTAATGTTCATCAAGTCGTACTTTGCTTCAACGTAATCCGCCTGAGAGCGGAAGGCCGGCTTGTAAATCTCCAGTGCCGCAGTAAGCGTGCGTGCGGAAATAGTAAAGCAATACGTTGTATTACTTCCACTCTCTGCAACATAGTAGTCAGCATTTTCCTTCAGCCAGTCTTCGTCATTCAGACATTTCATGAACTTCTTAATACAATCGTTCATCACATCAAGATCCAAGACTTCACTCGCTTCTCTCCATGTCCGGCCCGACGGATCCGCACTTGTCAGGATGCTTCCGATATCAATATCATCGTTGCTGCACGAGTCGAAGATATCAAGCATCTGCATCAGCTGATCACTGATATCTTCTTTATAAATACTGCTGTATTTCTCTAGCAGATAACCGTTATAGAGTGCTGCGGTGTCGCCGTCGTCGGTATGAAGCAGTGCGGTTATGTCCCTGTGCTTCAAATCCAGAGCAGCTTCAACGCAATAGAATTCTTCCGGGCTGCCGTTGCGATAAGATGATATTTCCGCCGTAAACGACGATGCATTCAACGTATTGTTCAGCGCGGTGGCAAGCGTATGAAAAGGTCCCTTTGCTGTGAGTGCAGAAATTCCAAGAATAACGCAGACCACGACGCATACCGCAGCAGCCGAAGCGGCGATGATGCGCAGCAATTTCTTTTTTGTGATCGACAGCTTCTTAAAAGCAGATGTCTCCTGCATTACTGCACCGCAGGCTCCGCAGAATTTGCTGCCCGGCTCCGCTTCAGCGCCGCAGTTGGGACAGTATTTCGGCGCGGCGGGGCCGGACGATGATGCCACAGCAAGGGAACCAAGAGAACCCTCGAATGTTTGCTGTGCAGCTTCAGCTTTTGGAGTTTCTGCTGCTGTGCGGCTTTCTGCACCAGTAACAGAACCAGAAATACGGAGTTCGGATGCTGCTTCCCTTGATGCTGTCCTTTGCGACGGTACAGGAGATGCAGATTGAGCATCTCTCACATTTCCGGGGGCAGAGAAGAAACCGGCATTGCCGAGAGCTTCCGGCGCTTCGGAACTGACTTTTTCTCCACAGCGCGGACAGAAAAGGCTGTCCTCTGAGAGTAGGTTCCCACATTTTTTGCAGATCATTTTTCTCGCTCCTCTTTTTTGTTTATTCGCCTTCGCGGTAGGTCAAATAGTAAGTTTTTCCGCTCATTTCCCAATACATTTCATCGCCGTCTCGCTCAAACGTACAGATTGTCGAATCTCCATCAATGGTAAGAACTGCCATGTTATCAATGACGTAGTATGTGAATTCATACTGCACATTGCCAAATACGCTGATATAACCTGTTCCGTCAGACTCAAAAGCAAAAACCCCGACCGCGCCGTACAGCTCGTCGTTATAAGTCCAGTGTCCGATGATCGCGTTTTCGGCAGGCTCCGCAACGGAAAAAATGTCCGACGCCGTCATCGGATACATTGCGATCGTATCGGCATCATATCCGTCTCCCGGGCAGGAATAGATGGTGTAGAGGCTCGCCTTTATCTGCGATACACGGTCTTGATAACGCTCAAATGCGGCGGATATTTCTTCGTCTGTCGAATAGTCGAAGCTTGTAACGGAGACGGATGAAATCTCGCAAACTCCGCCGTCCTGTGTAAGATAATACTCATGAAAGGCAAGCGTCCCGTAACCGGTGCTCCAATACCCGTCCTCGCCTGCCAAAATGAAGCCGGTCGGAGATTCCCAGATATACCAGTTAAAATACCCACCTGCGTGAAACCTGTAGCCAACATTGGAGAAGATCAAATTGACCTGCTTGTTCTCATCAATGGTATAAACATATCCGTCGATTTCCTGATCATCAGGGAAGTGAACAACGATCATCTCGTCAAGCCCGTCATGGGTCACGTCCGCCAGACATACCAGATCGGTGTAGAGATAATTCTCGCAAAAGAACGTTTCGTATATGGCATGTGCCTCTTCCGGCGTGATTTTCCGTGCGCTTGAAGCCAGCTCACGTTCCATCCAGCGCTGCAGCGTCAAATCGCGCTCAAACGTTATTCCTGCAAGCAGAGACTGTCTATCCCCTGTTTCGGTCGCCACCACCATGGAATTTTGATCGACCTGCACCGTAATTGTCGCGTTGTACGGCTTGTACGGCTCCTCATATTCCTCATTCGGAGCCGTGTTGTCTCCGACGAGCTGCAGCGTGATTTTTGCAGTGTTTTCGGAAAGGACGGTCGGATCCCAAGTGCCTGTGTAGGAGGCATATACATCGCTGTTTGTCACATAATAAATGAGCTGTGCCTCCATTGTGCGCTCCAAATGCAGTTCCATCGCGGTCGCACCGGCGATACTGCCTGCGCCCGGGTTCGCTGTTCCGCCGGAATACGTATACCAACTGCCGCAGAGGAAGGACGCATTTTCATCTTCCAATGAGGACGCGCTTGGCTCTGCTTTCGATTTCTCTGTTCTTCCAATCAAGAAAATACCCGCAATGAAAGCAATACAAACCGCAAAAGCGCTGATGTAGAGAAGAACGCTCCGCTTTTTCCTGGGGACATCCGTGCTCTCGGCGCCAAGGCAGCGACCGCAAACCGTACAAAACGTGTTCCCCAATGCAATTTTTGCCCCACAATGCGGGCAATGCGCACAGGGGTCAGAAACACGATATGGCGGCATTTTATCTGATCCTGCCGCAGCCCTGCCCGTAAGAGAATCGGCGGGGCGGAAGAAGGAGCGGCTAAGCTTTGCATTTTCGGCTTTGACTGCTGCCCCGCAATGTGGGCAAAATTTGCTGCCCTCCGATACATCCGCGCCGCATCTTGCACAAATCATATTAGGTCCCCTTTCTTATCTCATTTTTGCTTTCACTCAACACGTTCCGGCGGCCGGCCATGAATGCGCCAAATATCATTTTGGCTTGTACCGGTACTGTTCCCTCTCTTCGACTTCCACAATATCGCTTGATGCGATTACATCAGTGCTCCATTCACTCCAGTCCGTCCAGCGGGTAAAATAATACACTGGCGCATATTCTCTATCGCGGTAACGATAAAAGGTTGTCGTTTCAACCTCTCGATCATTATTGGAAGAAACAGCGTTGCTTGACCAGTCACTCCAGACCCCCCAACGATAAAAATGGTATGTCGGAAGCTGAGAACGGTCACGGTAACGATAGACCGTTCTGTCCGCAACCTCTCTGGCGGAAGAACTGTCATAGTAAGTGTCGCCCCAGTTGGACCATGTACCGTATTTCACCTCCTCATACGTCGAGCGGGTGCGGTAGCGGTATTGCTCATAAGGTGAAGTATAATGCGGTGAAGACGGGTTGATATACGCAAAAGCACGGCCGTTGTCCGAGTTAATGTAATATACAGTAGTGCCGTAAAAGTCCATTGCGCTGCTGTAGGGCGTCGTGCTTGAGATGACTGTATAGGAACTGTTTGGGACTGAATTTGCACCGCAGCCACCGGCCCATGTATAGCAGGTGCCATACCCGTGCATATGGACTCCGCAACTGCTGCAAACAAAGTAATAATAATGATACGCCGTTCTTGTATCCACCTCCGTAAGCGAGTCGGACGCTACATAGGCATTCTGCCATGCGCTCCAGCTGCCCCAGTCAGTGTATTCCGTGGTATACGACATATCGCGGTAACGATACTGCGTTTTTGAATCGGTTTCTCGGCTGTCGCTTGAGGACACGTAGTTTGTTGACCATTCCGACCATGTGCCGTAATCTCCCCACGAGTAAGAAACGTCATATTGTGTCCATCCGTTCATACCGGTGGAACCGCTTGTTGTCGTTTCCTTATCACGGTAGCGATAACGTATCTGTGTTTCAACTTCGCGTTCGTCGGAAGCTGAAACAGCCTCGGGGAGCCACTCACTCCAAGGGCCAAAGCTCCCGTCTCCCTTTGCAGATCCGCTCAGTTCCCATCCCTCCATTGTATCCTGTGAAGAAGATGTTGTTTCTTTTGTGCTTGAACGGTAGAGCTTTCGTGTTTCAATTTGAAATTGCTCTTCGGTGATATCCGCCGGTAATTCATCGACCCATAACGACCAGCCGTCTGTGTCGGATTGAGATGCTGCCATGTCAGATGGAGATGCCGCCATGTCAGATGGAGATGTTGCCTTATCGGATTGGTCCTGAGCGTTGCCGGCCGTGCTGCATTTGCTTATGAGCAGCGCCAGCAGCGCGATGAGTGCGATCGCCCACACAGCGCAGATCAAAGCTGCATAACGTTTCTTCGTTTTTTTCTCCGCAGCATATTTTTCCGCCTGCGTCGTTTTTGACCGCTCTGCCGTCTCGGCTATAACCGCTGTCGTTGCCTTTGCGGCAGGAAATCCTTGTGAAAGCGGCTGCCCGCAGCCACTGCAATATTTGCTTCCTTCCGGATTTTCCCGCCCGCATTTCGTGCAATTCATTTTCTCATCTACCCCTTTTTCAGAGACTTCTCATCAATTTACAAATCACCTGGTCTAAAAAAAGGTGATGCATCATCGGACAAAGAATTGTTACGCAACCGTTTTTCTTCGCAAGAATCGCAGATATCGCTCGTTCCGGATATGGCGCGGCCGCACATTGAGCAAAAATGTGTGTGGTCCTCACCTGCGGTTTCCGCGGGGCTTTCGCTTGCAGCATGAGAACACAAAAGCTGCATTGTCTCCTCATAGTCCTCGAAAATAGAAAACGCTTCCTTCGGATGGAAAGGGCGCAAGCTTTCAAACACTTCCTGTGCAGTGGGTCTTTTTTGTGGATCCTCCAAAAGCATTTTCTCAATAAGCGCAGAAACATCCTTCGGAAGCTTTTCATTAAGCTGCATCTTGTGTCCCTGCAGCACGGCCTCGCCCGGGCAGGAAGCAGCCTCATGGTCAAATTCCGGAAGCTCTCCTGAAAAATACTGGTGAAACAGTACGCCCATTGCAAATATGTCCAGCTTGCATGTAAGAGGCCGTTCGTTTTCGTATGCACGAGCGCACACTTCGGGCGAGAAGTAATTCATATCGCCAGTAACACCATCCTCCATGGATGGAGGGTCACATTCCAGAAAACCTCCGTCGAAGTCAATAATCTTCGCGGTTACTTGTCCAGCCTCTGTATAGGTATAGAGAATATTATCGTGTTTTATATCGGAATGGACCATGCCCCCTTTGTGAAGAGCGGCAATGGCATGCGCGATGATCGCGCAGATCCGTCTTTTTTCTTTTTCCTCCAATGCGGCGACCGTTTCAACTGTCCAAGGCAGCGCCTCGACTTTTTCTGTCACGATGTAATATCTGGAGGCGACACGGAAAAACTCGAGAATCCTGACATCATTGCCGTCGGAATAGTCAGTCAGTGTGGTATACAGCTTTTTCCGGCGTTGTTCAAATTCTTTGCAGTCTTTTATCCTTTTTGCGATTTTTTCGGGAGAAGCTACTTTGTCATCCGCCGGGAACTTTGGAGAAAGAAATTGCTTGATAAAATACTCTTTCCCCCGGTATGTTCCAAAGCACCACATTGAAAAACCTGCATTCTTATTTGTGAAGCCGCTCTGCGGCGTGTATCTCCAAAGCTTTTCCATTATGGTCATCCTTCAATATACTTGGTATATTCAGGCCGATAGCTCGCCCAAAGCGCTCTCCTCGTTGCAGCATCACTCAACGGGAGCGCAGCGAGTCTTGTCAGGTAATTTTTGCAAAGGAAGTTATAGCGTTTGGAAAACGCTTGCTTTAGATTCTCAAAGCGCTGAAATCCTAAAACAGCCATCACCAGCGTATAGTCATCCCCGGCAACTCTGCCGATTTGCTCCGAAAGGGCGCTCTCCCAATCGTTTGGGCAGGAAGCGGACAGCAGCGTTGACAGCAATACTCCTTCAAATTCCATCGGCGTGGTATAATAAGCAAAGCAGCCGTCTGTTGCGGTAAAAATGATCGCCGGAAGCGGAATTCGGCACACCTTTTGGTTGACCCTGGGTGCGCGGTCTGCGTTAATCGTATTTGTCATCATTGCATCCGTTTCATAAGGATCATAATCATCGGCATCATCCAAAGATATTTGCGCC
Source organism: uncultured Eubacteriales bacterium (assembly GCA_902477055.1). Taxonomy (GTDB): domain Bacteria; phylum Bacillota; class Clostridia; order Oscillospirales; family Oscillospiraceae; genus JAZOXB01. The sequence continues at coordinate 21,004 of CABSFY010000026.1, forward strand.
AGACCATGAGGGGTCAATGCATAAACCCTGGAGTCGCCTGCCCATGCTGCCGAAGTAAGAATTTCTCCATTGGACGGCTGAATAATTGCTGCCGCAACCGTCGTGGGAAGCGTTGTTATCATAGAGCTTTTTATGCGGAAGCCTTGCCCGGTGGGCGGACGATAGGCTGCAAACGTGTTTTGACAATACTGCTTGCTTATTTCAAAAATCTGCTGCGCTGACGTGGGTTTTTCCTGCTGCACAAAGGAGTCGCGAAACCCGTCGAAAAACGCACCGGCGCACAAGCGTGAGGCGATATAAGCTTCCGAATGGCCGGTGTAAAATTCGTGCTTTCGTGCACCGGACCCACCGCAGCCGTCAAAGGCAGCGATCAAGCCGGCGCTTTTGCTAAAAGCATAGCACCAGCTATCTTCGCCAAATCCTTTTCGCGCGTCCACGTTCAGCATGAGAAAAAAGTCGAGTAGATTTCGCATGGCGATTACTTTGTAATAGACATTGCCAACACATCCAGAATTTCGGAATAATCGCACTCCGCGAGGCCGTTACCTGCAACTGACGGATAGTGTACGACATTTTCCCAGTTGGCGGAAATATGGCTCCAGCCCGGTTCATCAGGAGCATAAAGGACAAGTCGCTTTGACTTCGTCGGGATATCGTCCCACCAATCGCCGAGTTCGGACAGATTTGCCGGCATTCCCTTCGGATAATTTTCTGCGGAAGAGCCGAACCCAAGCGGATGTGTTCCGGCATCGGTCCAGACGACAATCACACGCCGCTGATCTGTTCCTTCACTTGTCCAGCTTGATTTCATGGCATATGCCAATGCCTCAAGCCCATCTTCGGGAATATCGCCGCCACCCGCTGCGTGGATACTGTTAATGCAGCTTTCAAACGCAGCGGCTTGCTCGGGAAGACGGAAAAAGTCAGTGACCAGCATTGCGTTTTCACCGTCGGCAATATAGTCACGGAATGCTATGACGCGAACTCGAAGCTGAGAGATCCGCTTGTTCTTGTCGGCCATCTTTTTCATGAGATCTCCGTAGAAGCTCAGGGCGTTTTCCTTGACCATGTTAATGATCCTCTTTTGCCCGCCGCTGAAATCCTCCATGCTTCCGGTAGCATCAATACAGAAGACCATATCCACTGTGTAGTCTTTGCCCAGACCGCCCTGATATTTCCGGGCTGTTGGCTGCTGATTGCCGGGGTATTGTTCCTGATAATGGGCCTGATTGTTCTCGCTCATAATGAACCTCTCTTTTCTGTATTTATTTGCATAATTACGGCCGGTGTAAAAAATCATTTATGAATCTCGATAACACCAAAATCGATTTCTAACGTTCCGCCATCCTTGCTGTGGCGTTTCAGTATGCATTTTATTTCGAGAATACCATCAGAGGAGGCTTCCCGAAGCCAAGAATCTGCGATCGATACTGTGCTTGCAGGCAGCGAAGTATCGGTTTCAATGAGAATCTCCCTGTCGTCGTTTTCCAGCTCGTTCCATTTGGCGGTATCAGCACTGCGATACCACCATGAAAACTCTGCGGACTGATATTCACCGAGTCGTTCGTTGTCCACAGCATAGCTGAAGCATACGGACTTATACTCGCCGAAGCCTTTTCCATCCGACACTTCTGATAATTTGGCATCCCACAATTTCTTTTTGTTGAGATAACAGCTTACAGCCTTTTGATCTGTACCGGTTTGATAGTCAAGGGTACCTTGGTTTTGCAAATTACCGGAAATATCGCTACCCGTTTCCGAAGAGATCACGCGAAAAGAAACATCCATTTCCGACAGCGTCGGTTCGGTAGCTTCCGGAACGGTTGGCTCCGCATCAAGCTGTTCCTTTATCTCTGCGATCTGCTCGTTCACGGAATCGTTGCTCCGTTTCAACTGACCTATGCTGCTGAGATTTGAATCAACTTGATGCCCAAGCGTGTCGATCATCTTGCTAAGCGACGCTGATTGCACTATCATAAAGATACCGAAAAGCAGAACCAGTACAAGCGTTGCAATCGGCAGCACAGCGTGTTTTCTCCGTTTCTTCTGCGGCCTCGGAGGCGGAGATACCGGATTCACATCGTCTTTGGGATTGGAGCGAGTCTCTTGTTTATACTGAGAGACTGCCGGGCGTATCGCTTTGGGAACGACATCATAAAACCCCCCGCAATCAGATAACACGGGGATAGCTTTTCCGCAATCGGGACATTTTCCTTTCGTAACATCTATTGTTGCGCCGCACCATTTACATATCATCGTTTCTTTCTCCTTTACAGTTTTTCGCCGCAGATATCACAGACCGTTGCAGATAAAGCATACTCGCAGCCGCAGGATCGGCAATGCTTTGGTGCCTGAATGTGCAGACCCTCATAAATTATCGCGACATTAGCGGACGGCACGTCTTCCTCCTTGCCTGCCTCGGGCACTGTGTCGATGCTTTTATGCTCCGGAGACGACGGGGTGGGCCTCGGTGATGTCTTCTCTTTTTCACGCTTCTTTTTTACAATAACATAAACAGTCACAATGAGTGCTGCCGCCAATGCGATCATGAAGAATATGGTCCAACCATCCATAACAATTCTCTCCTTGAAAGATCTATTGATAAATCGCCGTCCGGATGTGAACCGCACCCCATTTAGTGTAAAAAACTAACGGCAATCCATAGTGATGTGTACCCCCAATACTGGACACCCGGTATTGGGGGTACAGCTATATGAAATGCAGCCCTTTTCCGCATCTATTTCGTTCTCATACTGATTCCTGATTAAAACATTTAATCAGGAATCCCGTGTGCTACGCACACTC
>CABSFY010000027.1 GCA_902477055.1 uncultured Eubacteriales bacterium
GCGCAGCGTGCGTCAGCACGATGTGAGTGTGCGTAGCACACGGGATTCCTGATGAAATATTTTAATCAGGAATCAGTATTAATAGGGCATCAGCGGCGCGGTACCGTCGTCGTCGGCCTGCTCCACGGCGCGGATTTCCACGTCGTAGCTGTAGCCGTCGTCCACCGAAACGTGGACCGTCTGGCCGATCTTCTTGCCGAGAACGGCGCGGCCGAGCGGCGACTCCATGCTGATAAAGCCCGCGTCGGGCTTGATGCGGACGGTAGAAACGATACGGATTTCCATCTTCTCCTCGTCCTCCGGAAGCCAGAGCGTTACTTTATCATATAATTTCACTTCATCCGCCGCAGCAGGCATCGCGTCCTCGTCGATGACCTGCGCGGTTTTTATCATATTTTGAAGGTAGCGGACGCGGCTATCGTTTTTGCGCTGCTCCTGCTTGGCTGCCTTGTATTCGTAGTTTTCACTGAGGTCACCGAACGCGCGGGTGCGCTTGACCTCCTCCATGATCTTCGGGCGGATGTTCAGCCGCCGGTCCTCCAGCTCGGCCTCCATCAGCTCAATATCCTTTTTCGTTAATTTATCGTACATTTCCATTCTCCATTTCATGCGGCATACAATGCTCAAATATCGCCAGCACGCCATGCTTCGACGCGTCCTCGACCTCCTCGACCGAGCGCAGCGTCCAGCCGAATTCCTGCACGCCCCACAGATGGCGGCACAGCCAAAGTCCGGGCCGCTTCCGATCGCTGTAGCGGTAGGCGATGAAGTGCGGCACGGTCAGAAAGTTCGTCAGCAGTGCTGTCAGCACGAATGCCGTCACACCCTTCAGACCGCTCCGGTCCTTCATAAAGTTACACGAAAGCTGCCCCCGGATGACCTGCGGGTGGCGCTTTTTCAAATACATCAAAACGCGCGGGTCGAACGACTCGATGCAGTACTCCAGCGACGGATAGTGCCGCAGAAGCTGGCAGACCCGCCGGGCCAGTGCCGCGTGGTTGCCATTGTAGGCCTTCAGCTCGATCACAAGCGGGGCCTTGCCCGCATAGATCGGCAGGACCTGCTCCAAAAACGGGATGGGTTCGTCCGTTTCCTCCAGCCGGTATTGCAGCAGCTCGTCCATCGTGCAGTCGCAGATGTTGCGGTCCACTCCCGTCATGCGCAGCAGGCTCTCGTCGTGCATGACAACGAGCTTGCCGTCCTTGCTCAGATGCACGTCCAGCTCCGCGCCGTAGCCGTATTCCACCGCGCGCCGGAAGGCTGTCAGCGAGTTTTCCGGAATACCCTGCTCGCTGTCATGCAGGCCGCGGTGGGCATAGTGATGGTCCGCAAGGCCGTAGAAGCCGAATTTCCTGCGCTTCGTCCGCAGCGCGAGGAGCCAAAGGGCCAGAACCAGAACGACCGCTAAAATCGCATAAATCATACCGCGTCAGTCCTCCACATTCATCGCTTCCAGCCCGCGCTTGGCCTCCGGCTTGTTGTCGCCGTGCAGCACGCAGGCCATCGTGACGATCGCAAGGCCGGAGAACACCGCCGCATACGGGAAAAGCACTGTCATGCCAAACCGGTCCATCAAAAGGCCGGAGAACATCGGCGTAACCGTCTGTGCGGCCATCGAAGCGGTATAATAAATGCCGGTGAAGCGGCCGACATCGCCGCCGCTGCACATTTCCACGACCATTGGGAAGGAATTGACGTTGATTGTCGCCCATCCGATACCCGCCAGCGCAAACATTGCGTTCATCAGCAGCGTCGGGCTGTTCTCCCGCAGGAAGCAGGCCACGGCAAAGGCCGTCGTCAGCATCACGACACCCGCGAGGATCGTCTTTTTCCGGCCGAGCTTCGTTGAAAGCATACCGACCGGCAGATAGGCCACGATCGCCGCCGCCTGCGCAATAATGAGCGTGAGATTGTAGTCCTTATGCAGGATGTTCGACGCGTAGACGGAATACTTCGAGGTCACGGCGTTGTAGCCCATGAACCACAGCACGATGGAAGCCAGCAGGAAGATGAGCGACCGGCGCTCTCCCCGGCTGAGCTTGCGGTGGGTGCGTTCGTTCTCCTTCGCGTCCTCCAGACCGAGGCGGCGGCTGTCATCCTGCATCTGCCGGACGAGCTTCGGCTCACGGACCTTCCAAAAGAAAATCGCCAGCGCCAGCAGCATCACACCCGCAATGACAGCAAAATACGTTGTATAGCTCATCATTGCGTTTTTTGTCGCGCTCGTCGCAAAGACCATGCCGAGAACAAGAATCAAAACGCCGCCCGCCGAACCCATGAGGTTAATCACCGCGTTGGCCTTCGAGCGCTGCGGCTTGACCGTCACGTCCGGCATCAGCGCGACCGCCGGGGTCCGGAAGATCGCCATCGAGATCAGCAGGAGCAGCAGCACCAGAATGAACACGATCAGCGCCCCCGGCGACGAGTGCGTGACCTCGCGGGCATACGCCTGCCGCGCGGGAACGACAAACTGCGTGTACGCATCGCCGTCGGTTTGCGAACGAATCGCGCAGAACTCGTCCTCCGTAAAGCGTTCGGAAAGGACAAACTCCTCGCCCTCCGGGGTCATCAGCGTCTTGTCGGACTGGGTTTCGTAGATCACACTCAGCGCCTGCGGGTCGTCCGGAACGGCAACCGCCTGCACGGCGCGAAGCTGATAGTTATCCACAAACGACAGGCCGACGAGCAGAATTGCCGCCGCGATTGTGCCGATTAGGATAAACGGCGTTCTCCGCCCGAGCCGCGAGGTGCAGCGGTCGGAGATCATTCCGAACAGCGGCAGCATGAACAGCGCGAGGACATTGTCCAGCGCCATGATCACGCCGGAGGCCGCCTGCGGCAGGCCGAACTTGTTTGTCAAAATCAGCGGGATGGTGTTGTCATAGGCCTGCCAGAAAGCGCAGATCAGGAAAAAGGCAAAGCCGACGAAAATCGTTCGTTTGTAGTTGAGCTTCACTGATTTCTCTCTCCAATCAGGTGGTTTAGGATATCGCGAATGTTGTCAAAGATAAAGGTAGGTTTTTCCGGCGAATTCGGGATGTCCGCCCGCGTGCTTTCGCCGGAGAGGACCAGAGCCGTGTCGATCCCGGCGTGGACACCGCAGGCGATATCCGTATACAGCCGGTCGCCGATCATGAGCGTCTGCTCCGGCGAAAAACCGCAGCGCTCCATCGCAAGCAGCGCCATGGCCGGCTCCGGCTTGCCGATAAAGCGCGGCCGCCGGCCCGTCGCTCGAAACAGCATTTCGCACACGCTCCCGCAGTCCGGCACGTAACCGTACCACGTCGGGCAGACCCAGTCGGGGTTGGCCGCGATAAAGTCCACGCCGCGATTGAGCAGGATGCAGGCATCCTCCAGCTTTTGGAACGTCAGCTCCGTGTCAAAGCCGCAGACAAGCGCCGCCGTTTCCTCGTCCGGGCGGTCGGTCAGGCGGAACCCGGCCTGCGAAAGCTGCTGGCGGAACGAAGCCGTCCCGAAGGCGTACAGCAGCTTGTCCCGGTAGCCGGACGCAGACAGATCGGCGATCAGCGCGTCCACGGAGGTCAGAAAATCCTCCGGCGTTGACGCGATGCCAAGCCGCCGCAGCTTTTCGACATAGGCCGTCACGCTGCGGGAGGAATTGTTCGTCAAAAACAGATATCGCCCACCGCTTTGCCGAATGTAGTCGAGAAAGTCCGTCGTTCCGTCAAATAGCTGCTCGTCCAGATAGATCGTCCCGTCCATATCGAGCAGAAACAGGCGCTTTTGCCTTAGTCGCTCCGTCACGCGCTTCTCTCCTCTCCCATGTGCTATCCGTACTATTATAATGCTTGCGGCGGTGATACGCAAGGGGAAAACCAGTTTTTACCGGGCGAAAAAAGGCAGGATTTTTACAGGAAGGGGTTGTAATCATTGTAATAATTTGTTACAATGGAAGCACGAAGGAAGGAGCGACGGCATGAAACTGATTTCTTGGAACGTCAACGGCATTCGTGCCTGTCTGGACAAGGGCTTTCGGGAGGCCTTTTCGGTCCTGAACGCCGATTTTTTCTGCTTACAGGAAACAAAGGCGCAGCCCGAACAGATTACGCTGGAATTCCCCGGCTACCAGCGCTTCTGGTACTCCGCCGAGAAAAAGGGCTACTCCGGCACGGCAATCTACACGAAGCACACGCCGCTGTCCGTCCGCTACGGGGTCGGCATTGAAGCGCTGGACCATGAGGGACGGCTCATCACACTGGAATATCCCAACTGCTTCGTTCTCACCTGCTATACGCCCAACGCGCAGGACGGTCTGAAGCGGCTGGACCACCGGCTGCAATGGGAGACCGCCGTCCGCGATTATCTGACAGCGCTCGACCGTGAAAAGCCCGTGATCTTCTGCGGTGATCTGAACGTCGCGCATCAGGAGATCGACCTGAAAAATCCGAAAAGCAACCGCGGCAACCCCGGCTTTTCCGACGAGGAGCGGGAGCAGTTTTCCCTGCTGCTGGCCGCCGGATTTACCGACACGTTCCGCTACCGTCACCCCGACATGACCGACGCGTACTCGTGGTGGAGCTACCGCTTCCACGCGCGGGAGAAGAACGTCGGCTGGCGCATCGACTATTTCCTCGTATCCGACCGGCTGCGGGAGTCGATCGTATCCACTCCGATTTATCATGAAATTTTCGGCTCCGATCATTGTCCCGTCGGGCTGGAGCTGGCTATGGAGGTCTAATATGAAACGAAAACTGGTCTGTCTGCTGCTATGTCTGAGCATCATGCTGGCTTGCGTACCTGCCGTTTCGGCATATTATAATGTCAGCGATTGGTCGAAGGAGGCCGTCGATGCGATGAACTCCCTCGGCTTCCTGCCGGAGAGCCTGAACAAGGCCGATATGGGCCGCTCCATCACCCGCGCCGAAATGTGCAAAATGGCAGTGCTGGTCTATGAGCATCTGATGGGCGGCTACGCCTACCCCGACTCCACGAAGCACTTTACCGACACGTCCGACCCTGCCATCTGCTACGCCTATGAGCAGGGCATCATCTCCGGCTATGGCGACGGCACATTCCACCCGAACGAGCCGCTGACCCGGCAGGACTTCTTCAAGATCACCCATAATCTGATGGGCAGCGCCTATTGCGACACGACGGACGTCGTCGGCGCATCGCTCGATCGCTTCCGTGACGCGAATCAGGTCAGCGATTACGCGCTGGAGCCGACGCGCGTTATGGTCGCCATCGGTGTCGTGCAAGGCTCCGGCCAGTATCTGGAGCCGAAGTCCAACACGACCTGCGAGGAAGCGATTTTGATGTTCTTCCGAGCCTACCAGTATATGTGCGATTGGTTCAACAAGCAGTCCGAAGAAAACAAGTCCGTCCTTATTCGTAAGGAGGGCTACACCGGCATCAGCACGTGGGCCATCCGCGAGGTGCAGGAGATGCAGTCGAAGGGCATGATTCCCTCCAGCCTTGACAAATGCGACATGAGCAAGGCGATCACCCGCGAGCAGATGTGCTCCATCGCCATGCTGGCCTATCAGAAGGCCTCCGGCACAACCTATACCGCGCAGCGCACCGACCATTTCACCGATTCCTCGCATCCCGATGTCAACGCGGCCTATGAGCTGGGCATCGTCGGCGGCTACGGCAACGGCAAGTTCGGCCCGAACGATACCCTCACCCGCGAGCAGTTCTTCAAGATCATGGCAAACTTCATGGCCGCGCTGGAATATCCCCGCACGGACACCAACGCCGTGACGCTCTCCCGCTTCGGCGACGGCAGCAAGGTTGCCGACTGGGCCAAGGCTCCGACGCGCCTGCTGATCTATATCGGCGCAGTCACCGGCGACGGCAAGAACCTTAACCCGCAGGACGACACCGCCATTCAGGAAGCAATCGCCGTGTTCCTCCGCTGCTACAAGTACACCACTGCGTGGAAGGAAGCCCATCCCGACGGCGAACCGGAATGGCAGGAGCCGACGCTGATGGAGGAAATGCTGGCCTTTGCAAAGAGCTATGTCGGCTATCCCTATGTCTATGGCGGCAACGGTCCGAACAGCTTCGACTGCTCCGGCTTTGTCCTGTACGTCTATAAGCACTTCGGCTACTCCTTCTCGCGCGGCGCACAGGAGCAGTACGAGGACGGCATGAAGGTCGAAATGGATGAGCTAAAGCCCGGCGATCTGGTATTCTTCAGCGGCAACGGCTATTCCATCACCCACGTCGGCCTGTACTTAGGCGAGGGCAGCTTCGTCCACGCCTCCAACCCGACGCGCGGCGTCGTGATCGACACGCTTTGGAGCGGCTATTATCAGTCCCACTTCTGGGGCGGCTGCCGCATTATCGTCGATTAAATCCAAACAATCGCCCGGCACGGAAAATCTCCGTGCCGGGCAGAGTTTTTCGTTTGATCAAAGGTTCTGGTTCGTCATTGCGAAGCAAGCCACGGCAGTCCGTAATTCTCGTCCTTTTTGAATCCGCTCTCTTGCGTTTGCCGCGTCGTATCGCTCCTCGCAATGACAGAACGACAGCTTTTCTAAAAAACCGGAAGCCACACGAAATCTTGTGGCCTCCGGTTTTTCTGTTATTTCTTGCTGCGCATGACAACGAATTGGAAGCGGTCGGCGAGGAAGTGTTCGCGCGCGTAGATCAGCGGTACGCCGTATACGTCGTTGACCGTTGCGCAAAAGACCAGAATCGGCGTGCCGACCGGGATATTCAATGCCTCAGACAGGAGTCCATCAGCACATTCGGGTGAAATTTGCGTAATGCTGGAGCCGATCGTATAGTCCGAGTTTTTCTCGATGTATTCATAGAGCGAAATGTCCTGCGGTCCCATTGCCAAAAACGCCGGAGCCAGCGCGGGCGCGAGATAGTCCTCTGTCATCACGACCGGGACGTCATCCGCTGTACGAATACGCGTGCAGAGGGAAATATCCATACCCGGTTCGATCTTCAGTGCCGTCGCAACGACCTTGTCGGCGGGAACGATCTCTTTTTTGAAGTAAGCGCTCCCCGGCTTATGGCCGCTGCATCGGATCATTTCGGTTACAGAATAGTTCAGGTTCAGTGTGTCGGAAATCTGCGTACTGCTGCACGCGACGAAAGTTCCCCGGCCCTGCATAGCAACGACAATACCCTCCGATTTAAGCGCATTGAGCCCCTCGCGCAGGCTCAACCGGCCGATACCGAGACGCTCAGCCAGCTCGACCTCCGTTGGCAGGCGGTCGCCCGCCTCCAAACCGCTGTCCCGGATATATTTCAGGATTTTCGATTTGGCGTTTACATATGCTAACATAAGCGCCTCCTATTCTGCAGATTCGGCAACGGTATTCAGGCGACGATAACCGTCCATGGCATAAAGCCCCTGCGCGTCCGGATCGCCATATGCCCCAGCAACCTCGGCAATGTACAGCACATGGTCCGCAACCTCGACCTGCTGCACCAGTTTGCATTCCAGCACCAGCCGGCTGTCACGCACGCATTGGACGGAAACGTGCCGCGCATCGGTCAGCGCGATGCCGAACTCGGCGGCCTTGTCGTGGTCCCGGCCGGAGCATTGGCCGCATTTGAGTGCCGCCTCCCGGAGCGTTTCGTCCGGAATGCAAAGACAGAACTCCCCCGCAGCGGTAATCAGCCCGCCGGAATAGCCGCGCTTGCTCAGGCAGACACCGACGGTGGCCGGGTGGTTGGACAGATAGGTCCACCAGGAGATCGCCATCAGATTGTTCTTTCCTTCTGCCGTGCGGGTGCTTAGTAACGCAAAGGGATTGGGAGAGGAAAATATCTGTGCCTGTGCAATCGTCGTTAATTCAGTCATAATTCTCCACGATCCTTTCTGTAAATTGTACAAGAATATTATAGCCGATAGCAATGCAAAAAGCAAACAAAAAAGTAAGATATTTTATCAAAAACATCAGATGAATTTATTTCTTCTCAAACGGCCAACCAGCAAGCCTTCCGCGGACGGCAGTTCGGTTTTTTTGCGGAGTGCGCGCTTCCAGCCTCTGAAAAAATCAGCGTTTTTACCAAACAGTCCCCGGCGTGGGCGGCAATCGATGGTAAAAATACATTGAAAACACAGGCATTTCACTGTTCGTGATAATCACGAAAAATCAAGCGTTCCACGGTTTCGGCGCTGTTTTCCGAAAAATCAGCACTTGCATTTTTAATAATATGTTGATAGAGTGTAATCATCAGATGATTCGAGTAAATAATCATATTATCCGATATTTTTATATCAAATATATGATTTGCTCCTATCTCTTTGACCCACAAAAATTTGCAAAAGGATGTGTGATCGAGTCTATGAAGAAAATGTACGTCCATATGGCCCCGCAATCCACGCTAGACGAGCTGACGGCGGCGTGCGAGCAGGCAGCAACGGCAGCGTGTGACGCTCTGTGTGTCCCGCAGTGGTTCGTTGCTCCCGCCGCTGCGGCGCTGAAGGAAAAGGGCGTTGCGGTTGCAACCATCGTCGGTCTGCCCGGCGGCACCACCACCTCCTCTGCCAAGTACGCTGAAGCAAAGCAGGCCGTCGCAAACGGCGCCGGTATCGTGATTGTCCCGATGAACCTCGAACTGTGCAAGACGGATGCCGGTGCGGCCAAGAACGATTTCGTCGCTTCCGCCGCCCCGGTAAAAAAGCACGGCAAGCGTCTTTGGACTCTGATCGATGCCGCTTGCCTCACCGCCGAGCAGACCGTGACCGCCGCCGGACTGGGCATCGCCGCCGGTGCAGAGCTGGCCCTGCTAGCCAACGCCGACGACGCACTCATGGACCGGCTGGCAAAGGCGAACATCCCCGCAGGTACCTTCGGCAAGGCCACGGCCGCGCCATCCGCCCTCTGCGCAAGCGCAGAGCTGTAAATGGGAGGAAGCAACATGAAAGCAGTCGTAAAATACGGCTACGGCCCGCGTGAAACCGAGCTGCACGACGTACCCATCCCCGAGATTGGCGACGACGACATTCTCATAGAGGTCAAGGCCGCCGGTGTCTGCGGCTCTGACATTGCCTTCGATGACGGCGGTCACAAGGAAATCCTCTATCCGCCCGTCATTCTCGGTCATGAATTCTCCGGCGTGATTGCCAAGGTCGGCAAGAACGTCACTCGCTGGAAGGTCGGCGACCGCGTCGTTTCCGACAACACCGGCGAGGTTTGCGGCGAGTGCTACGCCTGCAACACTGCCGACTACCTTTCCTGCCCGGAGCGCAAGGGCATCGGCTACGGCATGGACGGCGGCTTTACCAATTACGTCAAAATTCTCGGCAAGACCCTCGCCCGCGTTCCCACCAGCCTGATGCGTATCCCCGAATGCATGAGCTTCGAGGAAGCCGCCATTCTCGACCCCGCCTGCAACGGTTACATGGCCGTCGTGCAGGAGGCCAAGGTCATGCCCGGCGATTTTGTAGCCGTGTTCGGTGTCGGTGCGCTGGGCCTGTTCTCCATTCAGGCCGCTCGTGCGGCAGGCGCTGCAAAAATCATCGCCATCGCCCTGTCCTCCGACGGCGACAGCCGCTTTGAAATGGCAAAGCACTGCGGCGCAACACACATCGTCAAATCCGATCTGGAGGACCCGATTGCAGCGGTCAAGGCCATCACAAACGGTGAAGGCGTGAGCTGCGTCATCGATGCCGCCGGTGTCAACGTTGTCATGAAGTCCTGCCTCGGCATCGTCCGTACGGCCGGTATCATCGTCAAGATCGGCTACGATCATCACCCGTACAACAGCTCACTCGACCCCTTCATCGACGGCGCGATCGCCCTCAAGGGCCACTTCGGCTACGACTGGGTTTCCTGGCGCAACGTGATGAATCTCGTAGAAGCAGGCAAATTTGATCTCAAGTGCATGATCTCCCACAAGATGCACGTATCGGAATTCCGTGAGGCCTTCGACATGGTTCGCCGCAAGGAATCCATCAAGATTATTCTCTACCCCGAAGAACTGTAAGAGGAGGAAAGAATTTTGGAAATTTATATCTGCGCCGATTTTTCTCAGGACAGCATCGAGCTGCTCAAGGCGGCCGGACATACCGTTCGCACCGGCGGCTGGGGCTACACGAGCAAAATCCTGAACGAAGATGAGCTGATCGCCGATATCGGAAACGCCGAGATCCTGTTCCTCGGCTATGAGCCGGTCACGCGCAAGGTTCTGGAAAATACGCATCTCAAGGCCATCTTCTCCATCCGCGGCGGCGCGCGCGCCAACGTGGACGTCGATGCCGCGACGGAGCTTGGCATCCCCGTGTTCTGCACCTTCGGCCGCGAGGCACTGCCGGTTGCAGACTTTACGATGGGTCTTATTCTCAGCCTCGCCCGCAAGATTGCCCGTGCCAACTCCGAGCTGCACGATGGCGTGTTCACCGCTCCCGCAGGAGAATTTGGCAGCGACAAGGACGTCATTTGGGATATGAACCCCGAAGGCCCGTGGCAATCGCGCAAGGGCATTGAACTGGAGGGTAAAATCCTCGGCCTGATCGGCTTCGGCACGGTCGGCAAGCAGGTTGCCCAGCGTGCAAAGGGCTTTGACCTCGATGTGCTGGTCTATGACCCCTATCAGAGCGCCGAGGCGATTGCGGCACACGGCGCTACAAAGGTCGAACTGAACGATCTGCTCCGCGCCGCGGACATCATCAGCTTCCATGCAAAGGTTTCTGATGCAAACAAGAACATGATCTCCTACGAGCAGTTCAAGCTGATGAAGGACGGCGTGTTCATCGTCAACACAGCCCGCGCAGGTTTGATGGACGAGGAGGCTCTGCGGGAAACGCTCCGCAGCGGTAAGCTCGGCGGTCTGGCTCTTGACGTGTTCCACACGGAGCCGGTCAAGCGCGACGATGAATACTTCAATTACCCCAACGTCATCCTCACGCCGCATATCGCAGGCGCAGGCCGCGACGTTATCTACCTGCAATCGGTCATGCTGGTCAACGATCTGATGCTCTTCCTTGCCGGCGGCAAGCCCAGAACGATCGTCGATCCCGCAGCTTATAAATAAGAAGAAGGAGGAAGCATCATGCCACTGGTAAAAACCACAGATATGCTGGCGGCCTGCCGCCGCGGTCAATATGCTGTCGGCGCATTCAATATTAACGGGTTGGATCAGCCCGCTGCGCTGATCACAAAGGCGGAGGAGCTCGGATCCCCGCTGATCGTCGTTGAGCCGGGTGTCATTGAGCCGTACGTCAATTTTGAAGATTTCGTCGCCGTCACCAAGCGCGCCGCTGAGGCCGCCGGTGTTCCCGTTTCCATCCATCTGAGCCACGGCCTCGATCTGGAGCAGGTTGAACGCGCGGCAAAGGCGGGCTTCAATTCCGTGATGTATGACGGCTCGAAGCTGCCCTTTGAGGAGAATATTGAAAACACCCGCAAGGCCGTCGAGATCGGTCATCGCTACGGCGCAGCAGTCGAGGGCGAGCTTGGCTCTCTCGGCTCCAGCTTTGTGGATATCACCGAAACCATGACGGACCCCGAAAAGGCACGCGAATTTGTCGAACGCACAGGCGTTGACATTTTGGCTGTTTCCATCGGCAACTCCCATGGCTTCTATAAGGGCACGCCGCATCTGGACTTCGACCGTCTGGCGGAGATCCGCGAGGCCATCGCCGCTTATCCATGCTACCTTACGCTGCACGGCGGCAGTGGCATCTCCGAGGAGCATTTCAAGGAAAGCATCAAGCAGGGTATCACAAAAATCTGCATCTATACCGAAATGTGCTCGCTCGGTCGCGGAGAGATCGAAAGCTGGCTTGCTGAGCATCCGAAGTACACCGGCAACTTCGACACCTGCGATCTTGTCAAAGCTGCACTGACCGGCTTCACCCGTTCGGAGGAGCACTGCATGAATATGTTCATGAGCGTCGGCAGAAATGAAAATCTTCCGGCCATTTCGCAGGCCGTTCCCGAAAACACCGACCTCGGCCCGGAATACCCTTCCCTCGTCGCGCTGAATCCCAACTTCAAGGACACAGGGAAATTCTGGAACGAGCTGTAATGCAGCGGAAAGGAGCGGCGGCTATGTGGATTATGGGTGTCGATATGGGAACCTCCGGCTGCAAGGCCGTGGTCTTTGACGAAAACTGGAGCATCGTCTGTCAGGCCTACCGGGAATATCCGATGGTATTCCCCGGTGAAGGGCTGCTGGAGCTGGATGCCGAGCGCGTCTGGCAGGAGATTCGCAATGTCATCCGTGAAGCCAACGAAAAGGCCGCGCAGCCCATTCGCGCACTGGCAGTGTCAGCCATCGGTGACGTGATCATCCCGGTCGATGCACAGGGCAACAGTGTACGCTACTCCATCGTTGACTTTGACGCGCGCGGCGGGGATGAAATCGCAGAGTTTGCCGAAGCCTTCGGCAGACAGCGCTTCTTCGACCTGAGTGGTATGCCTCCGCTTTATATCGGAAGCCTTGCCAAAATGCTCTGGATTCGGAAGCACGAGCCGGAGATTTGGAAAAAGGCGGAGCGCTGGTCGACCTATGAGGATTTTATTGTCTGCAAGCTGGGCCTGCCCGCCACGGCGAGTTATTCCGAGGCGGCACGTACGATGCTCTTTGACCCGCGCAAAAAAACATGGGCCAAGGAGATTCTCGATGCAATTTCCATCACCGAGCAGATGCTCCCGGCGGTGAAGCCCTCCGGCTCACCAGTCGGGGAGCTGCCGGAAGAAATAGCCCGTGAGCTGGGCTTCTGCGAGAGCGTAACCGTTGTCACCGGCGGCCATGACATGGTCTGTGCCGCCGTTGGCGCGGGCCTCGACGAGGAAAACCCGGAAGAAGCCGTAGACATCGCCGGAACAATCGAGGGACTTGTCGCCGCAATGCCGACGGCAAATACCTGCCCGGAAATGCTGGATAACTTATTTCCGTGTTACCCCGCAACCACCGGCTATGTTACCTTCTCAGTCAATCTGACGGCCGGCTGCATTGTACGCTGGTACCGTGATCTGATCAATCCGGAAGAATACGCGCACTGCAAGGCAAGCGGCTTGAATTTCTACGAGTATATGCAGCGGAAAATGGACCCGGAGCAGCCGGGAAGCCTTCTCCTGCTGCCGCACTTCTCCGGAAGCGGCAATCCCTTCTTCTGTGCCGACGGGCTGGGGGCGATATATGGTCTGACGCTGGACACCAGCCGTGAGGACCTTGCCCGTGCAATCGTTGAGGGCCTGGCCTATGAGCTTCGGCTGCATTTGGAGGCCTATGCGCGTGCCGGTATTCGTCTAAAGTCGATTCGTGCAGTCGGCGGCGGCGCAACAATCGACCGTCAGCTCCAGCTCAAGGCCAATATTACCGGCCTGACCGTCGTAAAGGGCGCCGTTACAGAGTCCTCCGCTCTCGGTGCCGCAGCCTATGCGGCGGCAGGCATGGGCGTGATTGCGAACCCTGCCGATGCATACCGGCACGTAAAGTCAGGCGAAAAGGTGTTCTATCCCGACGCGCAGGCACATATGCGCTTTCAGAATCAATTCTTAAAATACCGCAAGCTGGCCTACGCCGCGAACGAGCTTGACGGCACGGCTCGCTAAGCATTATGACAGGAGGGACGGATCATGCAATATCGTGAGATCGGAAGAAGCGGAATCCGCGGCTCCGCAATTGCCCTTGGCACTTGGGCCATCGGAGGCGGTGGCTTCTGGGACGGCGTCGATGACGACAACAAGGCAATTGACACCATCCGCGCCGCAATCGAAAACGGCATTACCCTTATCGACACGGCCCCCGGCTACGGCGAAGGTAAATCCGAGCGTCTGATCGGTCAGGCCATTGCCGATCTCCCGCGCGAAAAGCTGGTGCTTTCCACCAAATGCGGTCTAATCTGGTGGGGCGACGAGGGCGGTTATATGCACACCCTCGACGGAAAGAAGTATTTCCGAAACCTTGAGCCGTATTCCATGCGGCAAGAGGTGGAAATGAGTCTGGAACGGCTCGGCACCGACCATATCGATGTTTACTTTACGCACTGGCCCTCCCTGCCCTCCTATCCAACCCCGATTCAGCGAACGATGCAGGGACTGATGGACCTCAAGCGCGAAGGACTGATTCGGGCCATCGGCGCGTCGAACGTTGATCTGGCACAGATCAAGCAGTACACTGCCGCCGGACAGCTTGACGTCATCCAGCCCCCCTACAGTATGCTCAATCGTTCCATTGAGGGCGAGCTGCTGGACTACTGCATTGCGCACGACATCAGCGTTTTCGCCTATTCCCCATTGGAGCAGGGTCTTCTGACCGGCAAGATCACCATGGACTATACCCTTAAGGACGGCACATACCGCAAGGATTATCTGGCCTGCTATCAGCCGGAAAATCGCCGACGCGTTCTGGCAATGCTGGACAGCTGGCATGATCTGACGGAAAAGTACGACTGCACGCTCTCACAGCTTGTCATCGCGTGGACCATCGCGCAGCCCGGAATTACCGTAGCGCTGTGCGGTGCGCGGAAGCCGAAGCACCTGCTGGAAAATGTCAGAGCCGGAGCGCTCGTTATCAAGCAGGCTGACCTCGACCGAATGCGCAGAGATGCAGAGGCTCTCGGCACGTTCTGACCCAATGCAAACTACAAATAATCAAAAAGGAGGTTGCGCTGTTTGGAAGATTTTGTTCTTGAACTCAAAGGCATCGGCAAAACCTTTTCCGGCGTCAATGTTCTCAGAGACATTAATATTCAGCTCAAAAAAGGCGAAGTATTCGCGCTGATGGGCGAAAACGGCGCGGGCAAATCAACACTGATCAAGGTCGTCAGCGGTTATCACCAGCCCGATCCCGGCGGAGAGATTATCGTCGAAGGAAAAAAGACCGTATTCCGCAATCCCAAGGAATCCATGAACGCACATATCCACACCATCTATCAGGAGCTGACCCTATGTCCCGATATGACGGTCGCGGAGAATATTGCGATCGACAAGCAGGACCAATTTCCCGGCTTTATCCTCAAAAAGCGTCAGTACATCGAGATTGCCCGTGAAGCGCTTGCAAGACTGCATCAGGACATTGACCCGAACATCTACGTTCGTGATCTTTCCATTGCGAAGCGTCAAATCGTCGAGATTGCAAAGGCCATCTCCGGTGATGCAAAAATCCTGATTATGGACGAACCGACATCCTCCATCTCCGAAAAGGATGCGGATTGTCTGCTCGGCATTGTCAAAGAGCTGCGCAAGCAGGGCATGACCATTGTTTACATCTCCCACCGTATGCACGAAATCTTCCAGATCGCGGACCGCATCTGCGTTCTGCGCGACGGCAGTCACATTGGGACGGTCGAGGCGGCCTCCACCACATCCCAGGAGCTGATTAGCATGATGGTCGGACGCAGCCTGGAAAACGCCTATCCTAAGGCGCACGTTGCGCTGGGCGAAACCATTTTGGAAGTTCAGGATCTGTGTTCGGATGTCTTTGAAAATGTTTCCTTCTCTGTCCGGCGCGGCGAAATCTGCGGCATCGGCGGTCTGGTCGGCGCAAAACGCACGGAGGTTCTTGAATGCATCTTTGGTATGCGCCCGATCAAGAGCGGCAAAATTTTTGTCTACGGCAAGGAATTCGTTCCGCGCCATGAGCGTGATGCCATCGAGCAGGAGATTGCCTTCGTCACCGAGGACCGTAAGAAAAACGGCTTGGTTCTTTGCCTTCCGGTCGAGGACAACGTGAATATCGTCAACGCCGGCGAGATTTGCTCCAAGCGAGGTATCATTCACTATAAGATGTTCCGCACATTGGCTGAAAAGTACCGCAAATCGCTCAACATCCGCCTTGCCAACGTCAAGCAGCCGGTTTCCACGCTCTCCGGCGGCAATATGCAGAAGGTCGTCATCGCCAAATGGATGGAAACGAACCCACAGATCATCCTGTTCGACGAGCCGACGCGCGGCATCGACATCGGCGCGAAGGCCGAAATCTACAGTATCATGGCGGAGTTCGTCAAAAAGGGCGCCGCGATTGTCATGGTATCCTCCGAGCTTCCGGAGCTTATCAGCGTTACGGATAAGATCGTCGTGATGTGCGAGGGAAAAATGACCGGCATCGTTCCCCACGCCGAGGCGACACAGGAGGGCATCATGGAGTTGGCCTCCGCACAAATCGCATACGAAGGAGAGTTAACATGAAACAACGCAGAAGCATTGGTCAGGTGCTGATCGATTTCCGCACCATTCTGATTCTGATCTTCCTCATCGCTATTTTCACCTACCTCAAGCCCGTTTTCATCAACCCCATGAACCTGCTGAATATGCTCAAGCGGCAGTCGTTCACCATGATCGCCGCTTTCGGCATGACGTTCCTGCTGACGCTGGGCGTGTTTGATATGTCCGCAGGCTCCACGGTTGCGCTCGTCGGCATCGTGCTGGCCTACGGCCTGAACAAGGGTGTTTCTGCTGCGATCATGCTGCCGCTGGTCATCCTGTTGTCCATCCTTTGCGGCTTTATCAACGGCATCATCGTTGTCAAGGGCAAGATTCCCGCCTTCCTGACCACGCTGGCCACGATGAACATCTACCGCGGCCTGGCGCAGACCATCTCCGACGGCAAGACGATCTCCATCAAGCTCAAGTGGCTTACCAACTTCTTCGGTAACGGCAGCGTATTCGGTATTCCCTCGCCCGTTATCATCATGCTGGTGTTCCTTGTGATCGCCGCGTTCCTGTTTTACAAAACCAAGCTCGGCTTCTACTGCCGCTGTATCGGCGGCAACGTCGAGGCCTCGAAGGTCGCCGGTATCAACGTCAATCTCATCCAGATCGTTGCGTTCTGCATGATGGGTCTGGCAGCCGGTGCGGCCGGTCTGATCGAGTGCGGTCTGATGAACGCCGGTATGCCTGATCTCGGCGCTGACCTCGCGATGGACGCGATCGCGGCTGCCGTTCTGGGCGGCACGGCAATCTCCGGCGGTCTTGGCACCATCTGGGGCACCATCGGCGGTGCGCTTATCATGGGCATTCTGAACTCCGGCCTCGCACTCATGGGTGCGCAGACCCCCGTCCAGTTGTTCGTCAAGGGTCTGGTCATCATCGCCGCGATCCTGATGGACAACGCACTCAAATCCAGAAAGACCGTCGTTAAGGCGTGATTTCATACCGCACTTTCCTTTTCCCCACCAGCAAATAACAAACTATGTTAGGAGAATGAAAATGAAAAAGATCATCGCACTGTTTCTCGCAGCACTCATGATCCTTTCCGTGTTCACCGCGTGCGGAAAAGACGAAACCACCGGCAATGAAGGCAAAACCGCAGCATTAACTGATTTTTCTGACACCACACTCTTCGAGCAGGTCACGCCCGTTGGCGAAGCGGTCGATTTCAACGACTACTACAACAATCTCGGTGTGGACTGCGACATGAGCATCCGCAGCAAGGGCGGCTCCGTGAAGTGGCTCGGCGGCGGAAACGTTCCTCTGCCCACGCCCTCGAAAACCTACACCATCGCCTTCTCCGACTACTACACCGTTGACGAGGTCGGCGCAATGTACATGGAGGGCATGAAGCAGGCAGCCGCCGAGATCGGCGTTCAGCTCAAGGTGCAGGACGCAGATTACGACCAGAACCTTCAGAATCAGGCATTGGAGGGCTGGATTCTCGAAGGCGTTGATGCCGTGATTCTGACTCCCTGTGACTTTTACGCCTGTAAGGACGGTCTGGAAGCGCTGCATGCGGCAGGCATCCCCGTCATCACCCTTGACGCGCCTCCCTGCGCCGGAGAGGTCGATGCCTGCGTCGTCTACGATGCGGTCGAACAGGGCCGTCAGGCAGGCGACGCGCTGCGCGAGTATCTGCTGGCAAACGGCAGCGACATGAAAGGCACGATCTACTACGGCACGCTCCCCTTTGTCCATCCGAACGCCGTAACCCGTGAAAAGGGCTTCTTCGCTGCCTTTGCCGACTACCCCGATATCACCATCAAGGCGCTCACCGGCGAATCCCCCGAGGATCACTACACCGCGTTTGAGGGCATCGTCGCGGGCGACGATTCCATCATCGGCCTCTGGGGCCTGTACTCCTCCGCAACGTACGGCATCATGAACGTCGTCAAGGCCTCCGGCAAGAACTATCCCATCACCTCCGTCGATAACGACCGCGTCATTCTTGAAGGCATCTACAACGGCGAGGTCCTCGGTTCGAGCTGCTACTCTGCCGTGGAAGGCTCCCGTCTGGCGCTGATGCTCGCGATCAATCTGCTGGAGGGCAAGGAGGTTCCCTCCATCGTCTACCAGACCAACACCTTCATCACGAAGGATAACGTCGAAGCAATGTTCCCCACCTACTACGGCGAGGGCAATACCCTCGCAGACTACATGGCCGGCAACTGACCAGCCGCACTGACACAGTTCCCCCCGCAAATTTATCATATAAATTATTGGAGGTAAAAAAATGAAAAGACTGATCGCTCTGCTGCTGGCAGCCATCATGATCTTCGCGCTTGCTGCCTGCTCTCCCGCAACCCCTGACCCGACCGACGCCCCGAACACCGGTGATAACCCGTCCACCGACGCCCCCACCCCCACAGAGGAACCGACCGAGAAGCCTGACGCTCCGGTCAACCCGAATCTGGCCGACTTTGTTGACTACGTTGACCAGAAATGGGACATAAACGAGTACTACACCTCCAAGGGCGTGGAATGTGACGCTTCCATCCGCGGCACCGAATGGGTTGTCAACGTCCCCGACGTTTTCAACACTGAGATGCCAAAGGCGAAGGAAGAATACACCATTGGCTTCTCCCTGTACTATTCCGTTGACGAAGTCGGCGCTATGATCATGGAAACCATCAAGGAAAGCGCAAAGGAATGCGGCGTGAAGCTGCTGACCAACGATGCGAACTACGACCAAAACCTCCAGAACCAGGCCGTCGAGCAGTGGATCCTCGAGGGTGTTGACGGCGTTATCATCTGCCCGTGCGACTTCTACGGCGTGCAGGGCGCTCTCGACGCGCTGAAGGAAGCGAACATCCCCGTCATCGTGTTCAACCCCGCGCTGGCCGGCGAATTTGACGCCGTTTGTATGTCCGAGTGCTGCGAACAGGGCGAAATGGCTGCACAGCTTCTCATTGACCACCTGCTGGCAAACGGCAGCGATATGAAGGGTGTCGTCGTGTTCCAGACCCTCCCGTTCACCCATCCGAATGCTGCCACTCGTGCCAAGGGCTTTAAGGACGCTTTCGCTGCCTATCCCGACATTGAGATCGTCGAGCTGACCGGCACCTCTCCCGAAGACCACTACACCGCGTTTGAAGGCGCTCTGATGAACTACGGCGACAAACTCATCGGCGCATTCGGCCTGTACTCCTCCGCAACCATCGGCATGATGAACGCTGCGCAGGCCGCCAACTCCAAGGTGCCTATCACCTCCATCGATAACGACAAGGTTATCCTCGAAGCCATTTACGAGGGCAAGCTCCTCGGCTCCTGCTGCTACTCCTCCACTGCGCCGATCAAGTGGTGCCTGAGTCAGCTTGTCAACAAGCTCAACGGTGCCGAGATTCCGACCGTCATGTTCTACGCCAACACGCTCGTCACGAAGGAAAACGTCGAGGAAATGTTCGAATTCTACTACAACGGCAAGACGCTGGCCGACTACATGGCAGGTGTCGTTAGTTAATTTTAATTATTCAAAATCCTCCCGCAGGCATCCAAGGCTGCCTGCGGGGGCTTAAAAATCACTTTTGCGAGGTATTTAACATGAAAAACATTCCCGAACTCATCGTCATGCTGACCCATCACGACCGGACCGTCACGAACGCCATCGAAATCTTTGAGGCCGCTAAGGGCTCCAAGGCGAAGTACTGGGGCTTCAAGGAAGTCGGTATTCCCGAAGACCAGATGACTGATCTCGTTAACCGGATGAAGGCGGCCGGCAAGACCACCTTCCTCGAGGTTGTGGACTATACCGAAGAAGGCTGTGCCGAGGGTGCACGCATCGCCGCCCGCTGCGGCTTCGATGTGCTGATGGGTACGCTGTATTTCGACTCCGTCAAGAAGATCGCGGACGAGGCCGGCATCAAGTATATGCCGTTCGTCGGCGAGCTGTCCGGCCGTCCCTCCGTCCTCAACGGTACGATTCAGGGCATGATCGACGAGGCCAACAATTTGGTCGATACGAAGGGGATCCGGGGCTTTGACCTGCTCGGCTACCGCTACACCGGCGATGCCGTGAAGCTCAATGCAGAGTTTGTCAAGAACGTTCGCGGCGATGTCTGCCTCGCGGGCAGCGTTGCCTCCTTCCAGCGTCTGGATGAGGTTAAGGCGACCGGCGCGTGGGCCTTTACGATCGGCGGCGCATTTTTTGAGAACAAGTTTGGCGAGGGGCTCAGCTTCGGCGAGCAGATCGATGTCGTCATCGACTACATGAATAAATAATCCACCCCGTTCCGCCTCTCTTTCTATGTGCGGCGGAACGCCACTACGAATAGGAGGTTTCTCATGAGAGTTTTGGCTTTTGGCGCTCATCCCGATGATATTGAATTCCGGATGGCTGGTACCCTGGCGAAGTATGCCGCCCGCGGCGACGAGGTTTATATGTGTATCGCCACAGACGGTCAGATCGGCTCCTACGGCATGACCCGTCAGGAAATCGCCGATATGCGGCATAAGGAAGCACAAGCCTCCTGCGACGTGATTGGCGCGCACTTGATCTGGCTCGGCTATGAGGACGAAATGCTGTTCGACAACCGCGAAACCCGTATGGCCTTTATTGAGGCCGTCCGTATCGCCCGCCCGGACGTTATTCTTGCGCCCCCGAAGTTTGTCGACTACAACCAGGACCACGATATCACCGGCTATCTCGCCTTTGAGGCACGCGTTCTTGCAACCGTCAAGCTGATGGAAACGGAGCATCCGGTCATCGACCATCTGCCTCCCATCTTCACCTGCACCGCCCTCGGCGGCATGGCTAACAAGACCAACCCGCAGTACTTTGTGGACATCACCGACACCTATGACACCAAGATCAAAATGATGAAGTGTCACGCCTCTCAGGTCGGCGCATGGTCTGCCGATGCCTTCGGCGTCAGCTACCTCGATATGATCGACGCAGAAACAAAGTTCTACTGCGCTGCCTGCGGCACGCCCGGCTGTAAGAGAGTTGAGGCCTTCAGCCTTGCAACTGACTGGCCCATCATCGCCGGCGCTCACCTGCTGCTGCCCTAAGTCCAAGCACCAACAGCGCCCGTGCCGCAAAGCCAGCACGGGCGCTTCAGCTTGTCAAAAAAGTCCTCACGGACTTTTCCGACAAGCTGCTTTCAAAATTGCAAAATAGGAATAAGGAAGATTATTTTGCAATTTTGCCCGCTGCGGCGGGGTGATGGAACGTGAAAGGGAACCCTGACGGTTCCCTTTCACACGTTTCCTCCCTCCGAAACCTTTCGTTGGGCAGTTCTTTGACAGTCTAAGCCTCAGATCCGTCATATTTTAAACGATCTATCCGTACATTCCGTAATTTGCGGCAGACCTTTTCCCCAAGTGGCAACCTATTCTTGCTTCCTTCTGCGAAACGCTTCCATGGCCGACTGCCGATAGGTGCGGCTGATCGGCACAGCCGAGCCGTCCGTCAGCAGAAAGCTCTTTCCGACCAATGTGCCGATTTTTTCCTCGTTCACCCAAAAGCTTTGATGGCAGCGAATAAAGCTGTCGGAGGGCAGATCCCGGATTAACTCCATCGGCGCGGCCCGAACGTAGAATTCCTCGTCGATGGTTTTTACCCTTGTGCGGTATGTAACCCGCTCGAGATACAGTACGTTTTTCAGCGGCAGGCGCCGCTGTGTACGCTGCTGTTGAATAAGAAGGTATGGCGATTGGCTTCCACTCATATCGGAAACCGCCTTTTTTAACGCTGCGGGCAGATATTTTTCCATATCCGTCTTTAACATATACCAGATGTGATCGGCATAATAGGCGTCATATGTATAGTCGGTAAAGCCGGTCAGGAAGATGATCCGGCATTGAGGACAGCACCGATTCAGACTTTCCGCCAATGAGATCCCGTCTACCTTCGGCATTTCGATATCCAACACGGCGATATCCGGACAGCAGCCCTCCTGAATCCGCGCGAGGACGCGGCCCGGTTCGATAAAGGACTCTAATTCAAACGCTGCGCTCAGAGAGAGGGATCGGATATATGTGGCTTCGTGCTGCAAATGAAGAAGGTTATCGTCACAAAGAAATAGCTTTAGCATATCCTGTTCTCCCTTAAAACCAAAGCCGCATGGTTCACGCCATCGGTACGCGCAGAGGTATAGCTGCCGCGATATTGCTCCGCCAAGGACCGAAGAATGGAGGTTCCGATGCCCCGCTCCAGATATGCAATACGCCGTTTTTTCGGCGCTGCCTGCGCGGCGCAGGTGTTCTCCGTTTCGATCTGCACACAGCCGTCGGCCTGTTTCACAGTCAGGCGAATGCTGCGCTCCGGAACAGACGCGCAAGCCTCGGCGGCATTGTCCAGCATATTTCCAAGCGCAACGATCAGGTCCGTATCGGAGATGCCGGTCACTGGCGCAAGGGTCACATCAAAGTCGGAAACGATCTCCTGCTTCCGCAGCTCGTCCAGCTTATGCTGCAGAAAAGACTGAACGACAGAGTTCTTGCAGGAGCTCAGAATGCTCTGCGCGGCGCGGCTTTGCTCCAGCCTTGCGGCATGCTGCATCGCTTCGTCCGATTTTCCGTCCTGTAAAAGCGCGCGAATGGTGAACATATGATTTGCAATATCGTGGCGCAAGGCGGCCATGTCGGCAAAGTTTGCCGACAATTCCTTGTAGTATTCGTGCTGCGCTTCGATCTGCTTGCCGAGCAGATCGTTTTCCGCTTTCAGGCGGGCATTGTCAGACATTTGACGGATCTCCCGGAACCAGATGAAATCAGCGGCAAAGCAGATCAGTGAAAAAATGAGGACGAATAACGAGGTGCGTACTGAGATATTTTCTGCGATGGAAAAAACGGAGCAGGTAAGCAGAATGAACTGGGAGATCGGAAAAAACAGAAAGAACCAATACTGCCTTGCAGGGAGACGATCAACGTCATCGGAGGCGTTTTTGTGGAAAAGAAGATAGACGAGAAACAGCAGGATTGCCTCACAGCCGAGGTACGTGAAATGCCACCAGAGGTTCAGCACGGAAAATTCTCTGAAGCGCACATTGACCGAGAAGGAAGGAAACAGAAAATAGGTAATGACCTCCGTAGCGATGGCCGTAAAGAAAATACAAAGCATCACGAACAGCTTGCGGAAGAAGCCGTTTCGGAAGAGGAGCACCGCAGAGGAAATGAAGACCGCCAGAATTGCAAAAGGACGGACGAAATCCACCGCCGGGTACAGCTCCGCAAGCCGCGCGATCAGCGCGCAGAGCGCAAGACTGCCCGCTTCCAGCAGGAGTGTCGTCTTGCGGCAAAATCTCGGCGCGAGGCAGCAGTTCGCGGCATACCACAACATTGCCAGGCTGAGCAGATTATGAATCACAAATATAACATAGCCAGACATCGTCCAGCCTCCCTTCGTTCCATTCTTTTTGCATAATAAAATATAACATAAATCGCGAAGAATGTCGATAGCCAAAAGAAAAAACGGAAATCATGCGAAATGTGCATAATCCGCACGTTTGTGTTCATAATCCGCACACATAACGACGGTCAGTTGTTGTAAAATAGTATTAGTATGAACAAAGTGCGGTATTTTGTTCCCGGCCATGCTTGACCGGGGGTATTTTGCGCAGAGGTGCATCGCCGCGGCGCCCTTTTACGGAAACGCGCCGCCTGCGACCTGATACTAGAATCTGATAAAAAGCTTTAAAAGCTTTTTATAGCGCCGAGGGCGCGTC
>CABSFY010000028.1 GCA_902477055.1 uncultured Eubacteriales bacterium
GTAACCCTCGTCCTTTCGCAGCTGCGTGCGATGCGATTGCCACGGGTTGCTGCGCACCCCTCGCAATGACCAAACAGGGACATTTCCCGACAAATCGGAACAGCTTTCGTGTTCACAACAACGGAAAATCAGAAGGCGTTCAAAACGTGTACTTTATGACACATTCTGAAAAATGATTTTTTTGCTAAAGGGGCTTGCATTTTGTATATATGACGTTTAAAATAAGGCTGAAAAAACCGCCGGCAGAGTGCGTTCAAAAAGTACACTTTTTGAACGAATTTTGACGGCAACTTTTTTGTCGTTCGACAATTTACGCGCCGCGCCGGATAGACTCCGGCGCGGCGCGTTGGGAAAATATGGATTAAAATTATGCCGCAGTGACGCTGTTCACAACGCCGATGAAAATCGGTTGGGCTTCCTGCTCGTCCCAGATCAGCCAGACGAACGGCCGGTCGAGGATGACGACTTTCGGTTCGGGTTCCGGCTCCGGCAGGGCGGTGGCTCCCACGGTCACCGAGACGATCGTTGCGGCGGCGGCCTCCGTGCCGGAGCCGTCCACGGAAACGTAGGTCTGGTGCAGCACATCGCCGATATACACCGGCAACGTGGTGTCCACCATGCGGGAGAAGTCCGCATTTTCTGCGTCAAAGGCCAGCGGCATCCCCATCGACACCAGCGGCTTGGCCAGCGATTCTTTGTATTCCGTCTTGAAGCGCGGCATGGTGATATCGACCTTCTCATCCGACCGGTTTTCCATCAGGTCGAGCAGGGCCGTGCCGTCCAATTGGTTTACATAATCTTCAACACGGAGATTCTCGTTCGGCAGCAGGGCGACGAAGCTGTAGCGCCCGCCGGCATAGTCCTTGACGAAGCCCGTCGCGCTGTCCGAGGACAGGTAGGTGTAGACCGTGCCGTGCATCATATCGACCTGCTGCGTCGTGCCGTCCCATGCGTGGAAGTCCTCCTCCCAGATGAACTCCTCGTAGAACTCACTCGCCCACTTCGCGTCAAACGTCAGCGCGTTGACGAGGCAGACTCCGGTCAGCGGGTCGAGAGATTCGAGCATATCGCGGATGCGGTCCTTGGTGTGCGCGGCGATCCAGTCGTTGATTTCCTTGACCGTACCGCCGTCGAAGGGGGCCTGATAGACCGCAGCGCCGTAATAAGCGTCGGTCGTTTGCAGGAATTCAGGCAGGACCGTGATGTCGTTGCGGATCCAAAGCGAATTCGCGGCGATCAGCTCCTCGCCCGCCTGCTCCCGGAGGGCGAGCAGAGCACTGTTCAGCTCGTCGAGCGGCAGCCCGAGGACCGCCTCCATCTCGCTGCGCGTTTCGCCGTCCGCGCCGTTGGCGGTCATGGCAAGAGCGCTCATGACGCTGTAGGGCGAAAGCGTGGTGTTTTCGCCGGTCTTGTGCGTCTGGCGCAGGAGCGCGGTCGAAAAATCGGCGGCGGCCTGCGCAAACGTGTTCTGCGGGACCTCAGTCCGGATGGGCGTGATCTGACCGGAGTCATCCGGAAGTGTGACCTGTTCTGCGTCATCCGTGACCGTGACCTGACCCGCGTCGTCCGGAAGCGTGACCTGCGTCGTCCCACCGCCGCCGCAGGCGGTAAGCTGCACCACAGCGGCCAGCAGAAGCACCAGCGCGGCCAATTTACGGAATTTCATACGGTTGCTCCTTTCGTTTTGTTTTTCAGCACTTCTTTGACGACAATTGCGGCGAAAGGTTCCCAAAAAAGACCGCCCGTTTTTCGGGCGGTCTGAAATTATTTTGTCACGTGCTTTTTGATGGCCTCGAAGCTCTCGGCACTGATGACGTGCTCGATGCGGCACGCGTCCTCGGCGGCGACATCCGGCGCAACGCCAAGCGCGGTCAGCCAGCCGGACAGCAGCGTGTGGCGCTCATAGATGCGCTCGGCGATCTCCTGCCCGGCGGGAAGGAGGGTGATCCAGCCGTTTTCATCGACATGGATGTAGCCGTTTTCACGCAGATTCTTCATCGCGACGCTGACGCTCGGCTTGGAGAACTCCATCTCGTTGGCAATATCGATCGAGCGCACGGCCCCCAGCCTTCTGCGGAGGACCAGAATGGTTTCCAGATAATTTTCTGCGGATTCCTGTATTTTCATCATAGCGGGTACCTCGATCAGCGAATGAAATTCGTCTGGCGCTTCGGTTCATAGACCGGAGCGGGGACACCGGCGGCCTTGCCTGCCTCGATGCAGCGCAGGAGCCATGCCATATTTTCGCCGAGAGTGCGCATGGTTTGCAGGCCCTCCTCGTCGCGCAGAACCTCCTCCGGCGTGTTGCCGTGGACCTGATTCCAGTACTGCGAGGTGACGATCGGCATAGAATTGATGCTGAAATACTTGTTCAGCCGGTCAAAGGCAGCGCTCGCACCGCCCCGGCGGCAGGAAACGACGGCAGCGGCGGGCTTGCCGGTCAGCTTGCCGCCCGCGCTGTAAAACAGCCGGTCGAGGAACGCGCAAATCTGTGCGCTGGGACCGGCGTAGTAGACCGGTGCGCCGACGACGAGCGCGTCAAATTCCTCCAGCCGCGCGGCAAGGGCGTTCACGCCGTCGTCAAAAATGCAGGGGGCACCGCCCTTGCAGCTGCCGCAGGCAATGCACTCGGCGACCGGCCGGGTGCCGACGTGGACAAGCTCGGTGTCGATGCCGTGCTTTTTCAGGGTTGCGCCGACCTCATTCAGCGCGGTATATGTACAGCCCTGCGCGTGCGGACTTCCGTTCAACAGCAAAACCTTCATGAGCTGCGCCTCCAATTTCAGGATATTTCTTATATCATACTCGAAAATCCGGGAAAATGCAATCGAAAAAACCGGAAGTTGTGTGATAAAAATCGACCGTTTCCGTATTTTACAAGGATTTTACAAAACTCTGGTGACGGATTTGACAACGGGCCGTTAAAATAAGGATAACAAAAAATAGGAAACAGAGGGAATTCGATGGACATTTTTAATGTGCTGACGCTGATTGGCGGGCTGAGCCTGTTCCTGTTCGGCATGAATCTGATGGGTCAGGCGCTCGAACGCCGTGCGGGCAACAGTCTGCGCAGCCTGATCGGGCGCATGACGGATAAGGCGTTTATGGGCTTTTTGACCGGTCTCGGCGTGACGGCGATCATTCAAAGCTCGTCGGCAACGACCGTTATGGTCGTCGGCTTCGTCAATTCGGGTCTGATGACCCTGCGGCAGGCGATCAACGTTATCATGGGCGCAAACGTCGGCACGACCGTGACAGCGTGGCTTTTGAGCCTTGCGGGCATTGACAGCGGGAGCTTCTGGATTCAGCTGCTCAAGCCGTCGTCCTTTACGCCGGTGCTGGCGTTGGTCGGCGTGGTTTTGTATATGTTCTGTAAAAATGACCAGAAAAAGGACACCGGCCTGATTTTCCTCGGCTTTGCAACGCTGATGTTCGGCATGGAAACGATGAGCGGTGCCGTTTCGGGGTTGAAGGACGTGCCGGGGTTCGCGGAGCTGTTCCTGAAGTTCCAGAACCCGATCCTCGGCGTGCTGGCGGGCGCGATTCTGACGGCTATTATCCAGTCCAGCTCGGCCTCCGTGGGCATTTTGCAGGCGCTGTCCTTCACCGGGCGGGTCAGCTATGCGGCGGCCATCCCGATTATCATGGGCCAGAACATCGGCACCTGCATCACCGCGATCATTGCCTCGGTCGGCACGAACAAGAACGCCAAGCGGGCTGCCGTGGTCCATTTGATGTTCAATATCATTGGCGTTGTCGTCCTTTTGAGCGTGTTCAGCATCGTCAAGGCGGTGGCTGCCCCGGCGATCCTGAATGAAAACGCAACGACCTATGGCATTGCGGTCGTACACAGCATCTTCAACATCGCCTGCACGGCGATGCTGCTCCCGGCGGGCGGCCTGCTGGAGAAGCTGGCCATCCGTCTGGTGCCGGATAGCCACCGCAAGGAAACCGTCACCGAGCTGGACGACCGCCTGCTTGCTACACCTGCCATCGCCTTGGAGCGCAGCCGCGCCGTGGCCGGAGAAATGGCGGTCTGCGCCGTGCAGGCACTGAAAAATGCGCTGCAATGCACCATTGACGGGCGCTACGACCTCGCGCCGAGTATCCGAAAGGATGAAGAACGCTGCGATCACTTTGAGGACCTGCTGGGGACGTATCTCGTCCGCGTCAGTGCGCAGAAGCTCAGCGCGGCCGAGAGCGGCGAGGCAACGGAGCTGCTGAAGGTCATCGGCGACTTTGAACGCATCTCCGATCATGCAGTCAACATTCTGGAATCGGCGGAGGAGCTGCGCGACAAAAAGCTCTCCTTCTCCGACGCGGCCCAGCGAGAGCTGCGGACGCTCGCTGCGGCGATCGACGAAATTCTTACCATGACACTCCGCGCCTTCTCCACGGGTGACGAGAAGCTGGCTGCGCAGGTCGAGCCGCTCGAACAGGTTATCGACACGCTCAAGGAGCAGCTTCGCACCAGCCACATTCTGCGGATGCAGCAGGGCAATTGCAGCATCGAGGCGGGCTTCGTCTGGGCGGACCTGCTGACGAATCTGGAACGGACAAGCGACCATTGCTCGAACATCGCGGGCTGTGTCATCGATATTGCGCTGCATCATTTGAATCTTCACGCGACCCTCCGCTCGGCAAAGCTCGACGATGGGAGCTTCCGTGACGCCTACCGCCGGTATACGGAAAAGTACGCACTGGAGGACTAAGAGAAACGATCAAAAGGCCGCGCTCGGCGGGGAGAACCCGCGTGCGCGGCCTTTTTGCTGCTTGCCAAACGCGCGGCGGCGTGGTATGGTAAGCGGGAAGGGAGCGGATGCGGAATGAAACGAAAAATTGCCGCCGTTTTGGCGGCGGCGGTGCTGCTTGCGCTGCTGTCGCCGGGCGTTTTTGCCGCGCAGGAGGATTTGCGCAGTGCGCCGCTGGAGCGCGTGGTCTGCGTCGGAACGGCAGACTATCTGGACGAGCTGACGGCACTGATCGCAAAATATCAGTGCTTCACGCCCGAGGTCACGCGGCTGGACGCGGCGGAGATCGATCGGGTCGCCGCGCTGCGACCGGATTTGTTGCTTTATATGCCGGATGGGGCTGCATTTTCCGAGGACGCGGCGGAAATCGTGCGGCAGCTTGCGGCGCGGATGGACGGGGATGGTGTTTTCGTCGTCTGTGGCTTCGGCGACCGGCCGGAGCGTTCGCCGGAGGCGGTGGCGAGGGCGTTTTCTTCGCTGCGGCGGGCGGCGGAGGCTGTCGGGGCGCTGTATTTTGATGCCTACGCCGCGTTGGCCGGTACGCCGTGGTGCGTAGAGGGCGACGGGCAAACGCCGAATACGGCGGGAAAGCTCCTGCTGGCGCACGGGCTGTTTTCACTGCTGGCCCGGCATTGCACGTGTCTCGCCGCAGAGCACACCGCGCCGCTGGATATGGACGAAACGCCGTGTCTGCCGCCGGATGACGCGCTGCTGCCCGCATTTGCGGCGGCCAAGGACGCGGCGACACTTCAGACGGTGCTGGAAAGCCGGAGAATGGATCTCCCGCTGACGACCTATACGACGATGCAGGCGGCGGAACGGGCGGCGTTTCTGACCGCGCTGGCAAAAACCGACCGCAGCGGCGCGATAAGCCGGGATGCGGCGGAAGAAATCTACCTGACGGCGCTGATCGCGTTTCTGCGCGGGTTTGACCGGAAAAGCGTGCTGAAAAACGAGGTGCTGACCTATGTCGCCACGGGCGACAGCATTTCCTGCGGCGCGACGGCGGTGCATCCGGAAAACGGCTGGGTCACGACGCTGGCAGGGCTGCTGACGGAGGTCAGCGGGCGCGAGGTCCGGCTGGTCAACAAGGCCGTTTCCGGCAGCCGGATGTGCCTGAAAACGACGTGGGCCGACTACCCGCCCGCGAAGGATACGGTGCGCGACTATATCGTGCCGAATCACCCGGACCTGCTGACGGCGGCGTTCGGCATCAACGATCTCCGCGCGGACGTCCCGCTGGAAACCTTCCTCGCGGCCTATCGCGGCTATGTCCGCGAGGTACAGGAAGCTTGCCCGGAAACGGTGATCGTGCTGGTTGGCATGATTCCAATGGGAAACGGCGACCGGACGGAGAAAATTCTGCAATGGAATGCGGCCATTTGCGGGCTTGCCGAGGAGCTGGGCGTGCTGTTTGCCGACCCGTTCGACGATCTGTACGGGACGGAATGGCTGTTGACGGATAACCTGCATCCCTGCGACGTGGGCTACCGGGTGCAGGCGGGGGCGATTCTGCGGAATCTCTGCGCACAGATGGATTTTGCCGAGGCCTCGTCGATTGAGTGGAAAAATCCGTTTCGCGACGTTGCGGAAACGGATTGGTTCTATTCGGATGTCGGGCTTGCCGTGCGCCATTCGCTGTTCAACGGGATTGCGCCGGACACGTTTGCGCCGGAGGCGGCCATGACCCGCGCCATGCTGGTCACGGTCCTCTGGCGATTGGACGGAAAGCGGACGGCGGGTACGCCGGCACCGTTTTCCGATGTACCGGCGGCGGCGTATTACGCCGGTGCGGTCGCATGGGCGGCGGAAAATGGCATCGTGAACGGTGTCGGCGGCGGGAAATTCGACCCGGAGGGGAACGTCACGCGGGAACAGCTTGCGGCGATTTTGTTCCGCTATGCCGGAACGCGCCGGGTCGATACCGCCAAACGTGCGGACCTTACTGCTTTTCCCGACGCGGGCGAGGTCAGCACCTACGCCCTCGACGCACTCGCGTGGGCAAACGCCGCAGATCTCATCCGCGGCTCGGCAGAGAACGGCACGCTCCTCCTCGTCCCGCAAAATACCGCCACCCGCGCCCAGGTTGCGGCAATTCTGGCAAGATATTTGACGGAAATCGCGCAGTGAGCAGTGTTTGTAATTGCAGGCAGTTCGATGAGGGCATCGGCCCCTACGCATTGTGTGCGATAGGATTCCAATGGTCGGTTGCTGCGTAGGGCGCGATGCCCACATCGCGCCGGAGAGCGCAGTATCGATTAGAAAATTAGAACCGTAATACCGTATAACGTCCCGGTACATCACTGCCTGCGGCGGGGTCGGGGGACCCCGCCCTACGAAGGGCCTTCGACGGTGCTTCCGGTGGACAAAAGGAAATCCCGCTGCGAGGGAGGAACCTCGCAGCGGGATGCTTTTGTGATTTTGGCTCAGCGGCCGGTGTCCTCGACGTACAGCTCGCGGACGGCGTTGGGGTCGGCGGGCTTGGCGGGAGCGGCAGCGGGCTTTGGATGATCGCGCTTTTCAAAGAATTTCGGGGCGACCTTCGGGAACAGGCAATAGGTCAGGACATCTTCCTCGCACTTTGCCATGCCCTTGCACTCCTCGCGGTACTTGTCCAGCTCCGGCTCCAGAAGGTCGGCGGGACGGCAGGTGATGACCTTCGCGTCGCCGATGCACTTCTTGCGGACTTCCTCGTTGACCTCACCGGGCAGCTTGCCGTACTCACCGCGGAGCAGCGCCTTGGATTCGTTGGGAACCAGCTTGTAGCGCTCACCGCTGATGATGTTCATTACGGCCTGCGTGCCAACGATCTGGCTCGTCGGGGTGACCAGCGGGGGATAGCCGAAGTCCTTACGGACACGCGGCACCTCGGCGAGGACCTCGTAGTACTTGTCCTCCTTATGCGCGTCCTTGAGCTGGCCGAGCATATTCGAGAGCATACCGCCGGGAACCTGATAGATCAGCGCCTTGGTATCGACCTGAAGGACCTTGGGATCCAGTGTGCCCTCGGCCTTCATCTTGTCGGCGACCTTGCGGAAGTGCGCGGCAGCCTCGCTGAGCTTATCAAGGCTCAGGCCGGTGTCACGTTCGGTGCCCTGTAGGGTAGCAACGAGGGCTTCCGTTGCGGGCTGGGACGTACCGTTTGCCATCGGGGACAGGGCGCAGTCAACGATGTCCACGCCGGCCTGCGCCGCCATGAGGTTGACCATGTCGCCGGTACCCGCAGTGTTGTGGGTATGCAGATGGATGGGAACGGAAACGTTGTCCTTGAGCTTGCGAATCAGGTCATAGGCATGATACGGAAGCAGGAGGTTCGCCATATCCTTGATGCAGATGGAGTCTGCGCCCATCTTTTCCAGGTCCTTGGCAACGCCGACGAAATAGTCGTCGTTATGCACGGGGCTGACGGTATAGGACAGCGCGACCTCGGCCCAGCCGCCGTACTTTTTGACGGACTCGACGGCCTTTTGCAGATTGCGGATATCGTTCAGCGCGTCGAACACGCGGACGACATCGATGCCGTTTTCAATAGACTTCTGGCAGAATTCCTCGACCACGTCGTCGGCATAGTGCTTGTAGCCCAGAATGTTCTGGCCGCGGAACAGCATTTGCAGCTTGGTCTTGGGCATGTGCTTCTTCAGGGTGCGCAGGCGCTCCCACGGATCCTCGTCGAGGAAGCGGATGCAGGCGTCAAACGTTGCGCCGCCCCAGCACTCCAGCGACCAGTAGCCCATGTTGTCCAACAGCTCGCAGGCGGGAAGCATATCCTCAATGCGCATCCGGGTCTTTGCCTGCGACTGATGCGCGTCGCGGAGAATGGTTTCAGTGATATACAAAGGCTTCTTTTCCATGATTCAAACCTCCTTAACCAAACAGAGCGATGAACACGCCTGCGGCGACGGCGGAGCCGATAACGCCCGCAACGTTCGGACCCATGGCGTGCATGAGCAGGAAGTTGCTGGGATCCTCGCGCTGGCCTTCCTTCTGGGAAACGCGCGCGGCCATCGGGACGGCGGAAACACCAGCAGAACCGATGAGCGGATTGATCTTCTTGCCTTCCGGCAGGAACAGGTTCATGAACTTGGCAAGCAGGACACCGCCGGCCGTGCCGCCCGCGAAGGCGATAACGCCGAGAACAATGATGCCGATGGTGCGCGGGGTCAGGAAGCTGTCGGCCTGTGCGGTTGCGCCGACGGAAACGCCGAGCAGGATGACGACGATGTTCATCAGCTCATTCTGCGCGGTCTTGTTCAGACGCTCGGTCACGCCGCACTCACGGAAGAGGTTGCCCAGCATCAGGCAGCCAACCAGAGGCGTAGCGGAGGGAACGAACAGGGCGACAAAGAAGGTAACGGCGATCGGGAACACGATCTTTTCCTTCTTGGAAACCTTGCGGAGGTTGTCCATGCGGATGAGGCGTTCCTTCTTGGTGGTCAGGCCGCGCATGATGGGCGGCTGGATGACCGGAACGAGCGCCATGTAAGAGTAGGCTGCGATCGCGATCGGGCCGAGCAGCATCGGAGCGAGCTTTGAGGTGACGTAGATGGCGGTCGGACCGTCTGCGCCGCCGATGATGCCGATGGCAGCGGCCATGGCCTGCGTGAAGCTCAGGCCTTCAATGCCGATCTGGGAAATGAGCAGAGCGCCGAGGTAGGCGACGAAGATACCGAGCTGAGCGGCAGCACCGAGCAGCAGGCTCTTGGGGTTGGCAATCAGCGGGCCGAAGTCGGTGGAAGCGCCGACACCGATGAAGATCAGGCACGGATAGATCTGGAGCTTAACGCCCAGATACAGCACGTCGATCAGGCCGAAGGTATCGGAATTGCTGAACGCTTCCCAGTTGATGTGGCCGGTTTCGTTGATGAAGATCTCGGTGTGGTACATACCGGCACCGGGGAGGTTCGTCAGCAGCATACCAAAGGCGATGGGCAGGAGCAGCAGCGGCTCAAAGCCCTTGCCGATGGCAAGATAGAGCAGGACGAAGGAAATGAGGATCATGATGATCGATTTCCAGTCGGCGTTATGGACCAGCGACATAATGCCGGTCTGATCGATGAAGTTCGTCAGGGCTTCACCGTTGGATTCGGCGCCTTTTTCGTCAGCCGCAGGCTCTGCCGAGGTGACAACGGGAGTGTCCGTTTCATGGGCCTTTTCGGCGGCAGAGGCGAGGGTCATGCACAGGCAGACCAGCAGGCCGAGCACCAGCAGACCGATCATCAGCCGATGCATCTTTTTATTATTTTTGAACATGGCAGTATCTCCTTCGCGCGATTAGCCGATGGTGCAAAGGAGGGCAGCAGTTTCGACGGAGTCGCCCTTGCGGACGTTGACACCCGTGACCTTGCCGTCGCAGGGAGCCATGATTTCGTTTTCCATCTTCATAGCCTCAAGAATGACGAGTACGTCGCCCTTCTTGACGGACTGGCCGGCCTGGACCTTGATATCAAGGATGGTGCCGGGCATGGGGGCCTCGACCTTCTGGCCACCGGCGGGAGCGGCGGCAACGGGAGCTGCCTTCGCTGCGGGAGCGGCGGCGCTCATGGTCGCGGGAGCGGACATTTCTTCGATTTCGATCTCATACAGAGAGCCGTTGACATTGACACGATACTTCTTCATTTCTAATTTCCCTTTCAAATGTGTTGTTAAAGTTTTTTAATGGACAGAACGCGGATGGCAGAGGCGTCGGTGCCGCTCATTTCAGCAATAGCAGCGGAAACGGCCGCGACAAATTCGGGACGGTTGGGGATTTCATCGGTGACGGGAGCGACAGCGCTTTTCTGTTCGGCTTCCTTCTCGCCGCTGCCGCGGAACAGCAGCCCGAGCAGAGAGCAAAGCACGATGATAAGCGTCAGGACGATGAACACCGTCGCAAGACCCATGACAACAACAAACCAGTTTTGCATTGTTTTCCTCCTTCTTTGGAAATTTGGATCCATATACTTTTTTATATACGGACGGCCCGGAGGCCGAAGATAAAATGGAAGGCTTACGCGATGGTGAAGCCGGTGGAAGCCAGGAGCTTCCCGTTGATGTAGATCTCCAGCGTGTAGCTGCCGGGAGCCGACGCTTCGCCCTGCCCGGCGGGAAGGGGAATGGCGTTGGCGTGGCGGCGGTTATACCAGAGATTGTCCCACGTCAGGTCACGCGAAACGTCGTTAACGACATTGCCGCTCGCGTCGCGCAGGGCGTAGAGCAAGGTAACGGTGTCGTCCGACTGATTGACAGCGTTGACCTCAATGCAAACCGCGATCTTGTCCGTCGCAGAGAAGGATGTGCGGTGGTCGTTCAGATCGAAATACGTCCAGTCCGTCTTATTCGGTTCCAGCCAGAGAGAAACGAGGGAGGAATTGGTGCCGTAAGGCGGCGTGGGGGTGATGCCGTAATCGGTAAAGGCCTCGCAGGCCGGGGTTTTTACGGCAACGGTGGACTGACCGAACACGGTGGACGAGGCATCCGCCGCCGTCAGGGACAGGGTGACTTCATATTCCGCGTCGGGGACCAGTCCCTCGAGCGTAACGGAGGAGCCGGTCACGGTGTTGCTCTCGCTGTCGGGCATATAGGCCGGGTGCATACTGCCGACGGTGTTGTAAGAAACGTACCAGCCGCCGGAGGGTGCGCCCGCCGGGGTGTCCCAGCTCACGGTGACGGTGCCGTCGGCGTTGGCCGTGGCGGTCAGGCCGTCTACGATGATGGGATTGGCCGGGAGTGTCAGCTTCGGAATTAAATCCATGCCGGGCGCGGTGAGCGTGAAGGTGTATTCCCGGTCAAAGTCCGGCAGCGTCAGCGTTGCGGTGCATTCGGTCACGGTTGCAGTGATCGGATCGATGCCCTCCGCGCCGCAGAGGACCTCCCACTGCTTGGGGCTGTTTTCGCCCTGCTCCCAGGTGAGCGTGACCTGATTGCCGCTGATCTCGCTGACGGTCAGGTTCTTCGCCTCGACGATCGGGAGAATTTCATACTGCGTGGTCGTCTCACCGGAGAGGAAGAGATCGTCCGCGCCTTTGAGCGTGAAGGTGTAGACCTCATTCGGCAGCAAGCCGGAAACGATGTAGGAGCTGCCGACGAAGGAATACGTTTCGTTGACCGAGCCGTCGTCGCTGGTGCAGGTGAGCTGCCACTGCGCCGGTGCGGGGCCTTCGTAGCGGAACGAGAGCTGGACCTCGCCGTCGTTATCGCCGCGCACGCCGCGGAAATCGGAGATGACCGTGGCTTCCGGGGTGGTCACGTTGATCGTGTAGGAATCGGCGTTGAGCAGCTTATGATACTGCGCCGCACTGACGGCGACGGTGTAGGTCGTCTTTTCGGAAAGGTTGGAGAAGGTGTAGAGATTACCGTCGCGGACACCGGGGTAGGCGTTGCCGTAGCTGTCCGTGCAGGTCAGCACGAAGCGGCCCGGATCGTCCGACGAAACCAGCTCCACAAGCATCTCCTGCGTGTTGCAGGAAAGAATGTTGAGCTGCGTCATGTCCACAAAGTACCAGTTGACCAGGAAGTAGACCACGGCACCGATGGCGACCAGCAGCGCGGCGATCACGGCGATGGGCAGCCAGCGCTTTTTCTGCGTCGGCTCGTCCTCGTCATCCTCCTCGTCCGTGTCCACATAGTCGTGCGACGGCTCGGCGGGGGTGTCGTCCGTCTCTTTTCCTTCGGCAGGCGCGGCCGTTTCCTCCTTCGGGGCGGCCTCGTCCTTCGGTGCGGGGTCGATGACCGCGTTCACCGAGGCCAGCAGCGCGTCCAGATCCATTTGGTCGGGGTCAAAGTCCCCGTCCTCGGCCGGCTCCGGCACTTCGGGGACCTCCGCCGCTTCGGCGACCGGCTCCTGCGGCGCTTCGGGAGCCGCTTCGGGTTCGGCCTCCGGCTCCGAGGCCTTCTCGGCTTCCGGTTCGACAGGGGCTTCGACGGGCTGCTCCACCGGCCCTTCGGCAGGCTTTACGGTAGGCTTTTCCGCCTTCGGTGCGTTCGGATCGATGTCGGCCTCTGTGCCTGCGCCTGTCAGATCGGGGGCAAAGCTGCGGCGGAAATCGTCGTCCAGCGTCTCGGCCTCGGTCATGCGCACCGGCTCGTCGGGTTCTTCCTCGACTGCGTTCGGATCGACCATCGGCTCATCCGAGGCGACGATCGGGGGAACGACCGGCGTGTCGGACACCTCGTTGCGCTGCATATACAGCGTCAGAGCCTGCTTGAACTCCTCCGGGGTCTGAAAGCGGTTTTCCTTCTTGAAGGCGCAGGCTTTGAGAATGATGCCCGCCATTTCGTAGTCGGCGTAGATGGGCGAGGGCAGGGGCTTACCCGTCAGACGGAGCTTGTCCGCCATGGCCTCGCTGGTATTCTCGTCCATGAACGGGCCGTGATTGCCGTTATAGATGCGGTAAAGCACCATACCGAGCGAGTACAGGTCGATCGTCGTGTTGGGCGAGAGGGTGAAGTCCGAAAGCTCCGGCGCGGAGTACGGACCGATGTATTCCTCAGGAATGCAGGTGTAGCGGAGGTCCTCCACCGCCGCAAGGCCAAGGTCGCCGAGCAGGAACTTGCCTGTCGGCATCAGATAGATGTTTTCCGGTTTGATATTCGCAAAGAGATATCCCGCCTCGCGGCAGACCAACAGCGCGTCGCAGATGTCGATGCCGAGATTGACGGCACGCAGATTTGTGATTGCGCTCTTGGACAGAAAATCGCTCAACGAGATGTACAGCGGGTAAAGGATGTAGACGTCGTAGCCGACACCGGTGTCCTTCGGCTCGATCTGGTAGCGCAGCGCACCGGCGTAGCGTCCGCTGGCCGCCAGCTCCTGCCCCTTGTCCAGCTCCCGCCGGATGTCCGCAACGACGCGGGTGTAGTACTCATGCACCGCCTCCTCCGTGGGATAGGCGCCGGAGAGGATCAGCGCGCGGATCTGACTGTCCGTTGCGGGAACGGACAGCCGCTTGAGGACAAAGCGCTCCGAGGCCGGATTGCGCAGAATAAAACAGGAGCGACCGTTGTGCTCACCGGCTTCGCGCTCCACCGCCAGATGGTCCAGCAGCGGCGAGATCATTTTCAGCTCGGGCATGGTTTCCGCCTCCTAAAACAAATCGAATTCTCACGACTATATACTATGACATTTTTGTAAAAAAATCAACAACAATCTTGCCAGATTCTAAAGAAAATGGTATGATAGCAAAAAATGCGAAATGTGCACACTGAACCGGAAGGAGCAGAGCATGGAAAATAAGGTAGTTTGCTACTATTGCGGAACGATTTATAATGAAGAACGGGGCAAATGTCCGCTCTGCGGCAGCAGCGCCCGGTCCGACGAGGCGGGCGACCGTCCCGTGCAGCGCCAGCGCCTGACCGAAAAGGAACGCCGCGACCGCCGCCGTACCGCCGCAAAGGGAAAATATTCCTCGAAAAAGCCGCCGAAGGCCGCAAAGGGTATTCTGACGGCGGCGCTGATCTTTTTACTGCTGACCGTGGCCGTCCTTGCGTTTTTCATCGGTGATATGAACGGCTGGTGGGGCGGACTGGAGGACCGCGTGGACCGCACGAAGCAGACCGAGATGGTCCTTCCCGACACGAGCTGCCAAGCGCTGACAATCTCGGACCAGACGCTGAAGTTTGACGCAGCGGGCGAAACGGCGGCGCTGACGGTGAGCGTCAACGCCTCCTGCACGGAAACGCTCTACTGCAACAGCGCCAACGCCGGGGTCGCCGTCGTGGCCGAGCAGGCCGAAACGAGCAGCACGGCGAAGGAAAAATCCGCCGTCTTTACCGTTACCGCTATGGGAACGGGAACGACGGAGATCAAGCTCACCTGCGGTAAGCAGACGCAGAGCTGCACCGTGACCGTCGGCGACGGCGAACCGGTCGGTACGATCGAGCCGTCCA
The DNA here is from genome assembly GCA_902477055.1 of uncultured Eubacteriales bacterium. Taxonomy (GTDB): domain Bacteria; phylum Bacillota; class Clostridia; order Oscillospirales; family Oscillospiraceae; genus JAZOXB01. The sequence goes on from CABSFY010000028.1 coordinate 14,616, forward strand.
CGCTGGCGCAGCTGCCGGACGACTTCGTGCCGGAGCTGAGCTGCGGCGAGAACGTGTCGCTGTTTGCCAAGGGCGAAAAGACGCTCCTGCGCGTGGCGAATCTGCCGGAGGGCTACGGCGTGAGCTGGGCCACGGCGGACGCGACCGTCGCGAAGGTCAGCGAGGCCGGCGAGCTGACGGCCATCAGCAGCGGCCGGACGACGATCACCGCCACCGTCGGCGGCAAGACGGCGCAGGTGCTGGTCCGCTGCGTGTTCGACGGCGATGACATCGGCGCACATCTGGAAAACACCGACGTCACGCTTCGTGTCGGCGATACCTTCTACCTGTACCTTTACGATTCGCAGGGCGAGCATATTACGGATATCACCTATACTGTCAGCAATGCAGGCATCTGCAAGGCGGAGAATGGCATCGTCACCGCCCTCGCCCGCGGCACCACGACCGTCACCGTGACCTACCACGACAAGGAATACGAGTGCATCGTCCGCGTCAGATAAGCGAATAAGATTAACCCCGCTTCGGCGCAGCCGAGGCGGGGGACATTTTTGCTATGTAAGCAGCAATTCATAGTAGCCGTCCACGGCGGCGTTGAGGGCGGCGACAGCCTGTTCGACGGCAGCGCGGGCATCGGGCGGGGCGCTCCATGCAAGGCCGCAGCCTGCCGTGATCTCGCGCGGGATGGGAATGAGCCGGCCGGGGATGCCATGCTCGTTGCAGTATTTTTCCAGAGCCATGGCCGCCGTCGTTGTATGAAACGCCACGACCAGGCGCGGGTGCTTTTCTCTCATTCGGCGGCGATCTCCTTTACTGCGCGGACGGCGGTATCGACCTCGGCATCCGTGTTGAACCACGAAAAGCTGAATCGCACCGCACCGCGCTCCTCCGTGCCGAGCGCCCGGTGCATCCGCGGGGCGCAGTGCGCGCCGGGGCGGACTGCGATGCCGTAGACCTCCGAAAGCTCGTCGGCGACGCTTCCGGAGTCGTAATCGCGGATATTTAAAGCGACGATAGCGGCCCGCTTCGGCGCGTCGAAGTCGCCGTAGACCGTCACACCGTCAACGGCCCGCAGGCCGTCGTAGAACCGCCGCATCAGGGCGGCCTCCTTTGCCTGCACGGCGGATAGGCCGACCTCGTTCAGATAGTCCAGCGCGGCGGAAAGTCCGGCGATGCCGTGGCCGTTCAGCGTCCCGGCCTCTAACCGGGTGGGATACTGCTCCGGCTGTGTGCGGCTGTAGGACTGCACGCCGGAGCCGCCGACCTTCCACGGGCGGATCTCCACCCCCTCGCGGAGGCACAGCCCGCCCGTTCCCTGCGGCCCCATCAGGCCCTTGTGGCCGGTGAAGCACAGCACGTCGATGCCCATTGCCTCCGTGTCGATCGGAATACAGCCCGCCGTCTGTGCGGCATCGACGATCAGCAGCAGCCCGTGCGCCTTCGCGATGCGCCCGATGGCGGTCAGATCGAGCAGATTTCCGGTCAGATTCGATGCGTGGGTGCAGACAATGGCGCGGGTCTGCGGGCGGATCAGCCGCTCGAACGCCGCGTAGTCAACGCAGCCCCGCCGGTCGGCGGGAACGAAGCTGAGGGAAACGCCGCCCTCCGTCTCCAGCCGGTACAGCGGCCGCAGCACGGAGTTGTGCTCCAGATCGGTCGATATCACGTGGTCGCCGGGCTGAAACAGGCCGGAAAGCGCAATGTTCAGCGCCTCCGTCACGTTCGCGGTGAAGATCACGCGGTCGGGTTGTGTACAGCCGAAGAACGCCGCGACCCGGCAGCGGGCCTCGTAGATCGTCCGCGCCGCAGACAGCGCGCTTTGATAGGACCCGCGCGAGGAATTCCCCAGCGAACAGAGCGCGGCGGTAACGGCGTCGATGACCGGCTGCGGCTTTCGCAGCGTCGTCGCCGCATTGTCCAGATAAATCATCAGGGCTTGACGACCTTGGCTGCGCCGTTCAGCGTTTCCACAATAGAATACATATTCGTCACTGCGCCGACGGCTAGCTTCTCCGTCAGACCGTAGAAGTTCAGACACGTGCCGCAGGTCAGAATTTCGACACCCTGCGCCTCCAAGCTCTTGAGATCGTCCAGCGAGGCTGAGCCTTCGACGGTGAGCTTCGCGCCGCCGTTATAGAACAGCAGCGTCTTGGGCAGCTCCTCGAGCTGCGACAGGGCGTAGATAAAGCCCTTCATGAGCGTCGCGCCCAGCTCGTCGTTGCCACGGCCCATGCTGTTGGAGTCGAAGGCGACGACGGTATTGCCGCGCCGGTCGGGCCGGCAGACGGCCTCGGCCTGCTGAGCGGGCGCCGCTTCAAGCGTATCGACCGCCATGCGGATGACAAAGTGCTTGTCCTCCAGCTTTTCGCTGCCGACGGCAAAGCCGCGATGCGCGGCAAGGCGCGTCACGTTCTGCACGGCGGCCTCGTTGTCCACATGGACCTCGACGGCGCCGGGGGCGGTCATAGCCTCTAGGGCCTTCATGGTTTTCACAACGGGGATGGGGCAGGCATCTCCGAGGGCATTGACGACGATGGGCTCCATAAAATCAGGCTCCTTTTCGTTTTTCCTTCATTATAGGTCGAGCGTTCTCCTCTGTCAAGAGATACGATAGCCCGAAAGTGTGCCGATTTTTGAAAAATCAGTTGCGCTTTGTCGAATTCTGGTGTAAGATAATCTTGGAACTTTAGATTCTGACACAGCATACAATGGCCTGAGGTGGTAGTATGCTGTTGACGATCCTGATCGCCGCTTTGGCGGCCTGCGGCCCTTTGATGATCCTGCTGGCGCTGAAGGATGCGTTCCTGCCCCGACCGCGCCGGTCGTGTCATGTGATCTATCTGGACCCCGGCCAAACGGACCCGGCGGCGCTGGCGCAGGCCTGCCTATGGCGGCGGCGCGGCGGTGCGCTGACGGGAAAGCTGATTTTTGTTGACGGCGGCATCGACGCGCCGTCACGGGCGGCGATTGAGCGCCTGCTGCAAAAGGCGGACGAGGCGGTGCTGTGCCTCCCGGCGCAGGCCGCAGATTACTTAGAAACGGAGTACGACGGAGTTGGAACAGGAGCTGATCAGCGGGACCATCGCAGCGGTCGTCTTTGAAAACCGCGAAAATGGCTACGCCGTCATCAAACTGGATAGTGAGGACGGCTCGCTCATCACCGTCGTGGGAACCATTCCGCTGCCCGCAGCGGGGGAACGGCTGATCGTTACGGGAAAATGGACGGCGCACGCCGTCTACGGCAAGCAGTTCGAGGCGGAATTTCTCGAACGCCTCCTGCCCGATTCGCGGGCGGAGATCTTGGCCTATCTTTCCTCCCGCGCCGTCAAGGGGATTGGTCCGAAAACCGCGGAGAAGATCGTCGAGCGCTTCGGGGAGCACAGTCTGGAAATTCTGGACACCGCGCCGGAGCGCCTGACCGAAATCGGCGGCATTTCGATGAAAAAAGCGCTGGAAATGGGAAATTCCTTCCGCCGGCAGGTCGGTATCCGCCGCCTGATCGAGTTTCTGGCGGCCTATCGCATCCCCGCGGAGGTCGCGGTGCGCGTTTACCGCATCCACGGCGAGCAGGCGATGGAGCTGGTGGAGGAAAATCCGTATCTTCTGGCAAAGCCGCAGTTCGGCGCGTCGTTCGCCGGGGCGGATATGCTGGCGCTGGAGCGGGGCTTCGACGGCGACGATGACCGCCGTGTCGAGGCAGGTGTGGAATTCGAGCTGCGCTACAATCTCAATAACGGCCATACCTTCCTGCCGAAGGACAAGCTGACGGCGGCGACGGCGGCCCTGCTGGAGCTGGACGAGGCGACGATCTCCGCCGGGATCGACCGGCTCTGCGCCCTTGGCTATGCCGAAACGGACACGATCGCCGGGCTGACCGCGATCTATCTGCCGGAGTATCACGAAGCAGAATGTTATATTACACAAAGGGTTCTCTGCATGGCGCATCAGCGGACGGAGAGCAATGCCGCAAGACGCTATCTCCCGTCGCTGGAGGCGCAGCAGGGAATTCAATATGCCGCGCTGCAAAAGGAGGCCATCTGCGCCGCCGCTGAGGAGCGACTGCTGATTTTGACCGGCGGTCCCGGCACCGGCAAGACCACGACGCTTGCGGGCATTTTGGAGCTGTTCGACCGACTGGGGCGCGAAACGCTGCTGGCCGCGCCGACGGGCCGTGCCGCCAAGCGCCTCTCCGAGCTGACGGGCCGCGAGGCCTCGACAATTCACCGGCTTCTGGAGGCGCAGGTGTCGCCGGAAACGGGCGAAATGTCATTTTACCATGATGAGGACGAGCCGCTCCGGTGCGACGCGCTGATCGTCGATGAAATGTCGATGGTGGACCTGCTGCTGATGCACAGTCTGCTGCGGGCGCTGCCGGAGAACGCATCGCTTATCCTCGTCGGCGACCCCGATCAGCTTCCGAGCGTGGGCGCGGGCAACCTGTTTTCCGACCTCATTCGCAGCGGTGTGGCGCGGACGGTCTGTCTGACCGAGATTTTCCGTCAGGCCCGGCAGAGCCTCATCGTCATGAACGCCCACGCCATCAACCGCGGCGAGCTGCCCGTGCTGACGGCGAAGGACCGGGATTTCTTCTTTATGAAGCGCAGAACGCCGGAGGCCGTCGTGCAGACGATCGCCGAGCTGTGTGCCAAGCGCCTGCCGGAGAATATGAAGATCCCCAGCGCGGAGATTCAGGTCATCAGTCCAACCCGCAAGGGCGAAACCGGCACGGTGAACCTGAACAACGTCCTACAGGCGGCGCTGAACCCCAAGGCCCCAGGAAAAAAAGAGGCACTTTCCGGAGAAAAATGCTTCCGCGAGGGCGATCGGGTGATGCAAATCCGAAACAATTATGATATACTATGGAAAAAGGAGAATGGCACCTCCGGCACGGGCATTTTTAACGGCGACATCGGCACGATCGTTTCCATCGACCCGCGCGAGGGCCTTCTGACCATTCGCTTTGACGACCGCGTGGTCGAATACGACACGGATATGCTCTCCGAGCTGGAGCTGGCCTACGCCGTTACGGCGCATAAGAGCCAGGGCAGCGAGTACCGCGCGGTGATTTTCGTCCCCTTTGCCGGTGCGCCGATGCTGCTCACGCGCGGCGTGCTGTATACGGCGGTAACGCGGGCGCGGGAGCTGCTGATCCTCGTCGGCAACGAGGAGGTCGTCGCGCAAATGACGCATAACAACCGCCGCAACAAGCGCTACAGCGGCCTGAAGCACCGCCTGACGGAGGCCGACGCGTCATGAAGCCTGCGCAGTGGCTGCTGGACCTGCTGTATCCGCCGAAATGCGTGTTCTGAGGGCGGCTTCTGAAGAAAACCGAGCAGGACCTTTGCAGAAAATGCCGCTTTGCCCTGCCGGAGGCAGAGCAGAGCGTCAAGCGCGGCGCGTATTATTCCGAATGCTTCGCCGTGTATTATTACGAACAATTCGTCGCCGACTCCATTCGGCGCTTTAAGTTCCACGGGATGCAGCAGTACGCCGGGGCCTACGGCCGCCAGCTTGCGATGCTGCTGCTGCGCAGGCGGGTGGAGTTCGACGTGCTGTCGTGGGTCCCGGTCAGCGAAAAGCGGCGGCGCGAGCGCGGCTACGATCAGGCCATGCTCCTTGCACAGAGCGCCGCAAAGGAGCTGGGCGTGGAATGTGTCCGCACGCTTTGCAAGATAAAAAACAACCATCCGCAGTCCTCCCAGCCGAACGCGGCGGCAAGACACGCGAACGTCATGAACGTCTATCGCGCCGTGGAGCCGGAGCGCTTCGCCGGGCAGCGGGTGCTGCTGATCGACGACGTGATCGCCACGGGCGCGACGCTTTCCGAATGCAGCCACACGCTCCGCACGGCCGGGGCGGCTTCCGTGGTCTGCGCGGCGCTGGCTGCGGCCAGAATCCTTTAAGAAACGGTAGGTAACGATATGCTTTTGCTTTCGAGAGATCTTGGTATCGACCTCGGTACTTCCAATATTCTGATCTATGCGGCGGGACGCGGCGTTGTGCTGCGCGAGCCGGCCGTCGTCGCGCTGGATAAAAACAGCGGCAAGGTGCTGCAGGTCGGTGCCGCCGCGCGGAATATGCTCGGCAGAACGCCGGGCAACGTCGTGGCCATCCACCCGATGCAGGACGGCGCAATTTCCGACTATGAGCTGACGGCGAGTATGCTGACGGAGCTGGTCAAGCGCGTGGTCAAGCACGCGATCATCAAGCCCCGCATGATCGTCTGCGTGCCGAGCGGCATCACCGAGGTTGAGGAACGCGCGGTCATTCAGGCGGCTATGGAGGCCGGTGCGCGGCGCGTGTACCTGATCGAGGAGCCGCTGGCCGCCGGTCTGGGCGCACAGCTCGACCTGAACGCGCCGGATGGGAAAATGATCGTCGATATCGGCGGCGGCACGACGGACATCGGCGTGCTGACGCTCAACGGCGTGGCCAATTCCGCCTCCATCAAGATCGCGGGCATGGAATTTGACGAGGCGATCGTGAAATACGTCCGCCGGAAGTTCGGCCTTGTGATTGGCTCGAACACCGCCGAGGAGATCAAGCTCACCATCGGCTGCGTCTATGAACGGCCAGAGAATCTGGCCATGGCCGTCAAGGGCCGCGACCTCAAGACCGGCCTTGCCCGTCAGATCGACATCACGTCACTTGACGTTATGGAAGCGCTGCGCCGCCCTGCGAGAATGATTTGCGATAAGGTGCTGGACGTGCTGGAGCAGACGACGCCGGAGCTGGTGGCCGATATTGCGAAGAACGGAATCGTCCTGACCGGCGGCGGCAGCCTGATTTACGGCATGGACAAGCTCTTGCAGGCGCGGACGGAAATGCACTGTATGCTGGCCGACGACGCGGACTCCTGCGTGGCCTACGGTTGCGGCAAGAGCCTCGCGTGGATTAACCGGATGCAGGAGGGAACGATCAACATCGCCCGCCGCAGACTGATGAAGGAATAAGGGGAAGGGAGATAGAGAGATGGCAGAGCATCAGGATCCCAACCGCCGCCGCGCCTATGACTTCGACATGGACGAGGATTGGGACGTAGAGAAGGTACTGTTTGCAGAGAAAAAGCCGCCGGAGCCGCCGAAGGTGGAAACGCCGCCGGTCTATGACCACACGCGCAGACTTCCGGAGCAGCCGGTCGGCTCACAGATGCACCGCGCCCCGCGCAAGAGAAAGAGCAGAAGAAACATGCGCGGCTGGCTGCTGCTGTCGGCCATGGTGCTGGTGGTGCTGGTCGTCGGCGGGCTGGTAATGCTGGCCGTTGCGGTCATCACGCCGGAGGCCGAGGTCGAGGTCACGACGGAGGCGACTGAGCCGACCGAGCCGCCGGAGCAGGTGATCGACCGCCTGCTGGCCAAGGCGGAGCCGCTGGCCCAGTCGTATGACTATGACACCGCCATCGGCATTTTGCAGGAATTCGGCGCGGATTGGCAGCAGCAGCCGCTGCTGGCCGATGCCTACCGCCGCTATAACGATGCCAAGAGCGAGTGCGTCCGCTATGAGGATACCACGCAGACGACGCATGTCTTCTTCCACAGCCTGATCGTGGACACCGCGCGGGCCTTCGACGGCGACAACAAGACCAACGGCTATAACCAGTATATGACCACGGTCGATGAGTTCAAGGCCATGCTGGAGGAGCTTTACAAGCGCGATTTCGTGCTTGTGCGCATCCATGATATCGCCGTCGAGCAGACGAATCCCGACGGCACAACGAGCTATGTACAGGGCGATATCTATCTCCCGCCCGGAAAGAAGCCGCTCATTATCTCGCAGGATGATGTGAACTATTACGAATACATGGTGGACAGCGACGGCGATAAGCTGCCCGACGCGGGCGGCGACGGCTTTGCCAACCGCCTTGTCATCGGCGAGGATGGAAAGCCGACCTGTCAGTACATCACCGCAGCGGGCGAAACGGTCTGCGGCGACTACGATATGGTCCCGATTCTGGACAAATTCGTCGAGGAGCATCCCGATTTTTCCTATCGCGGCGCGAAGGCCATCATCGCCGTCACGGGCTACGAGGGCGTTTACGGCTACCATACCCACCCGGAATGGAAAGAAATCATCGGCATCGACGAGTACGACAAGGAATGCCAGGCCGCGCGGGAAATGGCCAAGTGCCTCAAGGAAAACGGCTATGAGATCGCCAGCCACAGCTACGGTCACCCGTCCTACGGCGAGCATTCCGTGGATGAGGTCGCTGCCGACGTGCAGAAATGGGAGGATCAGGTGCAGCCGATCGTCGGCGATACTGATATCTTCATCTATCCCCACGGCACGGACATCGCCGGTGTCGAGGACTATTCCGGCGGCAAGTTTGAGGCCATGTACGCTGCGGGCTACCGGTATTTCTGCAACGTCGATTCGACGAAATACTGGGTCCAGATCAAGCAGAGCTATGTCCGCCAGGGCCGTCGCAATCTCGACGGCTACCGGATGTGGTGGAATCCGGAGCTGCTGGACGACCTGTTCGACGTGCAGGAGATCTTCGACCCCGCCAGACCGACTCCGGTCCCGTCAATCGTATAAGAATAACCGCCGTGCGCAGTTGGAATTCTGCGCACGGCGGTTTTTGCTATCAATTGCCGAACCTCAATGCCTACGTAGGGGCCGAAATGGATGCATAGGGTCGAAACGGCTGCGTAGGGGCCGATGCCCACATCGGCCCGCTGCTGGCAGTATCGTCTTACGGATGCGACCATCGTCCATCGGATGCACTATCGAGATTCGTTCGTAGGGCGGGGTCACCCGACCCCGCCG
>CABSFY010000029.1 GCA_902477055.1 uncultured Eubacteriales bacterium
CAACCTACGAATACGACGCATGGGGCAACATCCTCTCGAAGTCCGGCACCATGGCGGATAAAAACCCACTCCGCTACCGCGGCTACTACTACGACAACGAAACCGGCTTCTACTATCTCCGATCTCGCTACTATGACCCGGCGAATAGACGGTTCATCAGTGCGGATAGTTACGCAAGTACGGGGCAAGGTTTCGTTGGAACAAATATGTTCTCGTATTGCAACAACGATCCTGTGATATACGCCGACACTACTGGTCATGCACTTGACCCACGCCTTAGGACAATTCCGCCTTGCTTTTGGCATAGAAAACGGGCGGCACGAGATTGCCGCCCGTTTGTGTGCTTTGTTTTACTTTTTGCTCCTGATTTTCAGGAAAACCAATGCGCCGATGATGAAAGGCACCAGCGCGATGCCGATAATCGTCTTTGCCTCCATTGCCGACCTTCTTCCTTCTTTTTCGGCTGGTAACAGGCAGTAACGGGGGAGAGGTGTGGAGAGGGGGGACGCTGCCGCCCAGCCAAGCATCAAAAAAAACGACAGACTCCCCCTTGGCGGAAAATCCCACCATCGCCACCCCCGGTTTCCTGCGGTAAAATTTTTCGGGGAGGGCATGGGAAGCATACCACCATCACCCACCTGCCCTCCGGGCATCCCCGGTTGGGTGGATTGATGATACGAGTCCGCGATGAGGGGCATTGCTCTCATTTCGAAGAGACTTGAATCTGTCAGCGGCAGGGACCATGGGGATTTTGCAGCTTGTATATCAGGCACTGCCGGAAAAGAGACATCATCCGGTCATTATATTGTCGGTTATATCCGCTTCGAGGGCCTTACATACATCACCAACCACAACAGAGTTCGTTCCCTAATCTGCAAAATCGATCGAAATGAGCTGCCGGGAGAAATGCTGAAGCCCTATTTACAAAGCTGTACACTAAAAGGACCGCGAGCAAGCCCTGTCTTTTTGGTTTTGGAGAAGAAGCGATCTATAACACCTGCTCAAACAGGAGTACATAAAGCGGAACGGACAGAACGCATACCACATTCATCACCGTCGAAACGATGGCGCAAAAGGCGTAGTCGCAGCGGTACTGGTGCGTCAGAATGCTCAAATTCACGCATGCGGGCATCGCCGTGAGCAGGAGGAAGACCTTTTTCGCGTCCGTCGGGATGGGGAGCCATTTGAGCGCAAGGATCAGCGCCGCCATGACCACGACCATCTTCAGCACCAGCAGCATCAGAACATCACGGTTGAGGATCGTCTCGCGCCGAAATTTCGCCTTGCGGATGATGCAGCCGATGAAGATCATCGAAAGCGCCGTCGTGCACTGTGCCAGCTTTCGCATGGTATTCGAGAGCACGTTCGGCAGTTCGATGCCCGTTGCAAGCAGCAGAAGGCCGACCAGCATCGCGACCAGCGAGGGAGACAGGCACTTGCGCAGATTCGTCAGGCTGAACACCCGTGTCTGTCCGCCGCCTTCGCTGTAGCGGTTGAGAATGATGGGACAGATCGTCCAGAAAAGCACCGTGTTGATGAGGAAATAGACCACCGCATAGCGCATGGAATCCGCGCCGTAGACCGCCTCGACAAACGGAAAACCCAACAGGATGATGTTCGGGAAAGCGGTCGCGTTGATAAACACGCCCTTGCGGCTGCGCTGCGTCTTGAGCAGCGAGGCAAAGATCCAGCCGACCACAAGGCTCCCGAGCATCATACCGGCGGCACAGGCGATCATGCGGAAGAACATATTCCAATCGTCCGTGCCGGAAAAATGATCCAGAATGCTCAAAAGAACGTTAAACGGCATGATCACGCGCACAAGCAGCTTTGACAGGAGCTCGTCTCCGTCCCTGAACCACTTCTTCTTTGCGATCGCAAAGCCGACCGCCATCAGAAGCAGCAGCATCGCCAGCGATTGCAGTGCGCTTTGCAGCATATCTATTTCTCTCCCCTCACATGGTCTTTACCACTCGTTTTTCAGAACAACGCGGATCAGGCTCGGATCGCCGCTGATGCTGAACTTGAAGGCCTCGTCCGCCTTGCTCATCGGGAAGGTGTGCGTTGCCATTTTTTCCAGCGGGTAAATACCCTTGTTGATGGTCGCCATGGCATCCTCGCAGTTGTGCGGCTGGCCGAGGCAGCCCTTGACCGTGATCTCGCGCTGAATGATCTTGTCCGTCCACATACCGTTGTTCTGCTTGCCGTTCAGGCCGATCAGAACCAGACGGCCAGTGGGACGCACGGACTCGATGACGTCGTTGTAGATCGGCGCGAAGCCGGTACACTCGACGACGACATTGCCCATCTCACCGTCAGTCAGGCGGCGGATCTCCGCAATGGCGTCCTGTTCGTCGGAATAGATGATGTGATCCGCGCCGAATTCCAGCGCGAGCTTCAGACGGATCTCGTCCTTGCGCAGGCCGATCATGATGATCTTCTTCGCACCCAGCTCCTTGGCGGCGATCAGGCCGCACAGACCCAGCGCGCCGGGACCCCAGATGATGACCGTGTCGGTGGGCTTGACCTTGCCCTTGGTCTTCATCATGCGGAAACCGTTGCCCACGACGGAGCCGAAGACGGCGGCGTTGTCGGGGATGTTGTCGGCGATCTTGAAGACGTGGGAGCCGGGTTCCAGATACATATACTGGCCGTAGCCGCCGTTGAGGTGCTTGCCCTCGTTGGCAGAGACATTGCAGCCCCAGATATGGACATCGCGGCAGAGATTATAGTAGCCGGCCTTGCAGTAGTCGCAGTGGCCGCAGTTGCGGTACGGCTCGATGAGGATGCGGTCGCCCTTCTTGACGCCATAGGCCTTTTCGGCCTCCTCGCCGATCTCCTCGACGACGCCGACGACCTCGTGACCCATCATGATGGGCAGCTTGTCACGATAATGCAGACCGAAGTAGTACTTCGGGTCGGAGCCGCAGATGGAAGTGGTGGTCACGCGCATCAGAAGTCCGCCTTTTTCCACCTCGGGAATGTCGAACTCCTGTAGCACCATTTTTTCGGGTTCTACAACGACCCAAGATTTTTCTTTCATCGTGTTCCTCCTTTTTTATACCTGACAGCCGAAGAGCTTTGCGCCGCGCTGCGCGTAGGCAGCCTCCTGCTCCACGCCGCACGTGCAGTTGTTTTGCAGGCAGGCACCGGAGAGGAATTTTTCCAGATTGTCCATGCCGATGTCGTACTGATGCCACGTGCGCTCGTTGCAGAAGCCTGCCATGTGGTTCGTCAGGATCAGCTTTTCCATCGAGATGTCATAATAGGGGCTGTCGGTGGGGATGGGTTCGGGATTGAAGACATCGATCGCCGCCATGCGGATACGGTTCTCACGCAGCGCGTCGATCAGCGCGTCGGTGTCAAGAAGCTGCGGGCGGCCGGTATTGACCAGGCAGGCCGTCGGCTTCATGCGGGTGATCTGCTCGCGTCCAACCAGATTGTGATTTTCCGGCGTGACACGCGCGAGGATGCTGATGTAGTCGCTCTGCGCCATGACCTCGTCAAGCGCCATCGTCTCGATGCCGAGCGACTGCATAACCTCAGCGGGGGCATAGGGATCATAGGCGATCACACGCATACCGAAGGCCTTTGCATAGACGGCAAGGCGCTGACCGTTTCTGCCCGCGCCGACGATGCCCAGCGTCTTGCGGTAAAGCTCAAAGGCGTTTTTCTCCACGATGCCGCGCAGGTCAAGGTAGTTTTCCTTTGTCCACTTTTCGTTGCGGAAGCGGGTGGTGACGGGGATAACGGGGCGCGCCATGTTCATGATCAGGTTAAAGGTCAGTTCGGAGACGGAGACCGTGCAGCGTCCGGCGCTGTTGAGCACGGGGATGCCGTGGCGCTTGCAGGCAGCAAGGTCAATGTTCTCTTCCGGACCGTCGCGGACGGACAGAATGAGCTTCAGATCCGGTGCATTTTCTAAAACGCGCGCGGTGATCGGATCGTAGCCGACAAAGAAAATATCCTGTCCCTTCAGCGCCTCGATCACCTCATCCTCGGTCATCCAGTCCTTCAGTCGGTTGTGGACGTTAAAGCCCGCGCGGGTGAGTTTGAAGCGTTCGCGGAATTTCTGCTCCCATTCGGCGCTGTATTCCGCTGTCCAAAGCATATTCAGCATGATGTCTCTCCTGTTTTCAAAATTACCACGCCTTGCCAACGCTGCCGAAGATCTCCATCTTCTCAAGCATTCTTTCCTGATAGCCCTGATCGAACAGACGCCACCAGTCGAGCTGGCGCTCGTTTTCGTTGATGTAGTTCAGGATAAAGTCGCGCGAATGCAGGCGGAAGTCGCTGCCGACGTTGACCTTGCAGATGCGATGGTTGCGCGTGGCTTCCTTCATCTCCTCCACGGGCACGCCGGAGCCGCCGTGCAGGACAAGAGGCACATCGGTCTTTTCCTCGATGCGGCCCAGCAGGTCGATGTCCAGGTGCACACCGAGCTGATCCTTCGGAGTGGTCATGCTGTTGGTGTTGCCGATGCAAACGGCAAGGCAGTCGATGCCGGTCTCGTTAACAAAGCGGGAGACCTCGTCGGGATTGGTCTTGCCCTCTTCGACCTCCTTCAGGTCGCCCCAATGCGCCTCGCCCAGCTCGGACTCGACGGTCACGCCGACGGCGTGGGCGAACTTGGTCATTTCGGCGACCAGGCGGATGTTCTCTTCAAGGGGGTACGTCTGACGGTCAACCATGACGGAGGTATAGCCTGAACGGATTGCCCACATATTCTGTTCAATGGTGATACCATGATCTTGGTTAATTGCAACCGGGACGGATGCTTCATGTGCAAGCTGACGGGCGATCTGTGCATAGCGATAGAAATCGTCGTCGAAGCGGTCGTATCTGTGGTTGAGGATGATAGGAGACTTGACCTTCTCCGCCGCACGTACTGCCATCTTCATGTGTCCTTCGCACTGCATGCTCGGTGCCAGCACCGCATAGCCGCCTTCCTTTGCACGCTCCAGGATCTCTTTCATTGTCACTAACATAATTTTCGCTCCTATTGTTCAAATTCTCCAGAATACTCTGGTGTTTTCAGTATACCAACGGGGACTCATGTTGTCAAAACGTCGCAAGTCTTCGGCACAACGACTTTTGTTTTGTCCCAATCGTGCCGTTTTTCATTGTGGTGTTGTAATTGCGTCCTTTCTGTGGTAGATTGGAATTGTCGATTATCCAACGAAACTTTTCAAAAGGAGATACAGAACCATGGTTGGAATTGTTTTGGCAAGTCACGGCGCTCTCGCTGATGGTATGAAGGACGCAGCGGTTATGCTCTTTGGCAGCGCGGAACAGGTCGCCTGCGTCTCGCTGCTTCCCGGGGAGGACTCCACCGAATTTCTGGAGCGTCTTCGCGGCGCGATCGATGCCGTGGACACAGGCGGGGGCGTGATCGTCCTGTGCGATATTCTCGGCGGCACACCAAGCAACCGCTCCGCCATGCTGCTGGATCGCGCTCAGGTGATTGCCGGTATGAATCTGCCGCTGCTGCTGGAGCTGCTGGGGCAGCGTCTGGACGGGACGCTTGACCTGGAGCATCTGCTCTCTGTTGGCCGCAACGGCGTGGTGCACATGAATCCAATGTTCCATATGTAAAAAGAAAGGACGGGCCTGTCATGAAGATCCTCTCGGCGATCACAGAAAACCTATATCTGACCATCGGGCTGTTCTGCGTCGTCATGCTCCTGAGCGAGCTGACCTTCTGCAAGCGGCAAATGCACTATAATTTCAACGACACCGAACGCATGAAAGCCCACCTTCTCAATACCAAGTTCCGCCTGAACGAGCGCGAAGGGGTTGACCTCGCCAAGATCAACCTGACCATCACGCGCTGGCACTGCATCGTGCTGGTTGCCTCGGGTCTGCTGATGATGCTCAACGTGGTCGCGGGCGGCGCGCTTTACATCGTCGGTTCGCTGGTCGTAACCTATTTCATCATCCTGCACATCGGTAAGCAGTACGAAAAGAATCCGCTCAAGACACCGGGAAAATAACACGGAAACGGCGGGGACGTATCATATATCATACGTCCCCGCCGCTTTAGATGATTGAAGAACCCATGCTTTCGCACTTGAAAGCATGGGTTCTTCGACACGCTTTACAGATACTTGGGTATTCTCTTAGAAACCCAGCATCAGGCCGCCGGATAGATCGACCACGCTGCCGACCATCAGGCGGCAGTTTTCGCTCGTGATGAAGGCAGCTGTCTGCCCCAGCTCCTCCGGCTGCGCCGCACACTTCATCGGCGCTCGGTTGAGCTTCTTGGTAAACTCTTCGCCGAGTCTGCGTGTCAGCGGTGTCCAGACGAAGCCCGGGACAATGGCGTTGACATAGATCTTATACGGCGCGAACTCGACCGCCGCCGAGCGCGTCAGACCCAGCTCGCCGTGTTTATTGGTCACATACGCGCCGCGTCCGCGCGTCGTAGTAGAGAATGCGGCCTTGGAAAGAATATTGACAATGTCGCCGCCCTTGCCGTCGTCCTTGTTGCGTCTGCCGAACTCGCGGGTCGTCAGGAAATAGGCGGTGACGTTATTCTTGAGGTAGTAGTCCCATTCGTCGTTCTCAATGTCGGTGATATAACACGTCTTGTTGCTGCCCGCGTTATTGATGAGGATGTCGACCCGACCGAACGCGCGCTCCGCCTCGTCAAAGGCGCGCACGACGTCCTCTTCGCGGCTCATGTCCGCCTGCACCGCGATAACGGGCGTGTTAAATTCCTCATGCAGCGCCGCGGCAAGGGCGTTGCTCTCCTCCGGATTGGAGCGGTAGACGATCACGACGTTCGCGCCCGCCTGCGCAAAGGCGCGACTGATGCCGCCGCCGATGCCCTTGGCACCGCCGGTCACAAGTACGGTATGTCCCTTATGGTCAATGGAAATCATAAAAGCCTCCTTATTTTAACAGGAAAGGCCGAGCTGCTGCGTAAGAAAACGCGCAACGCCGTCCTCGCCGTTGGTCACGGTTTGATAAGCCGCCCGTTGCAGCACCTCCGGCGCGGCATTGCCCATGGCAACGCCGTAGCCTACCGCTTCGAGCATCGTCAGATCGTTCGGCGCGTCGCCGAACGCCGCCGCCTCCTGCGGCGAAATGTGCAAATGATCCAATAGCGCAAGCAATGCGTTGCCCTTGGTCGCCATGCGGTCGTTGATCTCGATGTTGAACCAGCACGCGCTGGAAATGCGCAGCTCCGAATAAGCAGAAAGCTGCTCCATCAGCCGCGCACGCAGCGCACGGTCAGGGGTGATCACGCCCAGCTTTTCAATTTCCGGCGGATCGGTAAGCAGCTTCTCCGCAAGTCCCTCGACCGGACGGAACTTCTCTGCGCGCACGGGGCCAAGGTGCTCCCGATAGATCTGCGCAAAGGGCGCGTCGATGCACGCCTTGCCGCCGATGAACGCGTGCCACGCCACACCCGTCTGCCCGAGGCACGCGATGACGGGCGCAAGCAGCGCGGACGGAAACGGGCGGCTGAACAGGACTCGTCCGGTCTTCAGCTCCAGCACGCTCGCGCCGTTGGACTGAATCAGGTAGTCCATCGGCGGGAGGTGGGGCAGCACATCGCTCATGGAGCCGACCGTCCGTCCGCTGGCAACGGCAAGCACAACGCCGCGCGCCGACGCTTCGGCAAGGACGCGGCGTGTCCGCTCGGACACCCGTCCCTGATCATCGACCAGCGTGCCGTCAATATCCGAGGCAATCAGGCGTATCGCCATACTCACAGTCCCAGCAGCAGGCCGCCGGAGCAGTCGACGATGCTGGCGACCATGGACTCTGCGCGGTTGCTGGCAAGGTATGCCACGGTGTCCGCGATTTCAGCGGGCTGGATCGGGCGTTTGCGCGGCATACGCTGGATCTTATCGGGCAGGTTCGGCATATTGCGGTTGATGTCGGTGATGACCAGTCCCGGCAGGACGCCGTTGACAATGATCTCGTGCTCGACCAGATCGAGCGCAAGCTGACGAGTCAGCCCCAGCTCGGCGGTCTTGTTCGTTATGTAGCAGACACGGTTTTTGGAAGTCGCGGATATGGCGATCTTTGACAGAACATTGACGATCCTGCCGCCCTTGCCCTGCGCGATGAGACGCTTTGCAAACTCGCGGCTCATGTACATCATGCCCGTGACGTTGCTGCCAAGCGCCTGCTCCCATTCCTCCAGCGAAACGTCCACGAGCGCGGTGGTCTTCGCGCCGCCCGCGTTGTTCACGAGGATGTCGATCGTTCCGAAGACGCGCTCCGCCTCGTCATAGATCCGCGTAACGGTCTTCATGCTGCTCAGGTCGCCCTGTACGCCGACGCACGTTACACCGTAACGCCGGTGCAGATCCTCGATAAATGCCTCGCAGCGCTCCGGCTCGGAACGGTAGCAGACAACGAGGTTCGCGCCTTCCTGCGCAAGGCACTCGCTGATCGCGCCGCCGATGCCCTTCGCGCCGCCCGTCACGACCGCTACTTTGCTTTTCAGTCCTAAATCCATAATGCTTCCTTTCTCTGTCGATAGATTTCACCGATTTTCCGTCGGCTCGTATCACACGTCAAGCTCAAACTTGTCGTGGGTGAAAAAGTAATAGGGCACCAGCTGCCCGCCCAGACCCGCACCGGCAGGAATGAGCACGATGGCAATGAAGATCCCCAAGATCCGGTTCACGCCGACAAGCCACCAGAACAGCAGGAAGATCAGCCCCAGCGTGACAATGTGGTAAAGCCCCTTTGCAAGCATCAGCTTGCGGCGACACCGCTTGGTCAGCGCGATGGTGTGGCCGCAGCGCGAACAGGTATAGACCTGCGACTTCTGCGAATAGACCGCACGCGCTGCCTTGCCGCAGTTCGGGCAGGCGTCGATCGGCGTCCCGACTTTTTTACTCTTACTCATAGAATCATGCGCCTCCGTTCAGCAGCTTTTGCAGCCGTCGCAGCGTGCTGCCCTTGCCCTTCCGATTGAGCGCACGGGAGCGGATCTCGGCGGAGAGGAAGGCAAACACGTCATAGCCGTAGGACTGCTGAAAGCTCAAATTGACATTGCCGGAATAAGGCAGGTAAAAGTCCATCAAAAATGCGTTGTAGCCGGCGAGCAGATCCGCCGGATAGAGCGGCTCGTCCGAGAGCATGAAGTTGACGTTCCGATAGCGCCGCAGGAAGTCCATTGTGCCGGCGATATGCTGCGCGTAGGTATCGGTCGAATAGACGACGGTCCGGTCAAAATACATCGGCGAGTGCGCAAGCTCCACGCCCTCCATCTGCTCCGGATGCTCCAGATACAGGACGATCTCCAACTGTGCGCCCTGTTCCAAATAGTTGCGCAGCGTGCTTTGCAGCTTGCGGTGCGCCTTGAGGTTCGCCGTGATCACGCTGTCGGACATTCCCGCCTGACGCAGCATCATCTGCAGCGTCATCAGCGGCAACGTAAAGATCGGCAGATGCGTCACGTGCAGGATGGCGTCCCGACAGAGGCTCGCGGCGCGGCTGGTGTAGAAAAAGGAGGCAAGCTGACGGTAGTTCATGCTCTGCATCTCCGTCAGCGGCGTGCAGCGCGAAAGCAGCTGCTTAAAGTCGCTCACAAGTGCGCAGACGCCTGCCTCATCCGTGAAATACGTGATATAGCGGTTCTTCGAGCAGGCGATGCGCATGGCGCAGCACGCGCCGACATTCGGGATGACCATCAAAAACGGCTGCATGACCGTGTCGTTATAGCTGCGCACCGCAAGGGTGTACATGGAGAAGTTGCGGATGCACTTAAAGTTCGACCAGACGCGCACATAGTCCACGCCCTTGCTCTCATTGTTTGTCATGTGATAGATGAGCTTCACCGTCGCCTGCATCATCTCACTGCGCTTGAGCTGCTGTCGCCAGTGCTCCAAAAACAACGCGTCGTCAGCCAGCACGCCCACCTCGTCAGAGGTGTACAGCAGCACCTGAAACGGGACACCGCGCGCGATGGCGGCGTCGAACAGGCGGGTGATATAGCGCTGATAGTCCCCTTCGCGCAGAATGTCAACCTCCGCGCCGCTGGCCTCGTCGCCCAGCGAGAGGCTTGTCTCCGCCTCATGCGGCGCATCGTCGCTGCCTGCGGTCAAAAGCTCGAAGAGCTTGCGGTGGATGCGCTCCGGATGCTCGGAGAACGTCTGCGGCGTATAGTGCAGATTCAAAAAAGCGCACAGCTTCAGGCGGCTGGCCTCCGTCGTGCAGAAGCGAACCAGCACCTCGGCAATCTTATAGGTTGTCTCCTCGTTGGGAACGCGCTTTCCCGTTCTCCACTTGGAGACCAAGGAGGGATCAACGAACATCTCCTGTGCGATGTCGCGGTTCTTCACGTTGAAGGCCCACATATAGTAGTTCAAATAACTGCTGAACACGTCGTCTTCCCTCCTGCGATGAAGAAATTATTGTTTCGGCTCCTCGTCGTTTACAAAGATCACGCCGTAGCGCTCGAACTCGACCAGGGTCTTCGGGGCAATCTCAATGGTCAGAGTCTTGTCGGAAATGCCGCGGACGATGCCGTGCATGCCGCTGTCAAGGATGACCTTGGAGCCGACCTTGACACGTGCCGACCTTGCGTCGGCCTTTTCTTTCTCTTTTTTCAGGTAGTTCATGTTGCGCTTGTAGTTCATCACCAAGAAAATCGCGACCGCCAAAATGAGCAGGATCCACCAATAGTGTTTGAAAACTTCCCAAACCGTATCCATTTCAAGTACCTCCCTTTTCAAATTGCATACTCATCCACTTTTGGACAGCTACACTCATACTATACGATTTTGTGACGAGAAAGACAAGAGTTCGGCCAAAAAGTCATTTCTTAGACAAACCTGTGACAATGATGACGCGATGCCGAAGATTATTTACAAAAGGCCGTCGTGATGCTATCATCAGTTTGTGCAATATAACGAACGGGCGTTTCTGCCCGTGTTACAGAAGGACAGGAGGTCACACATTATGTTAGTTTCCATGAAGGAGATCCTACAGCATGCAAGAGAAGGAAAATACGGCGTCGTATCCGCGAGTATGCAGAGCGAAGGCAACATGAAGGCCGCGATCCGCGCCGCGGAGGAAATGAACTCCCCGATCATTCTCAACCACCGTTTCGATCGTTTCGACGACGACTTCGATTTTTACGCGGACATCGCAAAGCAGCGTGCCTATCGCACGCACGTCCCCGTCGCGATCAACCAGGATCACGGCGCAACCTTCGAGCAGGCGATCCGAGCCATTCACGCGGGCTACACCGGCATCATGGTAGACCGCTCCACTCTCCCCTATGAAGAAAACATCCGTCAGGTCGCGGAGTTGACCCGTATCGCGCACGCCTGCGGTGTCACGGTTGAGTCGGAGCTTGGCTCCATGGTGCTCGGCAGCGAGGACGACGCGACGGTCAAGGCCGGCATGACCAATCCACATCAGGTGCGCGACTTCATCGAGCGCACCGGCATCGACTGCCTCGCCGTTTGCATCGGCAATCAGCACGGGCTTTATAAGGGCGTGCCGCACATCGACTTCGACGTGCTGGCCGCCTGCAAGGAAGCCGCAGGCGACACACCGCTCGTTCTTCACGGCGGCAGCGGCACCGGCGACGAAAACCTTGCCCGCGCCTGCCAGCTCGGTGTGTGCAAGATCAATGTCGGCACTGCACTGCGCGTCCGCGCAAGAGATGCCTTACTTGAAAAGAGTGACGTAAAGTACCATCTGGACTGGTGGCGCATCATGGACGGCGGCTACAAGGAAGAGATCATTCGCCACATGAAGGTCTTCGGCAGCGTCAACAAGGTGTGGTAAGTCAAAAAACATCATCTACTTAACAAGGAGGAGCGAAATGGGAAACATCAAAGTTGCACGAATTGACAACCGTTACGTTCACGGGCAGGTCGCAGCGCGACTGATCCGTGAGTTCGCGATCACGAAAGTTCTGGTCATCAGTGATCTGTACGCCAAGGATCTTTTCATGAGCCAGCTCATGAAGACGATGTCCTTCTCCGGTGCGACCATCGAAGTGCTGACCGTTGCCGACGCCGAAAAGCTCTATAACGGCGGCACCTTCGCGAATGACAATGTCATGCTGCTCTGGGGCGACGTAAAGAGCGCATACCAGACCTACGAAGCGGGTCTGAAGTTTGAAGAAATGAACGTTGGCAACCTGCCCGGCGGTCCGAACCGCAAGCGCGTGGATAAGTCCAACTACATCGACGCAAACGACGCCGCAATGCTCAAGGAGCTGGCCTCGAAAGGGGTTAACATATATTTCCAGAATATGCCGGATCTTCCAAGTACAACCTTACCTGATGCACTGAAGCTCACCGGACTATAGAAAGAGAGGGAGGAAAACGATCACAAATTTCCTACGCGCGGCAACCCGTTGCCGCAAGCAAACTAATGTGTAAGGAGAAAGCATTATGGCACTTTGGCAAGCTGCTCTACTCGCGCTTTACTATGGTGTTTGCTCCACGAAATGTCTCATTCTTCTGATCGGCCCGCAGATGTACGGTTCCGTTATCGGTCTGTTCGTCGGTCTGATCATGGGTGACGTTACAAAGGGCATCGCAGTTGGCGCCGCGATTCATACCATCTACCTCGGTGTCGTGCAGTACGGCGGCACCGTCCCGTCCGACCAGTTCCTCGCCTGCATCATTGCAATTCCCCTTGCGATCGCCACGGGTCTCGACACGGAGACCGCCGTTGCGCTCGCCGCGACCTTCGGCGCCATTGGCGTCGCCTTCGATACCCTTTGGAAGACCATCAACACCTCGGTCTGGTCTCCCTACGTAGACCGCTGCGTGGAAAAGAACGACTACCGCGGCATCCTGCTCGGGTCCGGCCTGTTCCCGATCCTCACCAGCGTTCTGCTGCGCGGCCCCGTTGTTTTCGCGATCCTCTACTTCGGCGCCGACACCGTAAGCTGGCTGGTCAACAACCTGCCCGATAAGCTGCTGCATGGTCTTGCCGTTATGGGCGCGATCCTGCCGGCCATGGGCTTCGGTATCTTCATCAGCCTCATCGGCCGACCCATCCAGATTCCGTTCTTCCTTGCCGGTTTCTTCGTCATGAAGTTCTTCAGTCTGCCTGTTATCGGCTGCGCCATCTTTGGCTTCTTCCTCGCCTATTTGTCCATCGTATGGGTCGATCCCAAATTCGCAGGAGGTAAGGAATAATGGAAAACAAGA
Organism: uncultured Eubacteriales bacterium; assembly: GCA_902477055.1. Lineage (GTDB taxonomy): Bacteria > Bacillota > Clostridia > Oscillospirales > Oscillospiraceae > JAZOXB01. Next base: position 13,149 of record CABSFY010000029.1, read on the forward strand.
CCTACAGAAAGATTCCGAAAAGAATCTTCTGGCTTTGCTGGTGGCGTTTCATGTTCCTGCACATGGCCTGCCAGTCCTACGACCGCGCTTACTTCAACGCCTTCACCGCCGGCATCACCCCCGCTCTGCGTTGGCTCTACAAGGGTCAGCCCGATGAAGAGGAAAAGATCCGTGAAGCGCTGATGCGCACCCGTAACTACTATCTGTGCGAGCAGAGCTTCTCCTGCATCATCTTCGGTATCGTTCTCGGTATGGAAGAGCAGAAGGCAAACGGCGCCGACATCTCCGGTGAGATCATCGACGCGACCCGCTCCTCGCTGATGGGCCCGCTGTCCGGCATGGGCGACTCCATCCACGGCTCCACCACCCGTCAGATCGCTATCGCGCTGACCTTACCATACTGCTTGGAGGGCAGTGTGGTAGGCGCCCTTCTCATGCTCCTTGGCATCAACATCACGCCGCCGCTGGTCGCGCTGTTGGGCTACCCCCAGGGCTATAAGATGGGCAGTTCCTTCGTCCTCAAGCTCCTCCAGAACGGCTGGATGCAGAAGATCGCCGCTGCCGCAAGCGTTATGGCTATGTTCATCATGGGCGGCATGGCTGCGAAGTACGTCAACATTCAGACCATCGTCAAATTCACCTCGGATATCAACGAAGTCTCCTTGCAGTCCATGCTGGACAGCATCATTCCTGGTCTGCTGTCGCTGGCTTCCGTGTTCGGCTTCTACGGCTTTGTCCGCAAGAAGGTCAACACCAACTGGCTCATCCTTGGCACGCTGGTATTCGGTATTGCAATGTCCTATCTCGGCATCATGTGATCATTTTTCCATGCATCAGGTAATATCGGGAGGGGCGGCCTTCGCCCCTCCCGCCGGAAAAGTTATGAATTAGAGGAGATACAAATGATGAACGGCATCGGCGTTTCCTCCGGCATCGGCTACGCTGCGGCTCTGAAATACGATCTTCATATGCCGGAGATCTCCAGGCAGCAGATCAGCGACATCCCATCGGAGCTTGACCGCTTCTGGGCGGCATTTCAGGCCGTTGAAAAGCGGCTCCATGCTCTATACGCGCAATCGCTCGAAAAGACCGGTAAAGAAAACGCTGCGATATTTGAAGCACATCTGATGCTTCTCAAAGACGAAGACTCCGTGAGCATCCCCATCACGCAGCGCATTTCCGACGAACGGATGAGCGCGGCGGCCGCGACGGGGCAGACCTTTGATGAGATTCACGAGCTGATCACCTCCGTCGGTGACGAGCTGATCGCGCAGCGCGGAAGTGACATTTTAGACCTGAAAAACCAGCTTCTTTACGCTCTGCTCGGCATTCAAAAGCCGGATCTGAGCCATCTGCCCAAGCGCGTCGTTTTGGTGGCGCGCGACCTGACCCCCTCGGACACCATCGGAATTGACATTGAACACGTTGCCGGTATTCTCTGCCAGTCTGGCGGACGCACCTCGCACTCGGCGATCCTCGCCAAGGCGATGGGCATCCCCGCGATCGTCGGCTGCACCGGCATTTTGGATGCCGTAAACGACGGCGACGATATATTGATGGACGGACAGAGCGGCACCGTGATTGTCCGCCCCACACAGGAAGACATTGACTCCTATGCGCAGGTCGCGCAGCGCCTCGACGCCGAAAGGCAGACTCTCGAGCAGTTCCGCGGCAAGCAGAGTCTCACCGCAGACGGCGTTTCCGTGAAGCTCAGCGCCAACATTGCCTCGCCGGAGGAGTGCCGCCTCGCCGTCGGTCACGACTGTGAAGGCGTCGGCCTGTTCCGCAGCGAATTTTTGTACATGGATCGCAGTACACTGCCCTCCGAAGAGGAGCAATTTGAGGCCTATCGCAATGCGTTGACCTACGCACAGGGGCGCGAAGTCACCATCCGCACGCTCGACGTTGGCGGCGACAAGGGGCTGAAATCCCTGACCATCCACGCGGAGGAAAACCCCTTCCTCGGCTATCGTGCCATCCGCATTTGTCTGGATCGTCCAGCACTCTTCCAGACGCAGCTTCGGGCGCTCTATCGCGCCTCCGTCTTCGGGAAGCTGCGCATCATGTTCCCCATGATCGCAACGCTCGAGGAGCTGCGCGCCGCGAAGGAAGCCGCGCGCCAGGCGCGCGAGAGCCTGTGCAGAGAAAGGATCGCGTTTTGCGAAGACGTGCCGCTCGGCATCATGATCGAGGTCCCGTCGGCAGCCGTAAGCTCCGACCTTTTGGCAAAGGAGTGCGATTTCTTCTCCATCGGTACAAACGACCTGACGCAGTATACCATGGCGGTCGATCGCGGCAATGAGAAGGTATCCAAGCTCTACAGCCACTACCATCCCGGTGTCATCCGCTTGATCGCAATGACCATTCGCAATGCAGCGCAGCAGGGCATTGAATGCTGTATGTGCGGCGAGGCGGCAGGCGACTTCCGCTTCATTCCCCTGCTGCTCGGCCTCGGACTGCGCAACTTCTCCATGTCCACCGTCAGCATCCTCAAGGCGCGGCAGGTCATCAGCCGAAGCAACTGCGCCGAATGGCAAGCCCACGCGCAGTCAGTCATGCGTCTCGGCACCGCCGAAGAAATCATTGAATTTTGTAATCAAACGGAGGAACCAGCATGATCTCGCAAACCGTAGTAATTAAGAACGCTTCCGGCCTGCACGCACGCCCCGCCGTCAACTTCGTGTCCACCGCAAAGCAGTTTAAGAGCAACGTCCGCGTTCACAGCGGCACGCACACAGTCAATGGGAAATCCATCGTCGCGGTGCTCTCTGCAGGCATTACACCAAACTCCGAGATCCGGCTGGAGATCGACGGCGAAGACGAAGCCGCCGCAATGCAGACCATCCTCGAGGCCATCGAAAGCGGTCTGGGCGAATAATTGCTTTCCCGCGCTGGAAGGCGCACCTATGATGATTTTTCCATTCTTCTCTCCTTCCATTTCCCAAAAGGCAGCGGGCGTCACACGGCTTGCCGTGGGGTGTCAGCTATCGACCTTTTTGTCGAAAGGAAGGAGTGCCCCGTGAGAACACATGGAAGATTCTCACGGGGCACTTTTGTGTCATTCCTCAACGACACGAATATGCACTTCGACCACGGCATCCTCACGATCAATATTTATGATTTTCTCCTTGACCCAACTGCACTTGAGCGCTAACCGAACCGCCTGCGGGCATTCCACCCGCAGGCGGGATTTTTATTCCACACAGCGGCCGTCCCCTCATTCCATCTCCAACCCGTTCAGATACTGCTCCTCGGAAATATTGAAATCTACCTCGATGCCGTAGTTGCGCGTCAGGCGGACGGCGCGGATGAGGTTGGCGGCGACGAGTTTCTTTTCGTCGGGAGTGGCATCGGCAAACAGCTCTGCCCACGACAGAAGGCGGCTGTGCTGATGCAGCAGCTCCTGTGCTGTCCGTTCGGCATCGGCGGCCTTGGCCTGTAGGGTGCGCAGCTCGTTTGTCAGGCCGTCGAGCCGCTCCTGCGCGGCATCCAGCCGCCTTTTGACCTGCTCCGGCGTGAAAACGCAGGTCCCCTCCACCGAGGCCAGCATCAGCTCCTCCCACTTTTCCAGCTCCCGCGCCGCCTTGACGTGTTCCGCCTGCGCCTGCTTGAGGCGAGCGGCAGACTGGTCGGTGGCATCGCGGAGCTGCTGCGCGAGAAGGGCCTGCGCGTCGATCCGCTTGGCGCGCGAAAAGATGTCCGCCAACAGATGCTCGATCACGCGGTCCACCTTCTCCGCGCGGTAGGACGTCGGGCCGTCGCAGAGCGCCTTGTGCTGCGTGCGGTTGTAGCACTTGTAAATCGCCACGCGCTCCGGCGTTGCGGACGGATGATGACTCTTGCGTGCGGTAGAGGCAAACATTTTCCCACCGCAATGCCCGCAGTAGAGGTTGCCGGAAAGAAGCGCCTTTCCCTTGATCTTGCGCGGGAGCGTGGCCTCGTCGCACTTGGCGGCATATTCCGCGCTGCGCTGCTTCTGCCCGCGTGAAACGCGCTCGAACTGCTCCGGCGGGATGATTTGCAGGTCCGGAAAAATCTCCGAACGACTGTCGCCGCTGCGCAAAATGCCGACGTACATGATGTTTTTCAGAATATTCTGGATGGATGAATAGTGAAACGGCTCGCCGGAACGGAGGTTGACCATCCCCTTTGCCTGAAGCTCCGAGGAGATTCTGCGCCCGCCATAGCCAAAGCGGTCGGAAAGCGCAAAAATCTCCCGAATCGCAGCCGCTTCCTGCGGCTCGATCTCAATGTCGTACAGCTCGCGATTTTTCTTCCCTACCCGCCCGCGCTTGACAAGACGGTAGCCATACGGCGCAACGCCTCCACGAAACCGCCCCTCCTGCACGAGCTGCCCCAAGCGCGTCTTGACGCGGACGGAGGTTTTCAGGCTCTCGCCGGAGGCCTGCCAGTAGCGGATGTAATTCATCAGCTTGTCCACGTGACTGTCAAACCGCTGCTGTCCCTCGACCGCCGACCAGACCTCGATGCCGTTGCGGACGAACCACTCGACGATGAACGGCGTTTCGTCCTCCTTCCGCCCCAGCCGGTCGAACATGAACACCAGCAGGATGTCAAAATCCCCCTGCGCTGCGTCGCGCTGAATTTCCTGCACCGCGTCGCGGTCCTTGGCCGAAACCTTAAAGCCGGAAACACCTTTTTCGTAGAATTCCTTCGTGATTTCCCATCCCTGCTGCCGTGCATATTCGTGGCAGACCTGCCGCTGCATGGGGATGTCGTCGCGCTCGACCTGCCCCTTGGTCGAAACGCGGTAAAGGCAGTAGACCCGCTTGCTCATGCTCGAACCACCCTTTGCAGGCATACCCGCTTCAGGAGATTTTGCACCGCCGCCGCGGCCTCGCGATTCTGCTGCGGCCGAAAAACGAGCCGCACGGGAATGCCGAAAATCAGCAGCTCCGTGCTGTGGTTCTGTTCTTTCATGCGGATTCCTCCTCGTCCACAAGGTTGGCCGCGCGCGTCAGGCAGTCAAGCAGCTCCGGCAGCTCCTCCGGATACAGAAATTCCGCGCGGGTGATGAGAATGTTTCCGTCGATGCAAAGAACGCGAATGTCCTCCTCCGTCCCGATTTCTGCACGCATGAGAAGTTCCGCAGGAATTTGCATCGTTTGCGCTGTGTCGCCATAAATCAAAAACTCCCGAAAATCGTTCTTTTCCCCGTCGGCGGACAAAAACGCGACGGTAGCGGTATCGCCAGTGGAAAATCCCATCTCGTTCAGGTCTTTCATCGGAATCTGCAAGCCGGTTTCTTCCACGGTGTAGGTCAGTTCAATCAATTTCAAGGCATTCTCCTTTCGCAAATAAGCAAGTATCGATACCGGCCTCCGGAAGCGTAAGGATGGCAAGTAAAGATGGTCAATAAATCACGGTCGGGTTGGATGAGGACTTGAGAAAGCTCATTGGGGCGGATGATTTTGATTTCTGTGACGGTGTAGTGCAGGGTTTCCCAGTAGTTCGTTATGATGATCTCGTCGCCGCGTTGGACGTCCTCGATGTTGCGCAGGAAGTCCTCGCCGCCCCAGCCGCGATGAGCGCCGAGGACGGCGTTGGTATTTGTGCCGCCGATGGGGAAGGACGTTTGGCTCAGCAGCGCCGCGCCCTTGTTGAGGTGTTCGGAGGACGCGCCGGAGTAGATGGGCAAACGGACGTCGATGGACGGGATTTGCAGGACGCCGATTGCTGCGTCCTCCTCCAACCCGTAGGCGCTGAAATCGAGCGCCGGAACGGTGTACGCCCACGGGTCACGCAGGTCGCGCTGCCCCTCGGTGGCGATTTTCTCGTTGTAGGCTTGCATTGCCGCATACAGCTCGGCGTATGGCAGTTCTGCCGTGTCCGGTGTGGTAGGCTGCTCCGTTGCTTTGTCTATTTCCGGATAACTTTGCAGAAACACGTCTGCGGCGGAACGTGCTGCGCGGTTGCTCTGCGCCCGTACCAACAGCGGACGCAGAGCGATATAGCAGCTTGCGCCAAAGGCGATGACGAGGAGAAAAAACAGGATGGTTCTCACGATTTTTCGGGGTTGCTTCAATGCTTTTTCCTCCTCTTAATCAGTACGACGCAAACTGCAATAATGCCGAGCGCCACGGCAATGCCAACGCCGCAAAGGATACCGCGCCGGTATTCCTGCATCCATGTGGACGCGCGGATTTCGACTTCGACGGGTTTCTCCGCGTTTTCAAGCTCGATGCGCCGCCCGCGTACCAATAGCCTATGGGTATTAACGCCGTAGGGCGTGCAGGTAAGCAGCGTACAGTAGTCCTCGTCTGGCACAATCAACAGCGGCACGACGTTCTCCGGCAGCACGGTCAGAATCTGATCGACCTCGTAGCCCAGCCGTTCGCCGTAGACTGTCAGGTAAAATCGGTCGCCGATAGCGAGCTGCTCCAAATCCGTAAACATGATTTCGGACGACATTCCGCTGTGCGCGGAGATGACGCAGTGCGTGCTTGCGCCGCCGACCGGCAGCGACGTGCCTTGCAGGTGGAGCGCCCCCAGCTCCAAGGACTGTGTGCCGTGGTAAATGGGCAGCTCCACGTCGATTGCCGGAATCGTCACAACGCCCATCATGCCGTTTCCGGCCGGATTCAGCAGCGTGTCATAGTTTTCCGCACCCTCCGCCTGCCCGTTGGCAAGCGCTGCATTGTAGGCGCTGGCGGCTTCTAACGCGGCAGCGCCGTCCGCGTCCTCCAAGGCCGCGACCGCCGTATCGTAGTCGGTGACAACCTTGCTCTGCCGCAGCTCCGAAAAATAGTTGCTGACATAAGGGTAAGCAACGGCGGCAACACTTCCCCAAAACAGCAGCACGAGCGCAATAACAATTAGGGTTCTTCGTTTTTTCATTGTTGTTTAAGGAGTGGGCAGAGCCGTTTTGCGGCTCTGCCCTGAAAGCATTACGCAGCGTTCTTGCGGCGCTTTTTGGCAACGATGAGGATAAGGATCGCAGCACCACAAGCTGCCATGCCGACGGTGCCGAGGATGGAGAGCAGCCACGTTCCCTGTGCGCCCGTGGGCGGCAGGTCGAAGCCGTGGTTGTTGATGACCGTCAGCGGCACGAGGGCGTTGACGGAAGCACCGTCGGCGAGCATCGCGGCTGCCTTATCGCTGACCTTTGCGGTTGCTGTCAGCAGCGTCTTGCCGCAGACGGTGCAAATGGTCTGGCTCTCTGCTGCCGTGATCTCTACCTTGATTTCCTCGGCGAGGAGCTGGTAGCCTGCGTCCGTTGCGGTTTCCTTGAGGTAGTACACGTCGTCCTCCAAGCCGCGAATGACGATCTCCCCGTCCGCGTCCGGCACAAACACCGTCGCGTCCTTCTCGTTTGCGATATGGTCGGTCACATAGTAGATACCGTCGGTCAAATCGGCGGAAACAAAGTAGCCGTCCGTGTCGTTGCGCAGAATGAATTTGACATTTGCAAAGTTGCCGTCTGCATCGGTGTCCTTCTCGTCGTGAAATTTCTTGGTGAGGTCCAGTCCGTAGGTGTAGACGTGGCAGTCATCCGCCAGCGTGTCGTAGTAGTTGTTGTTCGTGCGCCGCCATTCGAGGGTTACGGTATTGGGATTGCCCACGTCGCCGATCACAGCGTCCGCATTGACCGTGCAGGAGTAGCGGACGACCATGTAGCAGTCCGCGTAGCCGGATGCCACGCTGCCCGCCGGATAAACGGTCTTTGCGCTGTTGATCTCGGCAAGTCCGTCCGACGTCATCGCAACGGTCATGGTCGTTGCATCGCCCGCAGCGCCGTAGGTGACGGTGAATTTGTCGTCCGCCTCCGTCCAGCTTGCGACCTCTTTTGAAAGCCCCGCGTCGCTGTAGAAGCTGACGGTCACGTTCTGCTTGTTGTAGGTGATGCCCTTGGACAGCGTATCAACGTAGGTGTAGGTCGTCAGATACGAGGCGGCGGAGGTGATGGTCGGCAGCTTGCTGACGATCTGATAGTCCACCACGTCGCCGATGGACGCCGTTGCGCTGTGCGCGTAGCTGTCGGTTTTGCCCGTGTCCGCGCGGCTTTCGCGGACGGTCTTTTCCAGCGTCGGGTTGCCGGTTTCGTTCTTGGGATAAAGCGTGATGTCGTACATCCATTCCGCACCGTCCACGGTGGTCATGGGGACAGAAACGAAGAACGGATTGACGGTGCAGGTCACATTTTCGGGGACGTAGGTTTCGACGATGAGATACAAGCCAAGCGGCAAGCCGGTTGCGGTGGTGCGCCCGTTGACGTCGGTTTCTGCAAGGGTCGTGCCGCCGTTGGATTTAACGTAGCTTTCCAACGTATTCTTTGCTGCGGTGCTGTCACTCATGATGCTCTTGACCGCATGATTGAGCACGTCGGACGTGAAGTAGTAGGTCGTACCCTCCGAGGTGTAGGCGTTCTGATCGCTCAGACCGAGCGCAGACAGCAGCGCCGCCGTCTTGTCCGTGGCGGGCATGGCGTAGAGCAGGGAAACATCCGCCTTGCCGTCCTCCGGCTGGGTGGTCAGATTGCCAACGTCGGCAACTTTCAAATAGGTGAATTTTACGCCCTGAATGGCGTAGGGCGCAAGGGCGGCTTCCGCAGAGCTGTCCCGTTCGCCGTTGGCAACGAACGAGGAAAGGTTAATACCATTGCCGGTCGCGGTGGTCATGTCGTACTTGTAGATCGTAAACGAGCCGGTTCTGCCCGTGTCAATGGTAACGCCCGCCGCATACACGGGGACGACCAGCGTCAGCAGCAGCAACACTGCCACCAACCATGCGATTGTTCTTTTCATGTTCATTTGTCCTTTCTGAATGAAAATTTAACCCGCCGCTGTTGGCGACGGATGGTTACCGTGGGAATAAAAAGCACGTGTGTGGGAGATACTACAAATTGAGAGAATCTTTCTATTGAAAAATTGTCCCGAATATTATATAATATTCGGGACAAACGGAGGTGAACGTTATGGCGGATGGATTCGCAAAGCAGATACAAGATCGAATTGGGGCCGCAGCCGATGGCACAGTTTTTGTAAATTCCGATTTTGCTGACATCGCCGATTCGGAAACCGTCAGACGAAACTTGAACAGACTAACGCAGGCCGGCCGGCTTCGCAGGATACTGAAAGGTGTCTACGAAAAGCCGAAGTACAGCAAACTGCTGGAGGAATACGTGGCGGCCGACCCTGACGCGGTAGCGCAGGCACTGGCACGCAGTTACCATTGGACCATTGCGCCCTGCGGAAATACGGCCCTGAACCTGCTGGGTCTTTCCACACAGGTGACAGCGGTCTGGTCCTACATTAGCGACGGCCCGTATAAGACCTACGAGTGGAATTCCACCAAACTGGAATTTAAGCATAGGACCAACAAGGAAATCACCGGCCTGTCTTACGCGACCAGCTTGGTGATTCAGGCATTAAAAACCTTGGGGAAAGCCAATGTGACCCGCGAAATTGTCCGAACCCTTTCCGAAAGATTGTCGGATGACGAAAAACAAATCTGCCTGAAAGAAGCAGCAGAGGCTACCGATTGGGTGTATGATACGATACGGAAAATATGCGGAGGTGACACGCAATGAGAACCGTAGCACGATTGCCGGAAAGTGACCGGCGCGAACTGTTCCGAAATACAGCCGATAAGATGGGCTTGCATGATGCCATTGTAGAGAAAGATTTTTGGGTTTGCTTTACGTTGGATTATCTGTTCCACCGATGCCCCTGGAAAGATGCTA
>CABSFY010000030.1 GCA_902477055.1 uncultured Eubacteriales bacterium
GCTCTGACATGCCACCGGCATGTCATTCACTCCCGCGAGGCCGCTTCGCTACCCTCACAGAGGGAGGTTTTTCGACTGCGTACCAGCCAAGGGCTTCCCTGTGCAAGGGAAGCTGTCAGCCGTAGGCTGAGGGAAGGATTGTTTTCGCGCCTTTGGCGCGAAATTTAATCGTGCCAAAGGCACACCTTCACTGACCACTAACCACTGGTCACTGGGTACTTGCCGATAGTGCCTGCAACGGGCGGTCGATGACCGCCCCTACGGCGGCTAACGACACTGACAAAAAAACGGGATGTGACGTGTGTCACATCCCGTTTTCTATATTATTCCGCTGCCGGAACGGCCTTTTTGCTCCTCCGGGTCAGGAGTACCGCCGTGTTGACGGCGATGAGCAGCAGGGATACCCACTGCGAGGTCGAGAGAATCCACAAAAAGCCGCGATACATATCGCCGCGGAAAAACTCGATCACAAACCGCCACACCGGATAGGCGTAGAGATAGATGTTGATGAGATACCCGCGATATTTCTTTTTGCGGAAGCAGATGTACAAAAATGCGCTCAGCGCGGCGTTGAACGCTGCCTCGAACAGCGCGACCGGCAGGCGGCGCACGCCGTTGGCCTCGGCGATGGGGGAATAGTGGTACACAAAGCCGAAGCTGCTCTCGATGCCGAAGCAGCAGCCGCCGAGGAAGCAGCCGATGCGCCCCCACGCGTGAAACAGCGGGATGGCGGCAGCGGTCAGGTCGATATAATCGCGGCTGAGCCTTTTCTTGCGGACGTAGCAGAGAGTGATGAGAATCATACCGATCAGCCCGCCGTAGAACACCGAGCCGCCGAATACGATGTTCAGTGCGGACTGTACGTCTTGGAGGGACTGAATGCGATCCAAATGGGAAAGGATAAATATCAATTCCCGGATGCGCGTCACGCCATACAACAGGCAACCGCCGATGCCCACGCCGAGAAAGGACAAAAGTCCCATCGTGAGGATTTTCAATTCGTTCAGTCCGCGCCTTCTGCCCGCGAAGTACGATGCGAACAGCGCCGAAAGCGCCCCCGCGAGCGCACACAGCATATAAGCCGGCAGCTCCTTGCCGAATAGGGTCAAAGTAGGGAACATAGTACTCTCCATAGCAAAACAGACACAGGACTTTGCCTATGTCTGTTTTGAGCGATGTTATGTCAGAATAACCGTTGCTTCAAGCGATGGATCAATAATAGAGGCCGCTCAGGAGACCATCCGCTGCGTAGGAGGCAGAAGCGCACGCGAGGAAGCAAATTGCGCCAACCAGCGAAAACGCCGCGCCGACGATGCCGCAGACAAGACCCGCGATGGCAAGGCCATTGCCGGTGCCGGTCGTCTTGGCAACCTGCATACCCTTCGCACCGAGAACGATACCAACGATAGACAGCACCAGAGAAACAATGGCAAACCAGCCCGGGAAGCAGCCCACCACACCGATGATACCGCAAACGAGCGCCGCGATCGCCATGCCGTTGGTCTGATTCGGCTGCTGCGGATTGTTCTGATAATTGTTATCCATTTTTCAAATCTCCTCTCAGATTTCTTGTGGCCGCACAAAAGAGCGCACGACACCACTTGATGAACCTATCGTATCATAGTATCGGCTACAGTGTCAAGAAGTTTGCTGTAAAAAAACGACAAATTATCGTCGAACCACGCGGCGTGAGCTTGTGTATTCTCCGGTGCGCTCAGCTCTCCGCGATCTCCAGAACATCCATCGGGCAGGCCTTGACGCAGATGCCGCAGGCGATGCACTTCGAGGCGTTCGCCATGCCCGGCTGATAAACGATCACACCGAACGGGCAGGCCTCGGCGCACTTGCCGCAGCCGACGCAGAGCTTTTTGTTGATCATGTACACGCCGGTCTTGGGGTTCTGGGTGATCGCGCCATGCTCGCACGCGGCGGCGCACTTGCCGCACTGGACGCAGGTCATGGGGCGGACCTTCCCCGCACGCTCTACGATCTGCACGCAGGACTTGTCGGGATGAAATTCCTTGTAAAATGCCTTGGAACAGGCGGTGACGCATTCCAGACACGCCATGCACTGGGAGCCTTTTTTAACAACGAGCTTTTTCATGGTTAGATCCTCTCTTTTTTGGGGGAGTTTCCGAACGAAGCAGTGCTTCCCCTGTATTTTTCGGTTTCATTATACAAGGATTTCGGGCTGAAATCAATCCGAAAATACCGATTTTGAAAAAAGTTTTTCTCCTCGAACTTTTCGGCCGGTGCCGCGCGGTATAATCCGCAAAATCCGCCGCATACTACCGGCGTAACAAAGAATAGGAGGAACACGATGAAAAAGCTCGTAACGATTTTTCTGGCATTTGCCATTGTCAGCCTTTTGGCCGCCTGCACGGACGGCGGCAACGTGTCCGACCGCACCGACGGTGTGATCTCCGAATCCACGACCGCCGCCGAATCCGGCACGCGCAGCGAAACGGAAAACACATCGACCATGCCGTCCGGGTCCAGCAACATGACAACGACCGGCGACTCCAACAACGGTACCCCCGGCACCAGCGGTGGCCTCGACGCAAAGGACGATTCCGGAACAACGACTGCCACCGAAAGCCCGACCGACTCCGCCCGTACCGCCCGTCCACAAACCACCACCCCCAACCGCTATTGAACCGTATCACCGAGGGACAGAATGACTTCCCTCCCGCCGCTCGTGCCCCAACGGACGCACCATCGAACACCGTTCGTAGGGCGGGGTCCCCTGACCCCGCCACGAATTCCGTACCGACTTCCGTTTCACGCCGTAGGGACGGTCATTGACCGCCCACTGGCGGCAGTAACGTTTCGAGATATCGTACGATTCAGTGATGCCTATGTCCTAATCGAAACTGCGCTCTCGGCGCGATGAGGGCATCGCGCCCTACGCAGAGTTCAGCCTTGGGCGCAGCAAGGATACCCTTATGCGTAGGGCGGGGTCCCCTGACCCCGCCGCTGCTGGCACTTCGATTTTGCTGCAAACCATATCGCAACGTGCGCCTGCGGGCGCAGGGACCCTATCCGTCACGGCCATTGGCCGTGACAGCTTCCCCAGCGGGGAAGCCAAGGCGCTGCGGCGCGGGGCGGTTTCCCCCGGCTTGCTGTGCCGCATAAAAAACGGGGCCGCAGGGGCGGCTCCGTTTTTGGGTTACATCGGGATCAGCAGCATGGTGTCGGCGGGGACGGTGGGGCCTTGGAGGTCGTTGGCTTCGGCGATGGCGGCGACGGGCGTGCGCAGCTTCTTGGCGATGTCCCACAGCTCCTCGTCGCTGCCGACGCGGCGCAGGATGACGGCCGGCTTTTTCTCCTCCGCTTCGCTCAGCGGCTCGACCGTGCCGCCGCAGACGCAGCGCAGGCTGTGCTCCGCCGTCGTTTCGACCGTGACGGCCAGCGGAATGCGCAGCTCCATCCCCGCCGCGCTTGCGCCGGAGAACAGCGCCCCGCCGGAGAAGTCCGCCATGGCGCATTGGCCGTTTTCCGCTGCCTCCGTGTGTATCGTCGCACTGCCGCGCAGCGACCGGCCCTGCGGCTTTCCGTCGGCATCGATATATAGCACATTACAGCTCAACGGGATTTCCATTGTCACGGCCGTCCCGTCGCGTTGCCGGGTCGGCTCGTCGGCATAGACCCACGCGTCAACAATCGCGCCCGCGCTCTGATCGCTGGTGAGGACCGCCGTTTCATGCAGCGTCTGCCGGTCCAGCACACCGGTCAAGCGCCACTCGTCCCACTGCGGCTCCAGCTCGCCGTCTGTGCAGAAGGCGTCCTCGATGAGGGCAATTTTTTGCTGCCCGATAGCGGTACACTGCGCCCGCACCTCGGCGCTGAGGAACACGCGGCGGCTGTCGAGCTGCCCGTCCGGCTCGGCCTCAAAGGCCGTCAGCGCCAGCGCCGTTTGCAGCTCGCAGTCGTCCAGCTCGCGTTCCATTTCGGCGTACTGCGAAAACGGCACATCCCATTCGTTCGTGTTCAGTGCGCCGTCGGCATCCTCATAAAGGACCCGCACGACCGCAGCGCCCTTGAACACCGCCTTGCTGCCGACGAGCTTCTGTTCGCCGACCTGCATCCGGCACAGGCATTTGAGCAGCCGTCCGATCGGCGGCTTTCCGGCCGGAAGCTCCAGCTCCTCGTTGAGCGGGAAGGTCTTTTCGCCCAGCGACACCGGCATCCGCAGCGGCAGCTCCGTCCGCTTGAGCTGTAGCGTTGGCGCAGGCTCGGACAGGTCATAGCAGATGTGCTCCTGCGCGGCATAGACCGTTACGGCGCAGCTTATACCCACGCGGACCAGCACCTTGCGCGAATTGAGCAGCCGCGCGTCCACGCTGCGCAGCGTGCAGCGGCTGCGCATCTGACCTACGCCATCCGTCTGCGGAAGCTCCCGGCGGACCTGGAACGGGATCTGCGTTTCCAGCCGCCGGACCTCCCCGGCCTCCGTGACGAACAGTACGCCCGCCTGCACATAACCTGTCACCGAAACGCTGCCCCCGCCGCAGTCCTCGCTGCGGATGAGGGCCGTTCCGAAGCTGTCGATCACCCGGTCGCAGTCGGCGCTGCTGTCCGGGATAATCAAATCCGCCGTCTGCTCCAGCGATACCGTTTCGGAAAAGATTTTTGCCAGATATGTAAGCCGGTTTTCCTGAAAAACAAGCTCCATTGCATCTCACCCCTTGTTCGTTCTGTCGGATATATATGTCCGGTCGGACAGGTTTATACCAAGAACATCAGCACACCCGTTTTTGCGCCCACAGCAGGCCGCACAGCAGCAGACCGATGCCCAGCGCGGCGAGAATGACCTCCGAGGTAAACAGCAGCGACAGCAGCAGCCCCGCGCCGAGCGCCATGAGAATCGAGCCTAACAATTCGTTTTTTCTGCACATAAAAACCGCCCCCGGCACACCCTATGTGCCGGAGGCGATAAAAATTCGCACTATTTCAGTTCCCAGGGCTTTAATTCCTTTGCGCTCTCGTACAGGCGGACGTAGCTTTCGTAGCGCGTCGGCTCGATCTGCCCGTCGGACAGCGCCTGCGTGACGGCGCAGCCCGGTTCGCGGAGGTGGGCGCAGTCGTGGTAGCGGCATTGGCCCAGAAACGGCGCAAAATCCGGGAATGCGTACTGCAAATTCTCCTTGAGCACCAACTCCATCCGCTCCGTGTCGAAGGACGAAAAGCCCGGCGTGTCGATGGCGTACGTGTCCTCGCCAAGGGCGTACAGCTCCACGTGACGCGTCGTATGCCGTCCGCGTCCCAGCTTTTCGGAAACCTCGCCGGTTTCGATGGCGAAGCGGCGGTCGAGGCAGTTGAGGACGCTGCTTTTGCCCACGCCGGAGTTGCCGGTGAAGGCGACGGTCTTGCCGCGAATTGCTGCGTGAAGCGCCTCAATGCCCTCGCCGGTTTCCGCACTCGTCGGGAAAACGGCGAAGCCCGCATGGCGGTAGATTGCGATGAGCCGCTCCGCCGCCGCGAGATCGATCTTGTTCACACACAGCAGCACCGGCACGCCCCGGTCGCCCGCGATGGCGCAGACCCGGTCGATCAGAAACGGGTCGGTCACGGGGTTGGCACCGGAGGCCAGCACCACCAGCGCGTCCAGATTGCTGACCGCCGGGCGGAGGAAGCTGTTTTTGCGCGGCTGAATGGTTTCGACCGTTCCCTTGCCGCGCTCGACGGTGAAGGTCACATAATCGCCGACGAGCGGGGTGACGTGTTCCTTGCGGAAGATGCCCCGCGCACGGCATTCGACGGTTTTCCCGTCGCTTTCAACATAGTAAAATCCGCTCAGCGCCTTAACGATGCGCCCGCTGCGTTGCTCTGCCATGCAGCCTGCGTCCTCACGGATTCGGCGCGGCCGTGGCCTCGGTCGGCGCGGCCGTGGACGGCGTGGTGGGTGCCTCGGTCGGGGCGGTGGTGTTCTTCGTCGGATCCGGCCCGAGGGAAATGTCAATGGTTACGACGGTGTCCTTCTTGACCTTGGTATTGGGCAGCTCGCTTTGCGAAATGACCTTGCCCTTTTCGACCGTTTCGTCGTAGATTTCCTTGACCTCATAGCCGAGCTTTGCGTCGCGCAGGAGCTGAATGGCCTCCATCTTGCTGAAGCCGAGGACCGGCGGGACCAGCACCTTGCCGTCGCCGAGACTGATGTACAGCGTGATCTGCTGCCCCTTGGTCAGCTCGCTGTCCGCTGCGGGGCTGGTGCGGATGACCTTGCCCTCTTCGATGTCGTCGTCCTCCTCCTCAAGGAACACGAGCTTCAGATTCAGCTCCATCGCCTTGAGGCGGGTTTCGGCATTTTCCTTGGATTCGCCTCGCAGGCTCGGCATCTTATTCGAGCCGAGGCTGACGTAGAGCGTGACGGCTTGATTCTTTTCCAGCTCCGTTCCGGCCTTCGGCTCGGTACGGGTGATATAGCCCTTGGTCACGGTGTCGCTGCCCTCGTCCTCGGTAATGACCTTGAGGCCGAGCTTCAGTGCGTCGAGCTGCCGGATGGCCTCTGCGCTGGATTTATCCACCAGATTGGGCATATCGGAGCTTTCCGGCCCCTTGCTGACAGTGAACGTAACGGTACGGCCTTTGCGGACCTCTTCGTAGGCCTTGGGGGTCTGGTCGATGATGTAGCCTTCCTCATACTCGTCGCTGAAGTCCTCTTTGACATTGATGAAGTCGAGCTTGAGGTCGGGGTAGTCGTTCGGATTGATGTCCACGAGCTTTTTGCCGACGAAATTCTCGACGCGGACGTTGCCCTCCTGGGTTTCGGAGGTGTTCAGCGGGTCAGCCGGCTCGTCCGAGCCGCCCGCGAGGACGACGATCAGGACCACCGCGAGGATCACGGCCAGCACCGCGCCGGCGATGATGCCGATGGTCAGGTTACGCTTGCGTTTTTCGGCGGCCAGCTCCTTTTCGCGGCGTGCGCGTTCGGCGCGGCGTTCCTCGGGCGTCCGGTTGTCGGGCTTGGCGGCGCCTCTTGCCGCTGCGTAGCGCTCGGCATCGGAACGCGTCATGCCGGGACGGGGCTGCGGGCGGGCGGGCGCGGCGGGGGTGACCGGCGCGACCGGTCCGTTAAAGTGGAAGGTGATGGCGGGATTCTTGCGGAATTCCTCCATATCGCGCAGCATCTCCGTCGCGGAGGAATAGCGGGCCTCCGGATTGGAGTTCATCGCGTGCATGGTAATCTGCTCGATGCCGAGCGGGATGCCGGTCGCCAACTCACTGGGGAGGCGTGCGCCGCCATTGATGTGCTGAATGGCCACGGCGACGGGCGTTTCGCCGTCGTAGGGGGTCCGGCCGGTGAGCATCTCGTACATCACAACGCCGAGGGAATACAGGTCGCTGCGGCAATCGACGCGCGCGCCCTTGGCCTGCTCCGGCGAGATATAATGCACCGAGCCGAGCGCCTCGCGGGTGAGCGTACTCTGCGCCGAGCTGATGCGGGCGATGCCGAAATCGGCGACCTTGATGCTGCCGTCCTTGAGAATCATGATGTTGTGCGGCTTGATGTCGCGGTGGACGATGCCGCGGCTGTGCGCGTGCTCCAGCGCCTTGGCGATCTGCATGGAAAAATGCAGCGTTTCGCGCCAGTTCAGGTTGCCCTTGCGCTCCAGATACTGCTTGAGGGTGATGCCCTCGATCAGCTCCATGACGATGTAGTCGATGTCACCGGTGCGGGACACGTCGTAGACGCTGACGATGTTCGGATGCGACAGCATCGCGACCGCCTGCGACTCGGCGTGGAAGCGGCGGCGGAATTCCTGATTTCGGGAGAAATCATCCTTCAGAATCTTCACCGCAACCAGCCGGTTCAGCCGGTGATCCAGCGCCTTATACACCACCGCCATACCGCCTGCACCGATGGCCTCCAGGATCTCATAGCGGTTATCCAGCAATCTGCCGATATAATTTTCCATAGCAACTCCTAATTATCCGCTGCTGCGGACCGTTCTCAAACGGCGAACGGCTGCCGAGATGTTTCTGTTTTATTGACGCTCCGCTCAGAGCGAGATCAGCACCGAGGTTACGTTATCAGGTGCGCCGCGCTCCTTTGCGATCTCCAGCAGGCGCTGGCAGCAGTCGGCGCGATTCGCGCCGTGCGCCACCTCAAAGAGGATCTCCTGGTCGGCCAAGAGATTACTCAGACCGTCCGAGCAGAGAAGCATACAGTCGTTTTTCCCCGCCGTGACGCGGAAAACGTCGGCAAGCACCTGCGCCCCCGTGCCGACGGCGCGGGTGATGAGGTTCTTGCTGGGATGGGTCTTGGCCTGCTCCGGGGTCAGCTCGCCCCGGCGCACCATCAGCTCCACGACCGAATGGTCCGTCGTGATGCAGCGAATGCCGTCGCCGTTCATCAGATAGGCGCGGCTGTCGCCGATATTCAGCACGAGAATGCCCTTTTCGTAGACCAGCGCGGCGACCAGCGTCGTCCCCATGCCCTCATATTCCGGGCTGATCTGCGCGTGTTCATACACCGCGATGTTGGCCAGCGTCGCCGCCGAGCGCAGCAGGCGTTCGGCCTCGTCGGGTGTCATATCCTGCGTAAAGGAGCGCTCGATTTCGCCGGAAAACACCTCGCTTGCCAGACGGCTGGCGACATTACCGGCGCGCGCACCGCCCATACCGTCGCAAACCAACGCCGCCAGCGCCTTGCCGGGCAGCGTCAGAATGCGGTATGCATCTTGATTTTGCTCACGAACGTTACCGACATCGGTCAGTCCCCAAGCATCCATAGGAGTTCACTCCCTTCTTAGATAACACGGTTTTTCCTTCAATTTTGTTGAAAAAGGTTGGAAATTTGCGAATTTCTCGTCTATGTCGCACAGTTGGCCCCTTCATCAGAGGAGGCTTCAGAGTGCGCACCATCCAAAGGCTCCCTTGTGGAAAGGGAGCTGTCAGCGAAGCTGACGGGAGGATTGTTTTCGCGCCTCCGGCGCGAAATTTTAATCCGTGCCGATAGGCATACGATACGATTCACGAAATCGACACTGCCGGCAGCGGCGGGAGGAGGGCATCCCGCCCTGCGAACGTCTATCGATCACGCTTTTCCTTGCTCGAACTGTCGTCTGAGCTGGCCGCAGGAGGCGTTGATGTCGCTGCCGAGGGTGCGGCGGACGGTGGCGGGGATGCCTGCCTCCTCCAGCGCCTGCTGGAAGCGCCGTACCGTTTCCGGCAGGCTCGGCTTGAGCGGACTTTCCTCCACGTCGTTCAGGGGGATCAGATTGACGTGTGCCGCGATACCCTTCAGCCGACGAATGAGCAGCCGCGCCATCTCCGGCGTGTCGTTTACGCCGCGAATCATGGCATATTCAAAGGAAATGCGTCGGCCGGTCGTTTCAAAATAGCGCTTGCACGCGGCCAGCAGCGTTTCCACGTTGTATTTGTGGTTGATCGGCATGATGCCGTTTCGGACCTCGTCCGTCGGCGCGTGGAGCGAAACGGAGAGGGTCAATTGCAGATTTTCCTGCGCCAGCAGGTCGATCTGATCCACAAGGCCGCAGGTGGAGAGGCTGATGTGCCGCATTCCGATGTTCATGCCCTCCGGGCTGTTCACCAGCTCCAGAAAGCGCAGCACCGCGTCGTAATTGTCCAGCGGCTCGCCGATGCCCATCAGGACGATGTTCGACACCGGCAGGCCGGAATCGAGCTGCGTAAACAGCACCTGATCGAGCATCTCCGACGGCAGCAGCCGCCGCACCAGACCCCCGCGCGTCGAGGCGCAGAAGGCGCAGCCCATCCGGCAGCCGACCTCAGAGGAGATGCAGACGGTGTTGCCGTGATGGTAGCGCATGAGAACGCTTTCCACGCAATTGCCGTCGCGCAGCCGCCAGAGGTATTTGATCGTCCCGTCCTTCTGCGATTGCAGCTTCCGCGCGACCGTCGGACAGGCCAGCTCATATTCGGCCTCCAGCTTTTCGCGCAGAGCGCGGGAGATATCGGTCATTTCCTCGAAGCGCCGCACGCCGCGATGCAGCCAGGTGTAGACCTGCTTTGCGCGGAATTTCGGCTCGCCGAGCGCCGTCAGGTCTGCCGTCAGCTCCGGCAGGGTCATGGATTTGATGTCCTTCAAAATATTATCCTTTCTTCCGCAGCTTTGCGATGAAGAAGCCGTCCGTCCCGTGGTCGCACGGCAGGAGGGTCGTCATGGCCGCCGATTCCAGCCCGGATCCGGCAGGGTAGACCGCCTGCTCCGGCAGGAACTCCGGATGCTGCTGCAAAAATGCCTCGACCACGGCTTCATTTTCCCGCCGCAGAATGGTGCAGGTGCTGTAAAGCAGCACTCCGCCGGGGCGGACGTACTGGGCCTGATTGTCCAGAAGCAGCGTTTGCAGCGCGGGCAGGCGTTCGGTTTGCGTGAGATCTTTATAGCGGATGTCGGGCTTCTTGCGGATCACGCCCAGCCCGGAGCAGGGCGCGTCACAAATCACGGCATCGAACGCGCCGTTCCATTCCGCGACCGGCTCGGCGGCGTTTTGCAGCTGCGTCGTGATACACTCCAGCGCCAGCCGTTCCGCGCCGCGTTCGATCAGCCGCAGCTTATGCGGATGAATGTCGCACGAGAGCACCGAACCCTTATTGCGCATGGCGATGGCGGCGGCGAAGCTCTTGCCTCCCGGCGCGGCGCAGCAGTCGAGGACGCGCATTCCCGGCTGCAATCCGGCGGCCCAAACCGCCAACCGCGCCGCCGCGTCCTGCACGTAGCACCAGCCGTTTTGAAACGCCTCCAGCCGCTCCAAATCGCCTGCGCCGCGCACGGTCAGGCAGTCCGGCAGCCACGGATGGCGCTGCCAGTCCGCACCGGCCTCGGTCAGGGCGCACTCGACCTGCGGCGTGGTCGCCAGCAGGGTGTTGACCTGTAATACGGTTGCGGGCGCCTCGTTATGGCTTTGCAGCAGGCGCTCGGTCTTGTCGCCGAACTGTGCCTGTAACAGTGCCGTCAGCTCCGGCGGATGGCTGTAGCGAAGGGAGAGGTCGTCCGGCAGCTCCGGCTTGCCCGCCCGCAAAAACGAACGCAGCACGCCGTTGACCAGCCGGGCGGCGGCGGGATTGG
Source organism: uncultured Eubacteriales bacterium (assembly GCA_902477055.1). GTDB lineage: Bacteria > Bacillota > Clostridia > Oscillospirales > Oscillospiraceae > JAZOXB01. The sequence goes on from CABSFY010000030.1 coordinate 11,054, forward strand.
CAAAGCGCTTGGCTTGCTCGACCGCCTCGTTGACCGCCGCAGAGGGCGGGATTTTATCAAAAAAAGTCAATTGACAGACCGCAAGGCGAAGGATTTCCTCGACGGCGGGCTGTAATTTCCCGCGCACGTAGGGCCGGAGCCAATGATCCAGCAGCAGCCGGTTTTGCAGAACGGCGTAGCACAAACGGCTGGCCAGCGCAGCCTCGCGCGGGTCCATGCCGGTCAGGAGCTGCTTAAGCGCCCCGTCCGACCACGCGCCGTCCTTCCGGCAGGCCAGCAGCGCCCGCAGCGCCGCGTCTCTTGCCGTCACAGCGCGATCGGATGGCCGCGGAAATAATCCACCGCCGCCATACGCTTGCCGCCCTCGGCCTGCAATCTGGTGATGACCAGAACGCCGTCGCCGCAGGCGATTTCCAGCCCCTGCTTTGTGAGCGCCAGAAGCGTCCCGGCGGGCTGATCGGTCGTGCGCTCGACCGGGCGCACCTCGTAGATCTTAAAGCGCTTATCCTGTATCGTTGCCGTCGCGACCGGCCACGGGTCCAGCCCACGCACCTGATCGATGATCCGGCGGCGCGGTTTGCTCCAATCGATGGGGCAGAGGGCCTTGGTCAGCATCGGCGCGAAGGTGACCTTGCTTTCGTCCTGCTTCGTGCGCGTGGCCGTTCCGGCAGCGACGCTTGCCAGCGTGTCGCACAGCAGCTCTGCACCGATGCTCGCCAGCCGGTTGAGCAGACTCTGCGCGTTTTCATACGGCTCGATGGGCGTTTTGCGAATTTCAATGATGTCGCCCGCGTCCATTTCCGCCGCCATATACATCGCCGTCACGCCCGTTTCGTCCAGTCCGTTGAGGATGGCCCACTGGACCGGTCCCGAACCGCGCAGTGCCGGCAGAATGCTTGCGTGAATGTTGATGCAGCCTTTCAAGGGAATGTCCAGCACGCGCTGCGGTAAAATCTTTCCGTAGGCCACGACAGCGATGACATCGGGCTTTAGGCCGCGCAGCTCCTCGACCACCGCGTCGTCGCGGAAGGTCGTCGGCTGGAACACGGGCAGCCCTGCGTTGAGCGCGACCTTTTTTACGTCGGACATTTCCAGCTTCATGCCGCGATTTTTCGGCATATCGGGCTTGGTATAAACGCCCACAACCTCCACCGGTGCGGACAGCAGCCGCGTCAGGCAGGTCGCCGCGATGTCCGGCGTTCCCATAAAGACAACTCTCATTCGCCGTCGTCCTCCTCTGCGCCGCTGTGCAGCTGCTCGATCTCCTCGTCGGAGAGCTTGCGGTAGGCGATCTCGGTATAGATATGGCCGTCGAGGTGGTCGCACTCGTGGCACAGGCAGCGGGCGATCAGGCCCTCGCCCTCGATTTCGAACCACTCACCGTCGCGGTCCTGCGCCTTGGCGCGGACGAAATCGGGCCGCTTGACCATCCAGTACTCGCCCGGCACGCTGAGGCAGCCCTCCATGCCGTCCTGCTCGCCGGAGGTTTCCAGAATCTCCGGGTTGACCAGCTCCACGATCTCCTCGCCGGTGTCGATGACGACGATGCGGCGCAGGATGCCGATCTGCGGCGCGGCGAGGCCGACACCGTTTGCATCGACCAGGGTTTCGGCCATGTCGTCGAGCAGCTCACCCAGCTTTCGATCAAATTTCGTCACAGGGCGGCAGACCTTGTGCAGACACGGCTCCTCCACCGTCAGGATTTTTCGCAGCGCCACGTTTTGTTCCTCCTATTCATTGCCGTTGACGTCGGCGTACACGCCGATGCCACGGTTTGCCTTATTCTTCAAAAATTCGCGCATCAGATGCGCCGTCAGCTCCCGAAGGGAGCGGGTGTTGCAGCAGCTCAGCGTAAGACGGCAGCGATAGCTGTAGTTCACGCGGGCGACCTGCGCCGGGGCGGGGCCGAGGAGCTGCACGGCTTCCGTTCGGTAATAGTCCGAGGCAAGCTGCGCGGCCAGCACGGCGCGAAAGCGCTGCGCCGCCTGCCAGACCGCCTGCTCCTGCCGCCCGTGGAAGGTCAGCGACAGCAGGTCGCGGAATGGCGGACAGCCCCGCACCTCGCGCAAGGGGAGCTCTTCGTCATAAAAACCGTCGTAATCCTGCCGGCTGGCCAGCTCGATGACGCGGTTTTTCGGCGTGAGCGTCTGGATCATCGCCCGGCCGCTTACCGCACCGCGCCCGGCGCGGCCAATGACTTGGGTAATCATATTAAACGTCGTTTCTGCCGCGCGGTAGCTGCCGACATACAGTGACATATCCGCGTCGAGCACCCCGACGAGGGTGACTTTTTCAAAATTCAGCCCCTTGGCGACCATTTGCGTTCCCAAAAGGATGGGAATGCGCTCGTCGCGGAAGCGGCCGAGCAGCTTTTCGTGTGTATTGACCGCCGAAACGGTGTCCGCGTCCATCCGCAGCACGCCGAGGTCGGGCAGCAGGTCCGAAAGCTGCTGCTGCACCTTCTGCGTCCCCGCGCCAATCTGTTTCAGGTGGCCGCCGCATTGCGGACAGCGGGGCGGAAGCGGCTCGGAATGGCCGCAGTAGTGGCACATCAGTCTGTGATTTGCCTCGTGATACGTCAGATCGACCGTACACGCCGGACACATCGGTACATAGCCGCAGTCTACGCACGCCAGCATTCGGCTCGTGCCGCGCCGGTTGAGAAACAGGATGGCCTGCTGCTCTGCCTCGGCCGTTTGGCGCAGAGCCAGCAGCAGCGGCTCGCTGATGAGCGTTCCGTTCCCGGCACGCAGCTCCTGCTTCATATCGACGATCTCGACCGGCGGGAGCGCCTGCTGGTTATAGCGCTGGCGGAGCTGATACAGCCCGAACACGCCGGTTTTTGCGCGGTACATCGTTTCGACGCTCGGCGTCGCCGAGCCGAGCAGGACGAGCGCGTTTTGCTGCGCCCCGCGGTAAATTGCAACCTCGCGCGCATGATAGCGCGGAGAATTTTCGGATTTATAGGTATGCTCCTGCTCCTCGTCCACGATCAGAAGGCCCAGCTCCTGTGTCGGCGCAAATACCGCCGACCGCGTGCCGAGGATGACGCGCGCCTGTCCGCTGCGGATGCGTTTCCACGTATCGTAGCGTTCGGTGATGCGCAGGCCGCTGTGCAGGACCGCCGTTTTTTCGCCGAAATGGGCGGCAAACAGCGCCAGAAGCTGTGGCGTCAGCGCAATCTCCGGCACCAAAAGCAGCGCCGTTTTTCCGTGTGCCAGACAGTCATAGATCAGCTTGATATAGACTGAGGTCTTGCCGCTGCCGGTCACGCCGTAGAGCAGGGAAACGCCCGGCTTTTCCCGCCGCATCTGCGCTTGCAGGCCGGTGAAGGCCGCCTGCTGCTCGTCATTGAGCGTCAGCGGGCCGTCGAGCTTCGCCGGTTCGATCTGCGAAATGCGGAGCTGCGGGCGCTCCTCCAATGTGAGATAGCCCAGCTTTTCCAAGCGGCTCAGCACCGCGCCGGTCGCACCGGTAAAGTAGCACAGGTCCTTCGCCGCGCATTGGCCGACGGTAATGAGCAGCTCCAGCACCGACGTTTGCAGCGGCGCAGAACGGCGCTTACTGTCGGCATAAAGCTGCGCATCTTCAACGGAAGCAGCCAGAACGGCGATGCGCTCGGTCTTATCCTGCACGCGGCGCTTGTGCGACGTTTCGGCAGAGATCAGGCGCTTTTTGAGCAGATAGCGCACAGCCTCACGCAGCGCATCGTCCGTAAACTGCTGGCGCAGGCGCTCAAAATCGGCGCTGCCGCCGAGGGCCTCGAGCGCCTGCATCACGGCCAGCGCCTCCGGCTTGCGGTGGATCTGCTCCCGCCAGTTCTCCGCCGCGATCGTGTAGCGCTCCTCCTCCCGGAACCAGACCCCGGCGGGCAGGATGGCCTTGATCGCCTCGTAAAACGTGCAGAAATAGCGCTCGCGCAGGAAGGCCGCAAGGTGCAGCTCACGCTTGCCAAGCAGCGGCTCCGGGTCCAGCGGACCGTCCACGGGCTTGAGCTTGCTCTCGTCGCCCTCGGTCAGCGCCAGCACGACGCCCTCCGAGCGCTTATTCGAGCGGCCGAACGGCACGCGGACGCGCTGTCCCGGCCAAAGCGTCATGCCCTCCGGGATGCGGTAGTCGTAGGGCTTGTCGATGGCATAAATCGCGGCCGCAACGGCAATTTTTGCGATCATATTCCGCCCTCCCGTGGCCTGATCTGCTCCGTTCGGAGCGAATTATTCGTGGAGCTTGGCCTCCAGCTTGCCCTCGGCAACCTCGCGGATGGCGAGAGTGACGGGCTTGTCCGCCAGCGGCTCATGGAACGTTTCCGCCTCGATGGAAAGCTGGCGGGCGCGGCGGGCCACGACGTTGACCAGCAGATAGCGGCTGTCGATGTGCTTCAAAAGCTCAGACATTGCGGGATACAGCATATTATGGTTCCTCCTTGAGATCGATGTCGCAGTAGGCGCTCCGGCAGCGCTCGGCGGTCAGAATTGCTTCGAGCGCGGCGATGGCCTGCTGTAGATCGTCATTTACAATAGTATATTGGTATTTCTTTGCCACTGCACATTCCTGTGCCGCGACCTGTAGACGGCGGGCGGCGACCTCGGGCGGAGTATCGCCGCGGCCGGCCAGCCGCCGTTTCAGCTCGGCAAAGCTCGGCGGGGCGATGAACACGGTGATCGCGTCCGGACGGCGCTGCATGACCTGCAATGCGCCCTGCACTTCGATCTCCAGCACGATGCTGATGCCGTTTGCGAGGGCTTCCTCGACGGGGCGGAGCGGCGTGCCGTAGTAATTCCCGGCGTAGCTGGCGTGCTCCAACAGCTCGCCCGCCGCAATCATTTCTTCAAAGCGTTCCTTTGTGATAAAATAATAGCTTTCGCCCTCGATCTCGCCGGGACGAATGGCGCGGGTCGTGGCGGAAACGGAAAATTGCAGCGACGGGTCGTTTTTCATGACCTCGCGCACGATCGTTCCCTTCCCAACGCCGGACGGCCCGGATACGATCAAAATTCTGCCCTGTTTCAAGCCTCGTCGTCCTCCTCCGGATGCGCAGATGCATCCTTTTCGTTAAATCGCCGCGTGATGGCCTCCGGCGTGATGGCCGAGAGGATCACATGGTCGGTATCCATCATCAGCACGGCGCGGGTCTTTCTGCCGAAGCTGGCATCGATGAGCATGGTGCGCTCCTTCGCCTCCTGTACCAGCCGCTTGACCGGCGCGGAGTCCGGGCTGACCACGGCCAGCACCCGCTCGGCGGACACCAGATTTCCAAATCCGATATTGACCAGCCGCATCATTCGATATTCTGGACCTGCTCGCGAATCTTTTCCAGCTCGGCCTTGATCTCGACGACGTTCCGCGCCTGCTCCAGATCGTTGCCCTTCGAGCCGATGGTATTCGCCTCGCGGTTCATTTCCTGCAACAAGAAGTCCAGCTTGCGGCCGACTGCGCCGCCGCCGGAGAGCAGCTCGTCCATCTGGCTCAGATGGCTGCGCAGGCGGACGGTTTCCTCGTCCACGGCGACCTTGTCGGCAAAGATCGCCGCCTCGGTCAGAATGCGGCTCTCATCGATGGTGGTGCTTTCCAACACCTCGCGCATTTTGCGCTCCAGACGGGCGCGGTAGTCCGCGACGGTCACGGGGGAGCGCTGCTCCACGCGTTCGACGCAGCTCAAGATCACCGCCGCGTGACTGCGCAGATCGTTGACCAGTGCGGCGCCTTCCCGGGCGCGCATGGCGTTATAGGCGGCAATCGCCTCATCCAGCACGGTCAGAATGTCCGCGCGGTTCTGCGCCTCGTCCTCCTCGGCCTTTTCGGTCTGGAACACCTCCGGCATCCGGGCCAGCGTCATGGCGCTGATGTCGTCGCGGACCTGATAGTCCACGCAGATCGCCCGCAGCGCCGTCAGATAACCCTCCAGCACCGGGCGGTTGAGCGCGACGCGGACACTTTCGTCCTCGCCGGTGGAATTGACGGTAACAAAGACATCGACCTTGCCGCGCGAAACGCTTTCCTTTACGCGCTGCTTTACGGCCTCCTCAACGTAGGAAAAGACTCTGGGCAGGCGCACGGAGCAATCCAGAAAGCGGTTGTTCACCGAGCGCAGCTCGACGATGATCTCGCGGCCGCGCAGTGTTTGTACCGCGCGCCCGTAGCCGGTCATGCTGCAAATCATATTGCGTTTCCTCCTTTTAGCGGCAGCCGTTGCACAGGCAGTTGAGGCACAGCATCGTTCCGCACAGGTTCATGCAGTCGTCGGAATCCGTGCCGCCGCCCTGCTGCCGGTAGGGCTGATAGCCGCCGCCCGCGCTGTTGGCCGCGCTGCGGTATTCCATATTGGACGGGTCCATGCTGACGGCGATGCGGAAATTTTGCGCCGCCTCGTCCATCCAGCCGCGCCGCTGCGCGATCACGCCGCGCAGATAGTACCACTGTGCGTCGTGTGTCGGGATGCCGTCCAGACGGCCCTCGGCCTGGTCGAGCTGGCCCATCTGGATCAGCCGCCGAATTTCGGCGTAGACGCCGGACGACGCGCCGCTCTGCTGCTGTGAGCCGTAGCCCGCGCTGCCGGTCTGCGAGGATGCGCCGCCCTTATTGGTCAGCGTGGCGTACGCCTCGTTGATCTCCTTCATTTTCTCCTGCGCCAAGTCCGCGAGGGGATTGTTGACGTAGTTATCGGGATGGTACTTCCGCGCCAGCTCCCGGTAGGCCTTTTTGATTTCATCCTCCGACGCGCCGTGGGGAACGCCGAGGACCTCATACGGGTCTTTCATTTGTTTTTCCTCTCTTACGGAACGTCCCCGCCGCGACGCTGTGCAGCACCGCAGGTAGGCCGTCGTAAATAATATTGTGCAGCAGTTCGCTGTTTTGTGTGATGGGAAGCAGCTCCAGCGCCGAGGCGGCCAGCGCGATGGATGCGTCGATCGTTTCGAGCAGGGCCTTGCGGTCGGCTTCGCTGAGCCTGCCGTCTTGCAGCTCGTAGCGCCAGCGCAGGGGATTATAGCCGTTGCGCCGCAGGTCCTTCGGCAGATCCTCCAGCGCGTCGGTCAGGTAAAGATACCGCCCGACGTGATACAGCAGCAGCTCCAGCGTCCGCCGCCGGCTGCCCTCCGGGACAAACCCGGCGCAGGCCCGCAGCAGCGAGGCAAACGCGTCCGCCGGACGGTCGAGGCTGGCGCATCGCGCCTGCTCCAGCGCATGGAGCGCGGAGAGGCGTTCGGAAAACACGCGGTCGCATTCCGGCTGGCGCTTTGCGGCGCGGCGATAGGCCCGGCGGTAGAGCAGCAGTCCGGCGCCGCCGGTAAAGCGCTTGCCGTCCTGCCGCGCGTCGCGCAGCTTCCAGTAGCTCAAAAGCACGCTCAGGTCGGCGGCATAGTCCATTGCCGCATCGCGCGGCATACAGTCCTTCCTGCAAACGATGCGGGCCGGGCAGAAGCAGCGCTCCGGCTGCCGGCCCTCTCCGCCGCCGAGCAGGAAGTACAGAAATGTCATATCATAGTTTACAAGAAAGCGCGCCCGGAAGCCATAGCGCTTCTTAAGACAGCGGCAAAGGCCGCAATAGGCTGCGCGGTAACGCGCCTGCTGCTCCTCGGAGAGCCTGTCCCTTCGCGGGAGAACATAGCCGAACACCGCTCTTCACCTGACCCTTCCGGTGATCGTCTGGCGGGGCGGATGCTTCCTGATGCGGCGGTTATAGGCAAAGGCGGGCAGCAGGCCCAGCACGAAGCAGCCTCCGCCGGTCAGGCCCGCAGGCCAGTCCAGCGCCGTCGCCGCGAGATACCCGGCAACGAACAGCCCCAGCGGCAGCAGATATACCAGAACTGCCGCAGACAGGACGGTTTTGCTCTCCGACTCGACGTAGACGATCTCGCCGGGCTGCGCGCCGATGGGGTTTTCGGCGTGGATGCGGAGCGTCTGTCCGACTGCACCGCAGCCGCCGCATTTATGGCAGTCCCCGCTGCACGCGCTCTGCCGCCGGACGAGCAGCATCGCCGTGCCGTCGGGCTGCACGGATTCAACGGTCGCCTTCTGCTGCATCGGTTCAGCTTGCGTCAACGACCTGCACGGTGTACGGCTCGTTGACGACTCCGGCCCTGGAGCCGTCGGGCAGCCTCACCGTCAGCGTGACGGTCTTGGTCGTCGCGTCGTAGCCGCCGGTCATATCGGCGGAAACGAGGATGTTATCGGCGTTGAGGACATTGACCTCCGATGCCTTGCCGCGCACGGAGATGATAACGCTCTGCTCGGCGAATTCCAGCGCACCGGTATCGTTCAGGCGCTCGATATCCGCGCAGGGAATGGTGATGCGCTTGGTCATCAGGCCGGTGAAGCGGAGGCGGACCTTCACGCTCGTGTCCGAGCCGCGAATGGTCACACCGGCAGGCAGCTCGGGTGTGATGTCCCACGTCTGGCTCTCGGTGATTTTGGCCAGATCAACGGTCATGATCTCAAGGTAATCGAGCGATTGCAGTGCCTCCTCGCTGCCGGTGACGGCGACGGTCTTTGGCTCGATGGTGCATTTCACGTTGTCCTCCGTCGCGCCGCCGCCTTCGATGAACTTCACGCGCAGCTCGACCTGCTTATACCGCAGGATGGGAACGGTCAGATGGACCGTTTCGGACGAGGCCGTGACGTTGGCGCTCAGCGTCAGCTCCTTGCCGTCGGCATCGACGAAGGTATAGGGATAGTCCGCGTCGATATTCGCGCTGACCCCCTCCAAATCGACCTGTGCGACGGCGTGGTCGATGAGGCTGACCTCCTCGGCGGGGCCGCTGACGGACAGGGTCGTCGCCGTTTCGGTGTCGCGGATGTAGCCGTCGGCCAGCGTGCCGGAGTATTCCACCGTGACGGGCAGGTTGGTGCGTTCGCGATATTCGCTCACCTTGATGGTGATTTTATTGGAATTGGTATCGACGAGCTTGATATCGCCGGAGGCGACAGTTGAGGGTGGGTCGAGCGTCCAGCTCAGGTCGTATTCGCCCGGCGAGTCGATGTTGCTGACGTCCGCAATGGCCTCCAGTGAGCTGCTGTTCAGCTCCTTGAGGTCGGAGCGGCGGCCGGAAATGGTCACGTTCACGTACTGCTCGGCGCCCTCGGTCAGCATCAGGTTGCGGCTTTGCAGGTCGATCAGGCCGACCAGCCGGACGCGAACGCCCTTGATATCCGCACGGCCGTCGGGGTTGACGACCGTAACGGCATAGACCCACAGACCGATCGACACCAGCAGCGCCAGCAGAAAGGCCAGAATCTTATGTTTTTGCATCGTTGTTCTCCTTTTGCTTCCACTTGCGAAGCAGCCGCTTCAGCGGGTTGCGGGTGTTGGGGTCCTCGCGCGGCGCAAGCTCGTTTTCCAGCAGCTTTTCCAGCGTTTTCGGTGCGAGATGGCGCTTGAGCATTCCGCCGATGGCGACGGAGATCGTGCCGGTTTCCTCGGAAACAATCACGACCACCGCATCCGAGGCCTCGCTCATGCCGATGCCGGCGCGATGGCGGGTGCCGAGGTCGCTGCTGATGTTGCGGTTCTGCGTCAGGGGCAGGACGCAGCCCGCTGCCGCGATGCGTTCGTTGCGGATGATGACCGCGCCGTCATGAAGCGCCGCCTTCGTGAAGAAAATGTTTCGCAGCAGCTCGCTGGACACCTGCGCGTCGATGACCGTGCCGCTTTTCTGCCAGTCGATCAGGGAGGTGGAGCGTTCAAAGACGATCAGCACGCCCGTGCGTTCGCGGGACATCGTCTCGCAGGCCGAAACGGTCTGCTCGATCACGCGGTCGATGTCGCGCTTTTCTTCCTTGGTCGAGAGGATCTCGCGCAGGCTCTTTGCGCCCAGCTTTTCCAGCATCCGGCGAATCTCCGGCTGAAAGACCACGACCAGCACGATCAGTCCAATCTCCAGAATTTTATCCAGAAGATAGTTCATCAGATACATATTTAGTATCTGCGTGACGAGCGTCAGCGCCAGAATGATCAGCACGCTTTTCGCGATTCGGGAAGCCCCCGTCGTCTGGATCATGATGATGATGGCGTAGATCACCAGCGCGACCAGAAGAATATCCACGACGTCCATCAGCCGGATCGTCGGCAGCATCGAGAAAAAATCTCGGAAGTATTCAATAATTGTATCCATAAGCAAAACCCCGCGCGGTGCCGCGCTTCCGTCCGAATGGTATAGTTACATAGTTATTCATCTAATTATATCCGATTTTCTTCGCTATGGCAAGGGGCAATCCCGGCGGCGGCTCTATTTTTTTGAAAACATTTTGTTACAGACAACGGCGAAGCGCTCGACCTCGGCGGGCGTGTTGAACGCCGAGAAGCTGACGCGGAACGTCCCGGTTGCAAACGTTCCTGCGCTGCGGTGCGCCAACGGTGCGCAGTGCAGGCCCGCGCGGACGGCGATCCCCTCCGACGCAAGCCGCTGCGCCGCCTCCTCGCAATCCGTGGTTGCCGCGCGAAAGGAAACGACGCCGCTTTGCTGCTCGCCGAAAAAGCCGTGCAGTCCGGCAATCGGCGCGGTTTTTCGCTCCAGCAGCCGGACGAGCGTCGCCTCGCGGCGGAAAATGCGCTCCGGTGTCGTGCGCCGGACAAAGCGCAGCCCCTCGAGCAGACCTGCGATGCCGCAGACGTTGTGCGTCCCGGCCTCCAGCCGGTCGGGCAGGAAGTCCGGCATGGTGATCTGCTCGGAATTGCTGCCCGTACCGCCCTCCAGCAGCGGCCTGCCCGGCATCGCGCAGAGCAGCAGCCCGGTTCCCTGTGGGCCGTACAGCCCCTTGTGGCCCGGCATGGCGATGAAGGCTGCACCGGTTTTTTCCAGCGAAACCGGCAGCGTCCCTGCCGATTGCGACGCATCGACGATCAGCGGAACGCCGTGCATCCGGCACAGCGCGGCGATGTCCGCCAACGGCAGGATATAACCGAATACGTTGGACACGTGCGTGCAGACCACGGCGGCGGGCCGGCGCGCCAGCGCCTGCGCCAGCTCCTCCAGCAGCCGGTCGGGTCGGAACAGCGCCGTTCCGACGACCGTAAGCTCCGCGCCCACGGCATGAAGCGGCCGCAGGACCGCGTTATGCTCAAAGCCGCTGACGATCACGCGGTCGCCGGGCTTTACCAGCGTCTTGATGGCCAGATTCAGTCCGTGCGTCGCGTTCATAGTGAATACCACCTGCTCCGGCGCGGCATCGAACAGTTGCCCCGCGAGGCTGCGGCAGGCAAATACGGTCTGTGCCGCCCGTTCCGCCGCCGGATGCCCGCCCCGGCCGACGCTGGCGTGCGTCCGGATGGCGCGGGCGACGGCCTCGGCCACGGACGGCGGCTTTTGCAGCGTGGTCGCGGCGCTGTCAAAGTAGATCATGACCGCACCTCCTGCCACTGCCCGTCCTGCCTGCGGTAGACGCGCCGGTAGGACAGTCCCGCGCGGTCGAGCAGCGCCCTGGCCCGCTCATAGCTCCGCTCCGGAAGCCGCAGACTGTAGCCGCAGCCCTGCTGCCGCAGCTCCATCGGCGTGCGTACCGCCGC